>JBDRDH010000081.1:0-46350 GCA_043820985.1 Planctomycetota bacterium
TCGGCCGGTTTAATACCGAAGAGGAGATTGACTATACCATCGCACAGGTCGTCATAACTGTCCATAAATTGCGCGAGATGAGCCCACTATACGAGATGGCCAGGGAAGGCATCGATCCGGATAAGGTCAACTGGGTGACGCGCTAGGGCGCGGCGGACGACCAGGAGTGAAGTTTAATGTCGTACGGTGACAAGATTATCGATCACTTCAAGAACCCGCGTAATGTCGGTTCGCTCGAGCGTGATAATCCCGACGTTGGGACTGGCATTGTGGGCGCGCCGGAATGCGGCGACGTGATGAAACTACAAATCCAGGTGGACGAGAACGACAACATCATTGATGCCAAATTCAAGACATTCGGTTGTGGTTCGGCGATTGCTTCGAGCTCGCTGGCAACCGAGTGGCTCAAAGGGCGCCCACTCGAAGAAGCGCTGGAGATCAAGAATACAGACATCGTCAAGGAGTTGGCGCTGCCGCCAGTCAAGATTCATTGCAGTGTCCTGGCCGAGGACGCTATCCGCGCCGCGGTGCAAGACCTGCGGGAAAAACAAAGCAAGCACAAAGATAAGAAACAATCGGTTCCAGCCACTTGAGAGCCGCCTGCCGAATCAGAAAAAAATGGAGATGACCACCAATGGCTAATGACCCTCAAAAAGATAAGACCGAGAATTCCAGCCAGCCGCCGGTGGCACGCGAAAGGGCCAAGCCGGCTACGGCCGAGCTTGGAGTACGATTGTCGGACAAAGCCGCCGAGCAAATCAAGACGATCATCGCGAAGAACGAATATCCCGACACGATGTATCTCTACGTCGGTGTAAAGGGCGGCGGGTGCAGTGGCCTGGAATACGTGCTCGATCTGCGCGACGAGGCCCATGCTCCACTACGCGACGACGACGAAGTGTTCGACTCGCACGGCGTTCTCATCGTCTGCGATCTAAAGAGCTACATCGTCGGCAACCTAAACGGCACGGAGGTCAATTATCAGGACGACAGCCTGATGGGCGCCGGCTTCAGCTTTAACAATCCGAATGCCCAGAAAACGTGTGGTTGCGGCGCCAGCTACACAACCTAGCGATCGGTCACCACCTCGACTGAGATCATACGACTCGCACGGCCACGCGGGCGGGCGTACAATCAATTATTCGCCGGACGAATTCCCGGCGCGAGTCTGCCTGTGAAGCGAGGACCGCCATGCCTGCGAAGAAAAAGAGACTGACGCGCGGCTTGTTGATCGGGGTGCTGGCCCTGCCATTGCTGGAAACCGGCACATGTCTGAACATGACGCAGGATGCCCTCGTTGACGGCTTTTTCGAGGCCGTGACGCCGGTGCTGATCGAACAGGTGAAAACCGAACTCGGCCTGGCGACTACCAGCAATGATTCTGGCAACGACGGTGAGTCCTGACCGCGCGTGTGAATGTGGTTGGAAGCAGGCGGAGATAACCGGCGATGCAACTGGCGCTGAATGAACTCGAGCGGCGGGTCCTGGGTGTGCTGCTGGAGAAGTCACTGGCACAACCCAGTTATTATCCCATGACGCTGAACGCGATCGTGGCGGCGTGTAACCAGAAATCCAACCGCGATCCGGTCATGCGGCTCGATGAGGACCGTGTCTGGAACACGCTGGACGCCTTGCGCGAACGTGGCTTGGTGGCAAGGATAATGGCGGGGATGTCCGGACGCGTGGATCGTTTCAAACATGAGGTGAAGGACCGCCTGGGCTGGGATAAACCACGGCGGGCGGTGATGGCCGAGCTATTATTGCGTGGACCGCAGACGGTGGGAGAACTACGCACGCGCGGCAGTCGGATGTATCCCTTCGAAAACGTGGACTCGGTCAATGCCGTACTGGAGAGTTTGTCGCAGTTGGATCCGCCGGCGGTGCGACAACTACCCAGGATGCCGGGTAAAGCGGCCATCCGCTATGCGCACGAGCTATATCTTGCCGGGGAGCAAGCCTGGGCATCCGCCACAGAGACCGCGGCCTTGCCAGACAACACGTATGATTCCACCCCGGTGGCGGGCCTGCCGACATCGACACAAGTGATCCAGCAGGTTGATCAGCTACATGGTGAGGTAGCCGAGCTACGCCAGGTGCTGACTGAGCTTGCACAGCGCATAACCGCACTGGAGAACAGGGATTAGTGTGCATATCACGGGATGGATATCACCACAAAGACACTAAGAAATGGGGGGGGAGTAACGAGAAGACTCGCCTGGTCAATAGAATTCACCCTGTCAAGCACCGGAGCTGAATGTCGTGGCTGTCGTGCCGAAGTTACGCGTCGTTTCTGAGTATTTTTAGTGCCTTAGTGTCTTCGTGGTAAACAACGCTGCTAACGATTCGGATTAATTCGGGGACTTGAGCTTGTGGTCAATGAGTTTTTGTATCCAATCGCCCTGATGGGCAGCCTGAACAGGATCTGACGAGAGAATCGGCGTGGTGGATTGCATGACGAATTGGATGCCAATCTCATGCACGGCTTGATCAATATGGCGGCAGAATGCAACCAGACCGGCGATATAGAGCTTGGAATTGCCTTTGTCGAGGTCAACTTCCACGGCTTCGCCACGGACAAGTGGACGAGGAATCAATACACCAATACCACCCCGGGAGATATTCAGGACAATCCCTTGAACCACCCGCAGGATTGACTTGTCACCCGCGAAGTAATGTAAGTTACAAGGGAGGAGCATGCTGTGCCGCTTTTCCTTGCGGACATTGACCACTGCCGGCGATAAGTTGGCGTTGAGTTGATTGGCCAGCACGGTCAATTCCTGAACGGAATATTGAGATTCGTAATCATTCTCTTTGGAATAATCTGATGGGACGTCAGGGTTAAATTCCTCATCAGTAATTAGATCTTCATCCTGACGAGACAGGAGTTCAAAGCAGCAGCGATCCTTGCCTGTGCGTTTAGCCTGGTACATCAGTTGATCGGCGGCCCCAAACAACTCCACGACCGAGCTGACGGGCAGCTTTTTGCTCCAGAACGCACCAATACTGCAGGTTATTTGGCCGATTAGTCCGAGTTCGCGGGTATCAATAGCGCGGACGCGTTGTACCAGGTGTTCGGCCAGTTCGCGCGCTTTGGTGACACTCAAGTTGCTGGCGACGACGATAAATTCCTCACCACCATAGCGGCCGACACTGGCGATGCCCTGAACGGTTTGTTGCACGACGTTGGCGATAGTACGGAGCACAACATCGCCCACCGTGTGCCCGTGAGTGTCGTTCAGGGCTTTAAAGTTATCAATGTCGAGAAAATATATGGCGACCGGAATGTGGCAATCTATATTCTGCCTGACGATCTGAGCGGCGACCTCGCATAAGGCGCCGCGATTGAGCAAACCGGTCAGGGGATCTATCGCGGCCCGCTCACGATAATCACGCAGGGCGTTCTGTAATCGGTGCCGCTCGGATTGGATGGTTTCCCACTCGGCTTGAGCGTCATAAATGCGCTGGTCAGCCTTATCAACCTCCAGTAGAAGTTGCCGATTAGCTTCATTCAACAGGTCCACCGGATTTAGATCCTCGGGCAGCACATCCCCGCAGATCTGGCACACCTGTTCATACTCCCGGGCTGCTCTGGACATGACGACCTCCCACGCGGATTCGTCCAAACCCAGGGCCGCCAGGGCATAATCTCGTAATGATTGTTCCGGCAAGTCAATGGCTACATCGGAGACAAACTGCAGGTTTCCGGCAACATATCCCACGGCACTCAAGCGGTCTATATCCGAGGCCAGCTCATACACTTGAATTGGAGTGTGGTGACGCTCAAGCGGTATGCTGAGTGACAGGGGCAGGTTCCATTCCGCCGCCATGGCGACGATCGCGTCGACATGGGTGTATGGGGCCGCTTTCTTCTCCAGAGCCCAGAACGCTCCGGGTGAAATCTCCGTCGGTTGATATAAGTGCGCGTAACCGAAGCCCAACATCTGGGTTAACAGCAGGATCCCCGCATCCTGTAACAGACCAACCAGAAAAGCCTCCTCTTTGTATTCAGGGACCACCTGTTCCGCAATGACACGCGCCAGGCAGGCCCTAAGTATCACATGCTGCCAGAATTGTTTGAGGTCAAAGGGCGTACTACCCAGATGGTCCAGGTGTGAGACTAATTGGAATCCCAGTGCAAGTGACTTGATGCGATTCAGTCCCAGAACGGTAACGGCCCGCTCGACGGTGGATACCGCTCTCTGTTGCGCAAAGAGTGGGGAATTGGCGGCTCTCAGCAGACGTGTAGTCAGATTGATATCGGTTTGGATTGCCTCCCCGAAGTCCACCGCGCCTGAGTTTGTATCATAAATCAACGACAGGATCCGGGCCGCCAGATTCGGGCTGGTTGGTAGTTTGGCGGCTACGAAGACTGAGCGCAGTCGCTCGCGCAAATCTTCTTGCAGCACCCCACTGGCTGTCATACTATTGTTCCTGGTCAAAAAATGGCCTAAAAATATGAATATGGTGGCCCAATACAGTATCGGTGAATGGCGCGCGAGGATCGCATAGGCTGCCTCCTGGTTTCGAGAGAAGTGGATCAGCGTATCCGTCCTATAGTAAGTGGCTTGCAACCGGAATTACATGTGTGAAAGCGTGGTCAGCCCCCCTGTAAGCGTCGTTAACGAATAGTGTCAGAAGCGTTGGGTGCGATATATATGCGACAATCTTGATCTCCAAGCATGGATAACAGTTGTCGATGATAATCTCACGCTTCAATGCATGATACGAAAGCCGAGTTGTGCATGGCCGGTAATCTCAAAGTGCTCGATCCGGAATGAGTGCACGCCTTTTTCAAGGTTGACAGTTGCCGAGTGCTCGTGGGGCGCATGGTGAGTCCAGTCTTCGATCACGAGCTGGCCATCGAGCCAGATGCGGATGCCGTCGTCGGATGTGGACCAGAGCTGATAGCTCCCGGCCGGCAGTGGAAGTGAGGTCTCCGCCACGGTTCCGAAATAGTCGGCGGACAACTCCGCACCGGGGGAGCCGTTGTTCCATTGGAAAACCGTCGTGATCAATATGACAGGATGCATGGACTACTCACCGCGACACTGCCGGCTACTGCTCGTCCTTACCGCCTGGTTCTTTCTGTTTGTCTCCTGGCCCTTCGATAGCCAGGCTGATCAGGGTTTGTCCGGGAACTGGCTTGGGCTGCTCATCGGCGGTCAATATCCGCAGCCGGCCGTTATTGGTGATTACCATGAGCGGGATGGCTGTGTCGCCGTAGAGTTCACAGAAGGCGTCATAATCGAACGACTCGGTCAGGGGCGTGGCCTTGAACCGCGCGCCATCGGCAAAACGCCGCGTCAAGGTCGTAAACGTCTGCTTCTCGCCGAAGAGCCAGCGACCGTGCATGTGTTTGTGCCGGTGTTGCTGGCCGTGCGGTTCATCGTGGGGGGCTAGTTGATAACAACTGGCGTGACCGAAATGGCGCGTAAAGCGTTGCACGGCCAGGACATTGACCCAGTCATTGGGTGTAACAGCCAGCAGGCGACCGATGCCACCCAGGCTCATTTCATCGACGGCGTACTCGGCCAGGACGCTACCGCTGTAGGTCGTTAAGCCTTCCATGCGGGCGGCGGCGATGTTGGCGCGATTACTGTCGACCAGTAGCACCGCGAAGCCCTTGGATTGCAGTGTGGCTGCCAGTGATCGGGCCCAGCCGTGGGCGCCGGTCAGTAGAACACCTTGCGGATTTGGATCGGCTACTCCCAGCCAGCGAGCGACAAGCGGCGAAGTGAGGCCATAGATGGCTACCGTGCCAATAATCACCAGGAACGTGATGGGAACCAGCAGGCGGGCTTCCTCGAATCCGGACTGCTTCTCCAGGTACAGGGCAAACAGAGAGGCAACCGCGGCGGCCACGATGCCACGGGGTGCCATCCACGCCAGGAAAAGTCGCTCCTTGACGCTGAGCTTGGCGCCGATGGTTGAAAAATAAACCGCCAATGGCCGCGCTACCAGGACCAGAATAAGAACAAAGAGAATGCCTGGCAGCAGCACGGCGGTGACGTCACGCAATTCCAGACGGGCCGCCAGCACGATGAAGAGTGCCGATAAGAGCAAGACGCGCAGATTCTCCTTGAACTCCACGATGTGCCGAACGTTGGCCAGCTTCTGGTTAGCCAGCGTTATACCCATCACCGTGACCGCCAGCAGGCCCGATTCCCTCTGCCCATGATTGGCCAGAGTGAAGACCGTCACAACCAGCATTAACGAGACGGCGTTCTGGAGGAAATCGGGAATCCAATAGCGATGCAGCAGGAAGGTCAGCAGCATGGCTGCAATCAGGCCCAGTCCGCCCCCTAACAAAATGGTCTTGGTCAGGCCCCAAATGACGTGTGTAGTGGCACTCTGGTCGCCGGTGATAGTGATTACTTCATACACCAATACCGCCAGCACAGCCCCGATGGGATCAATGATGATCCCCTCCCATTTGAGCGCCGGCTCGACGGGACCGGTGGGGCGGATGTGTCTCAGTAGGGGGCCTATCACGGTTGGCCCGGTTACCACCAGCACGGCCCCCAACAGCGTCGCCACGCCTGGACTGAGGCCAAAGAGGAAATGGGCCGAGACTCCGCTGATGACCCAGGTCACCAGAGCCCCAATCGAGATCAGATTGCGAACGACGCCGCCAATCCGGGGCAACTCTGAAAGCTTCAGCGTCAGGCCACCCTCGTACAGAATCAGAGCGACGGAGATCGAGACCAGTGGGAAAAGTAATTTCTTGTCCAGCAGCACGTTAGGGTCGAGCAGGTGTGTTACTGGCCCGGCCAGGAAGCCGAACGTGAGAAGTAGCAGGATGGATGGAATGCGGATCCGCGAAGCCAGCCACTGCGCGCTGACGCCCAGAACAACAATGCTGGCGAGACCAATCAGAACGTCTTCCGACACCGGTATCTCTCGAAACAAGCGTAATCTGAACTGTTCGGGAATAGTACTACCTTGACCGGGTCAAGCAAAGTGCGCCGGCGTTGCTGTTACGGTTGCTGATTGGCGGCAGACCAATAGTCGTGTATTGTTGGATAACCAGCCTCAGCGCGAGTGGACAGGCTGATATGCTATCAGGGCTCGGCGCGGGTTTGATGGGATGAGATCGTCCTGGCGGGATTTACGCCGACCTCAACGGTGGTACGGGGGCCCTGGCTTTGGACTGGCCGCATGGGTGAGCCGGCGTAATAACGGACGGTATTCTCGTTCAAGGCCCCGGTCGAAACCCCGCCCTGGCCACTGATGGCCTGAATGGGGCCATAGAAACCATGAGCGTAGCCCACACTTCCCAGACCGTGGATGCCGGCCCGCACGCCGCCGAGTTCGGCCAGGATGCGATATTCCGCTGGCAGGGGTTTGTAGAATTCGAGCCAGTTGTAGGGCTCGGCTTCGAGTCCGAGCGCCACGCACTCTTCGGGCGTTAGTTCCGGCTCCTCGAAGGTGGGGACCAGAAGAACCCGGGGCTCATAACCTCGCCCTTCGACGCCAACCGAGAGCGGTGTAATGCGTTCGGAATGGTCGAATGTTGGCAACTCATCCTGGGTTGGCGCTATCGTGGTGGCCTTTTGTTGCGCACAACCAATAGTAAGACCGATAACCAGCAGCGGTATCAGAATGACCAATCTGGCAAACTTCATGGGGCTTCGATTAACCGATTCCGAGGAAATTGGCAAGCAGTTTGTGGCCGACATGTGTCAGAAAGCTCTCCGGGTGAAACTGGACGCCATAAAGCGCGTGCTCGCGGTGACGAATAGCCATAATTTCGCTGGGATCATCCTCACAAGTGGCACTGATCTCGAACTCATCAGGCAAGGTCCCCGGCTCAATGATCAGTGAATGATAGCGCGTGGCCTCGAAGGGATTTGGCAAGCCGGCGAAAAGACCGCGCTCATCATGTCTGATTAAGCTGGTCTTGCCGTGCATCAGGCGGCCCGCCCGGATGATATTCGCCCCGAAAGTATAGCCGATGCACTGGTGGCCCAGGCATACGCCCAGCAGGGGGACATGACCGGCGAAATGGCGGATCACGTCGTTGCTGATACCACCCTCGCGGGGTGTGCAAGGTCCCGGGGAGATGATGATGTACTCGGGACGCAGGTCATCAATTTGCTCGACTGTTATCTGATCGTTGCGATGGACCTGAATCTCGCGTGTGGCGTCCAGCTCGCCAATGCGCTGCACGAGGTTGTAGGTGAACGAATCGTAATTATCGACGATAACGATCATGGCATCAGGCTACCATGTTGGCGCCCACAGGTACATGAACTGGGGCGACGGATTACTGAGCCAGTCCGGTAGTTGAATATTCAGCATGTTGACCTGTGCGGGGGGCGTGTCACCCCGCGCGTATATGTTGGGGCGATGCGCCAGTGGGCGCGAATAGCCAACAACCAGGATGTTCTCCGCGTCCAGACCGGCGGCGGTCTTCGCTGCCAGCAGAGCGTCCTCGAGAGTCCCGATTTCATCGACCAGCTTGTATTTCAGGGCATCCGGGGCCAGAAAGACGCGCCCGTCAGCTAGCGCGAGGAGCTGATTCGCCGGGATATCCGGACGACCGCTACGAACCACTTCCAGGAAGCGCTGATACATCTGTTCGATCATGGTCTCGAATACCGCCCGATCCTCGACGTTCATGGTGCGGAAGAATGAGCCCGCGTCCTTCAGCGCGCCACTTTTAATCACGTTCATCCGCACGCCGATCTTTTGCATGGTGTCGCTGAACTCGGGAGCCAGCATAATTACACCGATGCTGCCGGTAACGGTGGTGGGGTGGGCGAAAATCCGGTCGGCGGCACAGGCCAGGTAATAGCCGCCGGAAGCCGCGACGTCCAGAAAACAGGCGATGACCGGTTTACCGGTGCGTTGACGAAACTTCCGTAACTCCGTGTACATCAGGTCGCTGGCGGTAACTCCGCCGCCGGGTGAGTTAATCCGCAAGACGATAGCCCGGACACGCTTATCCCGGGCGGCTCGATCCAGCTTCTCCTTGAAGAGCGCTACGGGATTTTCACCTGATACGCCCGTCAGGGATTGGTCGCGATTGTTGCGCAGGATACCGGATATGTCGATCAGGGCGATTTTTTGTGTGGCCCAGACGCTTTCGCGCTGCAGCACGTTTTCCTGCAGGCGTTGATCGGCTGGCACGGGCGTAATCAGGAAAGAAGTGGGACCACAGCCGGACAGCGGGATCAGCAGCAGACCCAGCCAAACCACTGTCGGTTGATGTATGGAAATCATTGGCCGCGAGAGCTTCATGTTCTATACTCCAAAAGCCGGTGACGCGGGCGAACCCGCGACCGTTTGATGATACACGGCATAGCCAGGCATGATGATACGCATTTCAGATGAAGAGTTCGACCGCGTGGTGGAGGAGGCTCTCGCCGAAGTACCCGAGGAGTTCGACAACTTCCTCGACAATGTGTTAATTGAAGTGCAGCCACTGCCGGATGCAAAACTTCAACAGAAGCATGACCTGCCTAATTGTCTGCTGGGGTTGTACATCGGCCGGCCCCTGGCCGAAAAAGGTCCCGAGATGGTGCATGCCACCATGCCGGACCGCATCCTGATCTTTCGAGATAACCTGCGGCGCGTCTGTCGTACCCGTGCCCAACTGCTCCGCCAGATTCGTGTGACCGTTTTGCACGAAATCGGCCATCATTTCGGCATGAATGAAGATCAATTGCGGGATTTGGGATACGCGTAAGATCGCGGCTGCTGACAAAGCCGGCCGAGGAAATGGAACGCGGAGGTAGTTAGTGATGAAAAGATGTTTGGTGCTGATCAGCATCTTCCTGGTAGCGACCGCTCATTCCCAGGAAGTCACACCCCCGAAGGACGCCAAGGCCCTGAAACGCGAAATACTCACTAAATTGCGGCAGAGCGCGAGCCAGCCGGCCACTCAACATGCGGACAAGCAGATGGCCACGCGGGCACGTGAGTTAACCGCCCAGGGGGCGCGGTTCCTGCTGGCCGCCCAGGAGCCGGATGGCGGGTGGAATACGGACTTCGGCCCGGGCATTACCTGCCTGGTGCTCAAGGCTCTGGCCCTGGAGCCTACCGTGGGCCCCCAGCATCCGGCGGTATTACGGGGGGTGGAGCGCGTGCGGCAATTCGCGCGTGATGACGGGGGCATCTACTCCTCCGAGGGATTATTGAAAAATTATGAATCGAGTGTGGCGTTGTCGCTGTTCGCGGTCCTGGGAAAATCAAAATACCAGGATCAAATCGTAGAATTACAGCAGTTTCTGAAGAAGCATCAGTGGGATGAGAGTGAGGGTAACTCCCAGGATGATCCGTGGTATGGCGGAGCTGGCTACGGGAACCAGAAACGGCCGGATTTGTCCAACACGCAGATAATGCTGGATGCCCTCCACGATAGCGGCCTGCCGCCGGACGATCCGGCTTATCAGAAAGCCCTGATATTCATTCAACGCTGCCAGATGCTGGGCGAGAGTAACGATCAGCCCTTCGCGAAGGGATCGGCACAGGGGGGCTTCGTGTATACGCCGGCTAATGACGGCGAGAGCAAAGCGGGTGAGATTGAGGTCGCGGGTGGGCGTGAACTACGCTGCTATGGCTCAATGACTTACGCCGGTTTCAAGAGCATGCTCTATGCCGGGCTGGAGCCGGATGATCCGCGCGTGCGGGCGGCGGTTAATTGGATCAGTAAATATTGGACACTCGATCACAATCCCAACATGCCCGGTCAATACTCACAGCAGGGGCTGTATTACTATTACCACACATTCGGGCGGGCTCTGGCTGCGTGGAATCAGACCGTAATCTCTGATCAGGCCGGTAAGCCACATTACTGGCGTCAGGAACTGGTCGCGAAACTTGCCAGGTTGCAGCGGCGGGATGGAAGCTGGGTAAATGAGGCGGATCGCTGGATGGAAGGCAGCTCGGCACTGACGACGGCGTACGCCATGTTATCACTTCAGGCCGCTTACCCGGCGAATACCACGCCGCCAAGCCGCAAGTCTCCACCTGGCGGCTGATCCGGTATATGTCTGTCAATAAGGAAAGCCGGTCAGGTAATCACTGACCGGCTTTTATTTATTTATTTATTCTTGCGTTCAGGATGCTAGCGCTTCAATCAATCCTTGTCATCGTCATCATCATCATCATCATCTTCTTCGTCGTCATCGAAGTCGTCGTCTAAATCGTCTTCGTCATCCTCGTCATAGTCGTCATCGAAGGCGAAATCCGCGTCCTCATAGTCGTCTTTGAACTCGTTTTCCTTGTGCTTGCCCATCGGCTTCCTCCTGTGTGTGCTATCCACAATTGCGCGGAATATGTACAGTTTTGTCTTCGGCAGGTCAAGGCACTCCGCGGAGTCAAATTGATCTATTGTTTGATGCTGGTACAGGCAGCCTGGAGGCAGATAATATGGCTGTTCAATCACGAGTGAACGAGCGAAGGTTGAAAATTTTCAACATAGCCGAGATGGACCCCTGATACGCAGATTTGCCACCGGAACCGGTTCCGGACATGCTGGCTCTGATTGTACGAATTGTTTATGAGCACTGGCCACGGAGAATGGAATGGGCCATAACTGTCGCCAGAGGGTTATGGATAAGAGAAGATCCATGCTATTGGCTGCTGGTGATGGCCGGATGAACAAGGAGGTGGCAGGCTGAACCGGAGAGACATCGGTGCGATGCCACGCGGGTAGGCTGAAAAGACTAAGCGGAATGATTGACAGTAAGCCGGCGTTAATGGTTGTGGCACACAGTTCGGTGGCGCATAATTTCCGCCAACAGGTCTATCGGGAGCGCATGCGATGTGCTACGCGAATCTGAACGATCAACAGGTGGCTGGTTATCAGGTAAGGAGTGGAATCGGATCAGGTTATCCATGGCCGGGGGGCGATAAAAGTAACATACAGATCAGACATGGGATTCCTGGATGGAGAGTGCCAGGTATATTACATAATCACTCCCAGAAATCAGGTTGTGTGAGTTATGTGTGAAATCAGAGCCGCGGGGGGCTCAACAGTGTATCAAGGACGATGGGATCGGCTCAGATATTCTCAACTCGGAATTGATCTCTAGATAACTTCGAACGAGGGTGCGCCATGGCGAAGAAAAAGATCAAATCTGCAAAGAAGACTAAGAAGGCGAGCAAGTCAAAGGTTGCTAAGAAGAAGGTCGCCAAGAAGAGGGTGACCAAGAAGAAGATCGCCAAGAAGAAGGTTGCCAAGAAAAAAGTTGCCAAGAAAAAGGTAGTCAAGAAGAAGGTAGTCAAGAAGAAGGTTGCCAAGAAGAAGGTTGCCAAGAAGAAGGTAGCCAAGAAAAAGGTTGCCAAGACGCCGGTCAAACCGAAGAAGACACCAAAGAAACGGGCAGTAGCTAAACCGAAAAAAACACCCAAGGTGCGCCCGGCAATCGTTGAGCCGGTGATCGTCACCCCGCCGATTGAGGAGTCGGTATATACCCCCGTCACGGTGGTTGATGTCGAATCCACGCCGACACCAATCAGGCAATCTCCAGCGGCCGCGGTTGAGAAAGTTGAACCAACGATCTTTGAGCCCGATGAAAACACGAGTACGGCGACTCCGCCCGTGTCGGGTCCATTCTATGAGGCTGACAAGCGCGAGACCCCGCTGTACGACAGTGAAACAGAAGAAGACGACTTAGACGACGAGCTATCGGACGACCACGAGGACACGCCCACTCTAGCTTCTCCCGACAGGGATGAAGATCGCTTTACAGATGATGAGGATGACGAACCACCCGTCAATCTGTTCGGTCCGCGTGACGATCCGCTCTAGCACCACAACCGCCCACCCACAACCGGCAACTGCCGGCCTGGAGGCGCGCAACGAATATTTACACATGCGCGGACTGATTCGTGTATCAGGCGCACTAACGCGGCTGATCGCTCTAACTGTGAACTGGGCAGTTCTTTGCGGCGTGTTCCGTCCGCGGGGCCTTTGCGGGAGGCCCATGGAACAGCAGGCCGGCCACGGATCATTACCAGATAGTGCTGATTTAGGCCATCGTGTCAGGATCCAGCATCACTGCCAGCAGGTCTGTTTGTATGGATTGGTGGTGGTTCCGTGAATGTATTTAGAGAATGCCACCGACGGAGTTGCCTGAAGTGAGGTGGTGCTGGGAGGACGAACGTGAATGAGCATTTCGCTGATCGGTTAATGGCGGCCATGGATCAGCGGAACACGCCAGCAATTGTCGGTATCGATCCCGTGCTCGAGCGGCTCCCCCGCGGGATGCAACCCCAGGAGCTGACCAGGACGGCCGCGGTTGAAGCCATTGAGAGCTTTTGTGGAGCGGTGGTGGAGGCAGTAGCGCCAGAGGTGCCGGCGGTAAAAATCAACTCCGCTTTTTTTGAGGCTTTTGGCGCGGCGGGGGTGTCCGCATATTACTGGCTGGTAGCCCATGCACACGAGCGCGGCCTGCTCGTGATCGGTGATGTTAAACGCGGCGACATCGGCTCAACCGCACGGCTTTATGCTCGCGGGCATCTGGACACGCCCGAGTGGGCGGATAGTAATCCCATTTGTGTGCCGGACGCGGTCACTCTGGCGGGTTACCTGGGTGAAAACGCGGTCCGGCCCTTCATCGAGGTGGCCCAGGCGACGGGGCGCGGTGTCTTTGTGCTGGTACGTCCTTCAGATCCGGGCGCGGATCTGATCCATGAATTCGGTGAGCCGGTCCATTTCTATCAGCATATGGCTCAGCTTGTGAGAGCCTGGGGTGCCGGTCCCGGGCTGGTGGGGCGGCGGGGGCTGTCATGCGTTGGCGCCGTGGTAGCCCCCAAGGACGCCGAGAGCACCGCGGCCTTGCGCGCCGCAATGCCACAGACCCCCTTTCTGGTGCCGGGATATGGCGCCCAGGGCGCGGATGCCGAGCGCTGTCGTCCATGCTTTTTACCAGGAGGTACCGGGGCGGTTATCAATGCTTCCCGCTCGGTGATCTACGCTTTTGAGAAGGAAGAATACCAGGCCCAGTACGGCGATGACTGGCAGGCCTGCATCGGTCAGGCGGCGCGTGACTTCGCCGTGGATGTTGGCCGTTTCATGTCCACTTGAGCACTGGTGGTGGTAATGTTCAAGTGGGTTGGCTCAGGTACTCCTTGAGCCACTCACCCAGCTCAGGTCCACGATAAACAATCACAATCGCGGCGATTGTCCAGAGCAGTAGAGCGGCCTGGAATGACTTGTCGCGGGTCATCACATCCGTGGGTCCATCGACCAGGCCATGTTCCACGAGATACATGAAGCGGAACACCGCGTAGATTACCAGCGG
Source organism: Planctomycetota bacterium (assembly GCA_043820985.1). Classification (GTDB taxonomy): domain Bacteria; phylum Planctomycetota; class Phycisphaerae; order UBA1845; family Fen-1342; genus JAAYXS01. Next base: position 14,256 of record JBDRDH010000081.1, read on the forward strand.
CAACGTGTATACCAGGTAGTTCGTTTCAAACTCGCGCACGGTACGATCGTCAGTCGCATAGAGCAGGAAACTGACGATGGCCACGCCGGCCGTCAGTGTGGTGAAATGGTTGAGCAGGTCGCTGGTATACAACGAGAGCGTACGGCGGTGTGAACCGGCATCATTGTTGCCGTTGAGGGTAAGGGCGGTGATTTCACAACGGCGTTTGCTGAAGCCCATGAATAAGCAGAGGGTAAAGGTGCAAACCACCAGCCAGGGTGAGATATCGACCTTAATCACCACGGCGCCGGCCACCGCTCGCAGGACAAATCCAATCCCGATACACACCACGTCCAGGAGCACAACGTGTTTGAGGGCGAACGTATAGGCGGTCTGGAGCAGAAGATAGAGCAGACCGACCAGGCAGAAGGCGGGATGCAGGAACCAGGCGCCCACCAAGCCAATTACCAGAACAGCCACGGCCTGAAATAAGGCCGAACGGACACCGATCAGGCCGGCGGCCAGGGGCCGCTTGCATTTACGTGGGTGACTTTGATCCTCATTCCGGTCATGAATATCGTTAATGATGTATACACAACTGCTCAGCAGTGAAAAGCAAATAAAGGCTAGCACCGCCAACAGGACGCTGTGCGGATCCGTCAATCGGCGCCCGAAAATCAGCCCGGCGAAGACGAATACGTTCTTCGACCACTGGGCCGGTCGCATTATTAATAGGTAGGGCAGCAATCGTTCCACACGCGGGCCTCCGCCGCTGATCAAATATGTATTTCCGAAAAGCGCTTATTCGCCTACGTTTTCAGCCAGAGATTGAGGCATTCTGAGTGGGGAGTGTGCCGTGGTCAACCGGCGCGGTCCGTTGGCACGTAAATGAGGGAAAGTGTATAAAAAAAGCCGGGACCTCAATCGGCGACTGCCGGGCTCCAAATCATACAGCCGACGAGGTCCCTGGCTTATTGGGCACGCGGCTCATTAACCGCGTGCCCGAACGCTCCAGCCCAATTGCTTTTGGGTTGATGCAGCCGTTGGCTTGTCAGGCTCCCAGTTACTAGCCAGTGGCCAGAGTTTTAATAACCAATTGGCATGCCAGGAGTGCCGTTTTCGCGTTCTTTTTGCGCCTGAGTGGTAAACGTCGAGTTTCATGAGGTTTAGAACGCGAGACCGGGAAGATATTTCAGCCAGCCAACAGGAATTGGTAAAAATATGGGGATTGGTGGGTAACCGAGCGGACCAAATAGTGGTAGGCGCGCATTATTGCGTGAGTAAGGGGCCATCTGATTCGATCCTGGTTGGCAATACCCAGGGAACACTGTCGGGACGCGTGCTTTCCACAAAACCTCCCAGTCGGTTGCCGGGTGGGAGGGTAAACTTGATCTGCTCATTGCCGACGGTGAGATTGATTTCCGCGGAGGGACCTGCCAGGTTTACCGTAGCCACGGGGGGCGCGGTTTCAGCGTTACTATCGATTACCAAAGCGACTACAAAAAGATGTTGCCGGCCGGGCTGTCCCGGCTCAAGCTCAAGACGGCCCCAGTTGGGTGTCTGGCCGAAACAGGAACCGAGCATGGTGGGGGCCCCCAAACGGTACCAGGCATTTTCGGGTTTGTTCCGGCCCACGGGCCGGACACGATACTCATAGCCATCCGGCTGGCCGCCGACGTATGTCAAGCCAACGTGCGGACCGTCGGTGATGACGGATTTAGTGGCGGGACCGCCCACGACGTGCAGGGAACCGAGCTCAGGTAGCAGGCTCTTCATCCAGAGGCCGCCATCGCGATTAATCCAGTGTAGCCAGGGCGAACTGTCGTAACGCCAGATGCCCGCGTTCTTATCACCGCCGGCGACGCGATTCTCATCAGCCAACTGATGACCGGCGACCGTGGGTGGCGCCGGCAGGTTCAGCACCCAGACGAGCTCGGTACGCGCGCGTGGCGTGGCGACCCGGTCCAGAACCAGCAGGATCCGGCCATGCACAAAAATGAACTCGCGCGTATAGGAACTCACCACTCGGGAGTCGTAAGCCGGCTGGAGATCGAGCGCGAGATATGCATTATTCTCCTGCGTGCCATAGGCCAGTTGGCGGGCCGTCTGGCGGGGGTGGCCGTCCAGATCGCCCTGGAACTCGGTGCAGGTACCCTCGATGGTACGTTGGCCGCCGGCGGGTTCGTAACGCTGGCCATGCCAGCGGGGGACCCGCACGGGATCGTGGAGCAGCAGACAGTTGTGGGCGATTGAGGCCGAGAAGTACTGTTCGAAATCAAATGGATCCGCACGGTTGCCCAAATGCTGCGTACCGCGCTTGGTTGGGATCGCTTCGTAGGCAATATCTTCACCGGATCCGACCGTGAGCTGACCGCCGGCACAGATTAGAAAATGACCGGCGTCAAAGTGTTGCCCACGGCGCAGATACGGCTGCCCCGCCTCGATCCAGATGGCGGTTTCCATTGATCCGTGTCGCCCGCGAAAGACAACGGCTCCCTGAAAATTACGGGCGACCGGTAGGCGCGCGAAGTCACAGCACGGGATTCCCGCCGTATCGAAAGCGATCGGGATCCATTGCCAGGCCAGCGCCAGCGGCTCGGCCGCCGGACCACGCAGCCGCTGCTCGACGCGACTGGCAATGAACGCGGCCGCTGGATCGCGAGTGCGGACGGCGATTAGATGGGCCGTCAACGGTAGCATCTCGTCCCAATCGGCGGCCGGTGAGAGAGCGGCGTGTGAGCTGTCGTCGCGGATGAAGTGGTGCTGCAGGGCGGGATGCGACAGCGAGGCGAATATGTAGTGTTCGAGCCAGCGTCCGACCGTGTCGCGGTGTGCGTCCCAGATGTCGCGCTCCAGCAGCCGGGAAGCCAATTCAAGGGCCAGGGCAGTGTCGCGTTCTTCCCAGGGTCCCTGAGAGGGACTGGTCGGCGACAAGCCGCGCCAACGGATAAAGGTCGGAAAAGTCGCATCAAAATATTCACGAGCCGCGGTGAGTATACACGCGCGCAAGTGGGCCCAGGACGGACTGGGATCATCCTGCTTGTCGATCGCCACCGCGAATGCCAGCGTCAACAGCTTGTCGCGAAAAACGCGATGATCGAGTGGGCTGTCGGCCGGTGTCAGTAGCACGGCACGTTTGCGCATGGTCAGGATGAATTCCCGGCGGGCCTCCGGCTCAAGTGCGGTCCAACACCAGTCCAGGGCCAATAGTCGCTCAAAGGCGTCGGAAGTGGCCCAGAGTGGTTCGCGCAGGGCACTGTTGATCAAAGACATGCGCTGCCTGTCGAGCGGATCGTCGGGATCGATCAAATGTAGAAAAGCGGCTGCTGATAGCTCGCCAGGGAGCAGTTCGGGATCAACCCGTGCGGCAAAATGACTGCGCAAGGTCTGGAACTCACGCGCGCGTCGGCCGGCCCGACCGGGTGGATCCGCTTGCTCGGCATATCCCGCGATACCGCAGGCATGCCGCAGGCGTGGCAGGTCATCAGGCGTTAAGAGCAAGGTCGGATGCGTGCCGGCGAAGTTCGGGGCGGCACCCAGACACAGGATTAGCAGGGCAGGAACGACATCAAGGCGCGCGGGAGTAAACACAGAGAGTCTCCATATATCTATCGTGTATAGAATCGCGGTTTCGGTGGGTGGCGCCAACCGCCATGACCGGCTAATAGATGGAGATCAACCGAGGCAATCTGGTGCGGGCACTACTCAACCAGCTCAAAAATGTCGCGACGGTGCCAGTTTTCCCAGATATCCAGGCCGAACTGGCGAACGCCATGCCAATATTCGTGGTCGGACAAGCTGTATTGCCGCCGCAGTTTCTGAATTTCGCTCTTGATCTTTTCGCGGTAGTCGCTTTTCAAACGCAGCGTGATGCGTTTGCCGTTGTAGACAAAATCCGCCTGCACGGTACCGGGGGGGCCGGGTTCGTGCTTGAACAGGCCCCGGCCGGGCGTGCAGCCAGTGGAGACCAGCAAGCCGTCGTTGAAACAACTGACCGGTGGCTCGGCGGGTGTGTGAGATACTATTAGCATGGTGTGCTGCGGCGCGTTGAGCAGCTCGGCCCCGCGCAGGCCCATCTTGACGCCGATGATCGAGTAAGCCCCCAGGTGATCGTGCAATTCGTTGAGCAGCAGTTGGGCGAACCACTCGTCAGCACCGTTTTTCGTGATGATCTGTTCCTTACGCGCGCGCACGTCAGGTTGAAAGATGTTGTCCGGAAATGGGCGAACGGCGAAAACCACGCGGTGTTTGTACTGGCGGCCGGTGCTGATCAACTGCGTGAACAGATGCACGGTGGCTTGCCAGTTGGTGGGCATCAGGATCTGGCCGTCCGCCTCGGTTTGGGAAAACAGGCTGGCATCTTGCAGATAAAGGAAGGCGAGTTCGTCATGGAAGCTTTCAAACTGTGCGAAATAATGCTGGTGGACCTGGCTATCGCCGAGCAGTTGATTGAAAAATGCCTCCGCGAGAGAGGTATTCTGGGTGCCGCTTAAACCGTCAGTATACCAGGTGGCGGGTTTGCGGCCGCCGGGGCCGGGGGCGATAAAGGTCAGCGGGATACCCGCGGCCTGCACGGACTGCACCGCTTGTGGATCAAACCCGGCGTTCCAGCTTGTGGCCGGGTCCGGTTCGCCGGCGACGATGATCCGCTCGATTGAATCCTTGAGATCGGGCTCTTGTCGAAGGGCGGCGGCGAGGTTGGTCAGCGGCCCGAGCACCAGCACGACCGTCTTACGCCCATCAGCTTTATAAGCCGCCGGCGAAAACGTGTGGGCCTCATATTTGACCTCATTCGGCAAAGCTTTGCGGACCGCATTCTCAGCAAAGCCGCGGAAAGGTGGGGGAGCTTTTCTATCGTCAACGACGACGGGCGCGTACAAAGGGATATCCCGCCGATTGAACCTGTCCAGCATCCGCGCCAGGCTCTCTACCCCGGCCGCGGGACTGGCAACACCCTCACAAGCTACAACGGCGACAATCTCCACCCGTGGATTCTGTAACGCCAATGCCATCGTAACGGCGTCGTCAATCCCCATGTCGGTATCAATAACAACGGCGGCATGTTGCCCAACATCATGCGCCCCAGCCACGGGGACAAATATCAACGCTATCAGCAGAATCAATCTGACGCTTCGAGACATATCAGAAACTCCAGTGTCGCGTGAATATCAGCCACGGCTGAGCTATCGCGCATAGCGTATCTAAAAACCACGCCGATGCCCAATTGGGGCCAGGATCCAAGGATCCAATGGTCCGAGGATCCCAGGATCCGAGCCCGCAGTGCAAGCAAGGGTTAACGCCACACCCCTCAATATCCGAACGCGCAGCGCCAGCCAGCGCCCCCAATCCGAGCCCCGAGCGCCAGCGAGCGGGTCCCAAACCGAGCCCGAAGCGCAAGCAAGGGTTAACGCCTCCCCGACAATCAGAGCCCGAACTTCAGATCAGAGCCCGCAGTGTAAGCAAGGGTTAAGGCTGACTTTGTGGTAAGTGTAGTTAACCCTCGCTTGCGCGTCGGGCTCTGATTTTGGGTGCTTGCTGGTGCTACGCGATCGGATATGGGGGTGGAGCATTATCCCTCGCTGGCACGTTGGGCTCTGATTTGGGATGGCGCGGCCTTGCCTATAAATGTATGAATTTGTCACCAGTATTTTATCCCTGTGATTATGATCGTGGTTTGACCTTGACAGTCGGTGCTTTCTAGAATCAGTTGGATATTGGGACTTACCACGAGAGTGGGCTCCATGTTGAACCGCTGGATTGGTATAACCTGCCTGACTTTCATGCTCAGTGCGAACGCGCTACTGTTTATACGTGATATTCTGCCGACCTGGCTCACTGGCGACCCCCCGCTGCTGGTGGCGGACAGTCCCGCGATCGGCCTGAAACAGCAGGCTCAGCTTGGTATCTTCGATGATGAAGGGCGGGTAGTCGGGCGTAACTGGACCATCAGCGAGACGCAGGGGCTATTTCTGGAAGTTAATTCCTGTACGCTACTTAGGCCTGTGATGTTGCCGAATGGGATCGCGACTCCCGAGGTGCGCATCGATACCCGCTTGCGCTACCGCCAGGAAGATGGCATGCTGAGCGAGTTGGTCCTGACCTTGCGGGGACTGCCGACGTCGATACGCCTACGGGGCGAGTTCATGCCGCCGGACGAGTTCGCGTGCAGTTGGAAGGTGGGCTATCAGCCGGGTGGCACTTTCGTTTTACCGGCGGAGGCGACGCGGGCACTGGGTGATGTCTTCCGGCCATTTGCCAGGTTGCCGGGGCTTTACGTGGGCCGCACCTGGCGTCTGAACATTCTGGATCCACTGGCTCACATCCTGCCGGGTCTCAAGGATCAGAGTATGCTCGCCGAGCCGATCATCGTCCGGGTGACCGGGAAGGAACAGATTCAGCAGGCCGGTCAGATGATTGAAGCGTACATCGTCGAGGCCCCCCGAACGAAAGCCTGGGTGGCTTCCGACGGCAACGTCCTGCGGCAGGAACTGGAACTGCCCATTCTGGGGAAGTTGATCCTGCGGGCTGAATCCTTCGACGGGGAGGCTTACAAGAACGCCAAGCAATGGCCGCCGTATCTAAACCAGCAAGAGGACGAAGAATAGAACATGCCAAGCGAAGTTCCACGGAACCATGCGGTCGGCGATCCGCCGGATGCGGATGAGCAACGTGATGTCACCGTGCGTCTGAAGCGCGTCTCAAAATGGTTCGGCAGCAAGCGTGCGGTGATAGATCTCTCACTCGAACTGCGCGCTGGTGAGGTGTTCGCGTTTCTGGGGCCGAATGGGGCGGGCAAGACCACGACCTTGAAGATTGCCACCGGGCTGTTGCGACCTGATAGCGGCAGCGTCGAGGTCTGCGGCCACGATATGACCCGCCACGGTCGGCGGGCCAAGCAGCATGTGGCCTACGTACCTGACCAACCCTTCATCTATGACAAGCTGACGGGGCGCGAATTCATCGAGTTTACGTGCGAGATGTATGGCGTACCGCCGGAGGTGGCCAGGGAGCGGCTGGGCTGGCTCAAGGAAAACCTGGCGATGGATGGATTCCTCGAACAGCTTTCCGAGACTTATAGCCACGGGATGAAGCAGAAAATAGCCCTGGCGGCGGCTTTGATCCACTCGCCACGACTGTTGATTGTGGATGAGCCGATGGTTGGTTTGGATCCGCGCATGATCCGTGTGACCAAGACCATATTACGGGAGCTTGCCGCCCGGGGCGGGACAGTGTTCATGAGCACCCACACGCTGGACGTCGCCGAACAAGTGGCCGATCGCATCGGCATCATCAATCGCGGTTGGCTGGTGGCCCTGGGCACACTGGCTGAGCTACGTCGGACGGCGGCGGTGGATGGCCGACTCGAAGATGTATTTCTGCACCTGACAGACACCAGCGGCGTGGCCGAGCCGGGCGAATAATGTGACCGCGCCAGTCGGGACGCCTGGAGGCGGCGACCGCTGGGCCGAGATTCCCATCTCGGCCCCGTCGAAGCAGGATTTCTATCCTGCCCCGTTCGCGGGAGAGGATTCCCGCGAATGTGGGTGCGAGAAAGGATTCTCGCACCAGCAGTGAATAGTGTGACCGCGCCAGTCGGGACGCCTGGAGGCGGGTGTGTTCAATCCTGATGAGAAAGTGAGTCGGCAATCGATGCATTTCGATGCATTGATACTGGCGCGCTGTCGCACCCGTCAGCTCCGTAACGCCCTCGATCAGCAGATTACTCAGACGCCGGTACGGACATTTACAATTGTCGTGCTGATGGTGCTGATCTGGGCGGCGTTATATTTCCTGCTGGAGATGGTTTTCTACCAGGTCGGCCGCTGGGAGTTGATCGCGGTCGTCGCCAATAAGCACATTTTCGTGCATTTCTTCCTGGTGCTGGCGATCATGCTGGCCTTCTCGAATGCCATTCTGGCCTTCGGTAGCTTGTTTGGGCGGGAAGAAGCCGCCCATTTGCTGGTCATGCCGGTGCATCCACGTCAGGTGCTATGTGTGAAGTGGCTGGAAGGCATGCTGTTATCAAGCTGGTCATTCATGTTGCTGGGCGTGCCGTTGATGTTGGCGGTGGCCCGCAACACGACCGTGCAATGGTACTATTACCCGCTGTTCATCGGGCACTTTCTGGGATTCGTGCTGATACCCGCCACGCTGGGCCTGATCGCGGCCTGGGCGATAGCCATGTGGCTGCCCCGCCGACCGCTGGTCTTGCTGGCGTGGCTGGGCGTGGGTGTGTTGCTGGTGGGGGGCTACTTTGCCTGGAATGTATCAAACGCCGCCATGGAAACAGAGGAATGGCTACGGCTGTTGTTCAAGGAAATGGGGATTGCCAAGCACAAGCTGCTGCCGAGCACCTGGACGGCGGAAGGGATTGTAGCGGCGATCGAACAGCGCGTTGGTGACAGCCTGGTTTACCTGCTGGTAGTGCTGGGGAACGCCGCCTTCCTGTCGTGGCTGGCGATCAACATCATGGGGCGCACGTGGGCGCGGGCTTACAGTCGGGCACGTCAGGGCCGGCAGCGCTCCGGCATTCGTCGAGGCTGGTTTACCGCTATGTCGTGTGATGCTTTATTCTTTTACCTGCCCAGACGCTTGCGGCTGGTGATGCTCAAGGATCTGCGCGGCTTTACGCGCGATGCCACGCAATGGACGCAAATGGTCATCATGCTGGGCTTACTGGTGATTTATGCCCTGAACCTCAAACGGTTGCCGGTGGACCTGGATAGTGCCCAGATGAAAGGTCTGATCGCCTTCCTGAATCTGACCACGATCAGTCTGATCCTGGCGACGTTCACCAGCCGCTTTGTCTACCCGCTGCTATCACTCGAGAGCCAGCAATTGTGGTTGCTGGGGCTGTTGCCCATGTCGCGCGGGACGCTGCTGGTGCTCAAGTTTCTCTTCGCCATGACAGTTACCAGTCTGTCCGGCGTGAGCGTCATGGCACTGGCTGTCACCATGCTGGAACTGCCGTGGGCCTGGGCCCAGGTGAACATGCTGCTTTGCTTCGCGGTATGCGTCGGGCTGTCCGGCTTGAGCGTGGGCCTCGGGGCACGCTTTCCTGTACTGGGACAGACGAATCCCGCCCGTATCGCGGCTGGCTTTGGGGGCACTTTGAATCTGATCGCGAGCATGCTCTTCGTGGCGATCCTGATGGCCGGCGTCGCCATGCTCGGGCTGAACGAGCTGCAGCGCGCCAGCTCCGACGTGGATCCACTGGTCACTCTGACGGCGCACAGTTGGCGCGTCGCCGGCGGATTGATGATATTCAGCCTGCTGACGGCGGCGGCGGCGATGTGGATCGGACGCCGACACTTCGCCCGGCTGGAGTATTAATCCGGAGATTATGGCGTCGCTGGGGGCAATGCTCTCTGAGTACTGGTTGGCAGTTGCTCGGGATTGAATCCGTTGTATCTGACCCAGGACGCTACCTGCTCCTCGTCTGGTTCAGCGCTGGTGTACGCTGCCCAGATCAAAGTTGTCATCATGGAGGTAGCGTCGCCTAGCCGTTCCAGGATCAATTCTTCACCAGCGGGGCTGTCGAGTCGGCCATCACGTTCCAGGGTATAGAGCTGTTCCAGGCAGGCGTGTGAACGAGCCAGATGTGCAATCAGGTCCTCCCATGGATCGGCGGGATTGACTGTGTACGTGGGTTTTACGCACGAACGTAGATGCGTCAGACCAAGCTCGTGCCGATCGACAAAACCCTGATCGATGTAAGCGTGAAAGCGGTCGCGCCATTTATAGTTTGCGGGATTATCTCCGATCCAACCATCGTAGTGCTTGGTAGTGTGCAATGGTTGGGCCATATCGGCGACGAAGTGACTCAGGCAGCCGAGGTGGTATATGGCAATAGCACGCGCCTGCTCTAATTGGTGAGCACGGGCCGGATCCTTCAGCCGCTCCAGAATGCGGACCTGGAAGAACGCGGCTTGCAGCTTGGCATAATGCTCGGCGGCGGTGTGTAGTACGAAGCCAGGCCATTCATGAGTTCGAGCCGGATCGCGGGCGGGATCATACGGCTCCATTTTCTCGGGATGCTCGTGCTTGGCGATGATCATGGCGCGCAGGTACTCGCGCCGCAGGCGGGGGACGGTTTGCAACGTCAGGCCGTACTGATCGAGATACTCGATATCGAGGTAATGCTCCGGGCTGTTTTCATGACGCAGCACGGTGGAGTTCCAACCACGCCAACGGTCAACCTGGTTGGATTGAAAGGCGGCCCGATGCCCAAAGGTCACGTCGCGGAGCCAGGCGGGTGCCTCTGCGGGCAGGGCCTCCAATGCCAGATATGTGATCATCCGGTGGACGTGGGCACCCCAGCCGTTAGCCGCTGGAAGTATCCAGGTGACGGCGATAAATGCCAGCATGAGAATTCGGATGTGCATTGAAAGATCTCCATCCAGGCCCAGAGGCAAACACAGGCCGTCAATACTATGGAGTGCGGGCAAAATCAACAATATAGATAAATTTAGTACTATTTCTGGCGGCTGGGAATATGATGGCACGCAGGCAGGTTTAGTTAGGTGAAGCCTGGCGGGAGCCAGACATCAAAGAAACTGTCACCTACCCCCAAAAATACGCTCGGGCCGGGCAGGGAGCCGTCCGGTTCCGGGCGTATTTCTTTCACCATTGTTCGACGACCGCTACACTTACATTTGAATCGGTCTAGCCGCCGCCGACGAGGTCGATGAAGCTGTCGATGTCGTAAGCATTCACAAAGCCGTCGCCATTACAGTCGCCCAGGAAATAATCGCCGTCCGGGAAGTTGCCGTAATAACTCTCGGCGCTGCTGACAGCCAGGATGAACCCATCGATGTCGTAGGCATTGATGTTACCATCACAGTTCATATCTCCCACATCGCGCAGGGTCCGGGCGTAGATACCGGTGGTGGTGGCCAGTAGTAGCCGTGGGGCCAAACCGGGGGCGTAGAACAGGTCATTAACCCAGCCGATCGATCCCAGGGTGCCGAAGGGGGAGAAAGTCATACCGCCATCGGTGGAAATCCGGACCGGATCGCCCGCGGGGTGCATGGTGTAGATGGTTTGGCCGTCTTCAAGATCGTTAACCACATCGTAGACGCGCTCGCCGATCAGGCTGGTAGCGGACCAGGTCTGTCCGGAGTTTGTGGTTTTGTACAGGCCGCCATTACCGTAGTCGCCGTCGGCGTAGAAGAAGGTAAAGGGATTGTCAGTCGCGGGTGACAGCGCGAAGCCCTCGGCCTCGATAGCCAAACCGGTGGATGAATCATTCCAGGTGTAACCGCCATCAGTCGAGCGCAGGGCGCCGCCTTCCTGGGGCGTACCGTAGGCGTCATATGACGCCACCATGATGTTACCGAGAAAGTCATCAACGATTTCAATATCAGTGACATTCTGGTTGTTGATCGTGCCCTCATAGGCTTTGAGCCAACTGGTGCCGGCGTCGGTGGAAATCCAGATGGTAGGTTCGAAACCCGCCACGCCGAAATCCGCTCCGCCACCGAGAATCAGGTTCGGATTGTGGCGATTGAAACGCATGCAAATCAGTCTGGATTCAAAGACCGTACCCTGATCCGGCCCGATGCTGGTCCAGGTACCGTCCGGATTACGGCGATAAAAGGCTTCGGGGGCGATGGTGGTTGGTCCATCGGAGAGCGCATACAGCGTGCCGTTGGGATGGAATCCAACCGTTGACCAGCGCGTGCCGGGCACCGGCTCCAGATCCCAGTTCATGCCGGAATCGACAGTGGTGTAGATTCCGCCGTTGTTCAGACCCTCGAACGCAATCGCGATTTCGTGCACGTCCAGCGGGTTGGCTGACACCGAGGTCACCACCAAGGCGCCGATGCCGACGGAAGAAGGACTGAACAGAATCCCACCATCAATGCTGCGCAGGATGCCGATTGAGCTGGCACCCAGGTAGATCACGCTTGAGTTGCCGGGGGCGAAGCGAATGGAATTCAAGGACAGGCCACCGGTCTGTCCGGCGGCAAATTCCCAGGTGCTGCCACCATCTTCCGAGCGATAGATGCCGTCACCGAGGCTGGCCAAGTAGATAATGCTGGGATCGTTTGGATCCAGATCAATGGCCGCGAAGGCCATGATATCCCAGGTACCGTCGTGCAGCGGTAACCAGGTGGCGCCGTGATTGGTGGAAGCATAAAGACCGACGTCCTGCGAACCGAATAGCTGCCCGCCGGTGACGTAAACACGAGTTCCATCGTGTGCAATGTCGTTCAGCGGATTACTGGGCAAGCCGGCGGAATAGTTTGTCCAGCTAACACCATAATTGGAAGAGTACCAGAAAGCCCCGCCGCCAAAGCTACCGCGGAAACAGGCGTAGACGTTGTTGGAATTGCCGGGGTCGAAGGCGATACCCCGGCAAGTCAGGGGCGCCGCCAGTGGTGGGGTCACATCGTTCCAGCTTGCGCCAGCATCGGTTGAGCGGATGACGTTGATGGAATTATTCCCCATCGCGTCGGTAACACCCGCCCAAATATTGCTGGCGTTGTTCGGATCGATCGCGACTTCGGGAACCGTGTCATTGATTCCCACGTTAATCGGCAGTTGTGTCCACGAGACGCCAGCCGAAGTGCTCTTCCAAACCCCGTCATCGGTTCCAATATAAACCGTGCCATCCGGGGCGAACTCTATGTCGTATACACTTCCGGCGACAAGTGTGGTTACCTCGACCCAGGTGGCGCCCCCGTCAGTCGAACGAAAGAGCGTCCCGCCACTACTGCCGTCCGGAGCAATGCCGGCGAGTACGACGTTGGGATCGGTTGGCGAGACATTGACGTCGTCCACGTCCCCGCCGAAGGGACCGAGTGCGCGCCAGTCGGGGAGGGCGGTCGTCGTTCCGCCACTCGGTGGAGCAGGAACATCATTACGGAACAGCGCGCGGTGACCGTAGTTGTCGGTGTTGATTTCGTCATCGGCGGCAATGGCCGGGTAACAAATCAGGCAGAACAGCAAGCAGGCCAGCGAAGCTCTATTAAACATGACTACCTCCTCATGGTCACCATGCGCAATGATTACCGGTCACTCTCATCACCCCGCACGGCGGGTGTGTGTCAAATTGCGCGTCTATGCCACAACAGGTACCAGTATATATCAAGACTCCCCCGGCACGAATATTAAAAGTGCGCGGGGGAGTGGGAAGTTGTATTTATCCGGACGTTTTTGTGTGCTGGTCGTTTTTGTCACTCTCCCAGCATGGCGATAAAGTGATCGATGTCGTAAGCGTTGACAGCACCATCACGGTTGCAGTCGGCGCGAATGCGCTCGCAATTGGGATAGAGGCTTTCATAGTCACACAGAGGTGACATGGCACAGATGAAACCATCAATATCATAACTGTCGACTTCGGAATCGCAGTTCATGTCGCCGTAGTAGATACCAGTCCAGCCGACGATGCGGGCCAGCATCCACCAGAAGGCGCGTCCCTTGAGATTGCAGTTCAATGGCCGTGAGTGCGCGCACGAGCAATCGGCACACAACTCGCTGTCCGGATGCGCGGCGCACCATTCATCGGCCCAGTTGTGCCGCACGCCATCCACCCAGTAATCACAATCATCCTCGGCATTAAGATCGAGGAAGTAGTTTCCATCGGGGTCATAGCTCTCGATGTCGGCGAAATCGAAGAGGATTCCGCCGGTGGCCAGGACGTGATCGCGAATCTGGTTGTTGCGCTGGTTCAGATTGCCGTCCTCGCCGGTGCCGTTAAGGTGCCCGGTCATGTAGATGAAGGTCACATTCTGGTAATCGGCAATCAGACCGCTCATCAGGTCCAGGTAGATCTGCATGTTTTCCGGCGTGGTATCGGCCTGGCCGCACCACGACCAGAGCACGCAGTTGCGATCGTTGCCGGGAGTTTCCAGCATGGCGCGCGTGCGCACTTCCCAGGTGTAGTAATCCGGATTGCCCAGGTCGCCGGAGGGATAATAGTCCCACATCGAAAGGCCACCCAGGGTGCCGTCGTGGTCCCACCAGTAAAGCGAGCCGGGTGGATTCTTAATGAGATTCATGCCGGTGACCAATTGGCTGCCGTGTGAGGTGTGTCCATAGGATAGACGAAACTCGGCCTTGGCTGTCTCGATCCACTCGGTCGGAATCTTTGACAGCTCGGTGCAATTGTGGTCGATGATGATGGCTTCCTGTGACATGCCCTGCCCCGCGGTGAGCCCCACGGTGGCGCAAACCATCAATAACAATACCATGGTTGTGCGTCTGAACATTGAAGTATCCTCCAAGGAATTTAGTCGGCGTTCCAGCGCCCAACAGTTTTATGGATGCCGGGCCGACCAGCCGTGCATCCGGATACTATTGTACTGGAAGAGTTTCGAATAACCAAATGGAAGATGAAAGACAAACGCGAGATGTTCCGCGCATGAAAAAGGCGGCCACTGCGGGAGGTTCGCACCCGCGGCAGCCGCCGGTTCAGTGTCTTATTGATCCGGGTCAGCCTTTTTAATCGGCTGTGACGTGGGGGCTGCCGTTATTGGTTTTCGAGCACTGGACGACTGCCCCAGGCGTTGGGGATTTGCCACCGAGGTTGCTTTTCCGGAACTCCGGACCGGCTTGGTGGGCCCTTGTATGGAACCTGGTTGCTGAGAGGTTTTAGCTCCCGACGGTACCGATCGTCGAACAGCGCCGATGACGGGGATGCGGAGTTGGGATGCCACCGGATCATCAGTGGTGACATTTACCAGCAGGGCGGTACCGCGCTTGCGTTCATAATTTGGTGGAACAGTGATGATGATGGACTGAACTTTTTCGTTGGTTTCCACCCGTGCGAGCAGACTGGGGTCCGTCGAGGCAGCGCTGAGAATCTTGCCGGGAGGATCAGCGCCGGACCATACCAGATCAACCTTCAGCTCGGTTTCGGTTATGACATCCTGGGGGAGCTGGAACCGCGGCGGATTGGCCTGCAAACGTGGATCCACGGTACCATAGATACGAATGGTTTCATGTGGAGTTTGTTCCAAACCGGTTTTCAGAACTATGGAACCGCGCAGGCTGTCGTTCGGCCAAGGCGGTCGCACGGTAATGTCCAACTCATATTTTTCACCGGCCTCGATCTCGCGCAGATTGGTGGTGATCTTTTTGTCCTTAGGCTCGATCACCTCGAGCTTGAGCGGCTCACCATCGCCACGAGTGATAGTGACAGTCTGTGTTTGTTCGGTCGCATCCCGGGGAATGCTCCGGAAGTTGGCCAGCTTGGGCTCAGTGTTGAAAGGCACTAACACGCGCCCCTTGCAGGTCAGCTTGATATTGCGATTCTGTGGATCGTTGGTTTGTGCCGAGATCGCACGAGTAAATTCAGCTTTACGACCACGGGTACTGAGCGTGACCTCGATCTCGTCGGTTTGACCGGGTTGCAGTGAGCGGCCGACCTGGCCGCTGATCTTGACACCTCACCCACCCTTCAGGCTGAAGTTTAACACTCCCTCGCCATTATTACGCACCTTGAAAACGAACACCGCGGCGGCCCCGGACCAGACCGGCTCGATCTCAACCAGCGGCTGATCGCAAGCCCATTTGGGCTGGGGTTTATCAGGGGACGGCGGAGTCAGATCGACTTGATCGCCACCGGTAGTCCCACACCCTTTCTTGGGCGGCGGTTTCTTCGCGGAATCCTGGGGGGTCAATTGCCCGGGTTTGGGGGCTTGGGTCTTGGTCAGGCTAGGCGGAACCGACGGAGCGACATTGCCGGTTGATACTCCGGGCTTGGTCGGAGGTCGGGCCGGCTGGGTAGTTGGTGGTTTAACCGCCCATTCCTTCTTCAGGCGTTCTCGAATGAGTCGCTTGAGAGCTTCAGGATCGTGTTGCTGGGGAGTAGCTTGCTGTTGATCTGGCTTTTCCTGCACCCCGACGGCGGGCGCCGTCGTAGAGGGTGCGCCGGCCGATTGCGCATTCTTTGTCGGCGGATCGGCCCAGGCCGTGCCGGCAAAGAGAATGGCCACTGTGGTGGCAATCAGCCATAGCGAGCGTAACCGTTGCACTGGTGACTCCTTATGTGTTTTTTATTGGTTTAGCGAGCGATTGTCTTACCTGCGCTTCTATCCCCGATGACTGCTTATACGAATGGTCATCGGCAGGTCATAACAAAGAATAGACCATTATAACAAAGAGAGGTTGGACGGGGGACCGCCAAAAATCCCAAATCCGAGTAGAATTTACATTTATGGCTGACCGAGAGGGCGCGGGTGCGGTATGTCCACGGGCGGTATTGAGTCTCTTTCAATGAGGTGAAACGTGTCTGGAGAAAGCGAATCACTAACGGCCCGAGCTAGTCTGGACCACCTGGCTGATCGTGTTGTCGCGGTACTGGGATTCGGTGCCCAGGGTCAGGCTCATGCGCTGAATCTGCGAGATTCCGGGTGCCAGGTTGTTGTGGGGCAACGGCCGGGCGGACGGGGTTACCAAGCCGCGCTCGAAAGCGGTTTCGCCCCATTGGATGTCGCTGAAGCCACCCGCCGGGCCGACTTGATAATCTTTGGATTACCGGACGAAGCCGCCCCGGCAGTCTACACGGAACAGATCAAACCAGCCCTCAGAGCTGGTCAGGCGCTGGGTTTCATACATGGCTTTGCGATCCATTACGAGCAGATCCGGCCGCCTCCGGACGTGGATGTCATCCTGGTGGCGCCAAAGGGGCAAGGACGAGCGGTTAGGAGTGAGTATCTGGCGGGACGCGGAGTGGCGGCGTTGGTGGCGGTACACCAGGATGCCACCGGCAGGGGGCTCGATATGGCCCTGGGTTGGGCAGCCGCTCTACGCTGCCACCGGGCCGGTCTGATCCAGACCACCGTCAAGGATGAGACCGAGACGGACCTGTTTGGGGAACAGGCGGTGCTGTGTGGCGGTTTGACAGCCTTGATCAAGGCCGGTTTTGAGACCCTGGTTGAGGCCGGCTATCCCACTGAGCTGGCTTTCCTTGAATGTTGCCATGAGGTCAAGCTGGTGGTTGACCTGGTTTACGAGGGGGGCATCACCGCGATGCGTGAAAAAATCTCCAATACCGCCCGCTTTGGAGACCTGACGCGCGGGCCGCGAATCATCGGCCCCGCGACCCGTGAGGTCATGCGGCAGATACTGGCGGAGATCCAATCGGGACAGTTCGCCCGCGAATGGATCGCGGAAACACGGGCGGGACTGCCACTCTTTCGGGAATTAACCGAGCGTGACCGCGTACATGAGTTGGAGCGGACTGGTAACAAAGTGCGCCAAATGATGTGGGGCGCCAGGAAAGAGCAGCCCAAAGACGAGGATCAAACATGAAGATCAGACGATTCGCAGTGGTGTACTGGGTAGCCTTAATGGCAGTGATGAGCGGACAGGTACCCGCGCGGGCTGATGATACCGAGGTCATCGCACAGGCGCGCACGCTGCTGAAGCTGCTGGAAGCCGAGAAATATGAGGAATTTGTGGCGGCGGGGGACGAGACCATGCGCGCCAAGTTCAGTGCCATGCAGGCGGCGCAGCTCTGGAAAATGCTCGAATTTCAATTTGGTAAATATCAGGGAGAGGAGTCCGCCGAACTCAAGATAGTTAGCGAATACCAATCCGTGCAATTCACGCTGCGCTTCGAGCGGGCCACGCAACAAGTGCGGATTGTGTTGGACAAAAACGGGCGCATGGCGGGTTTGTGGCTCGATAAAAATCAACCACTGGCGGCCTATGAACCACCCGACTATGTCCGCCAGGATTCATTCCGCGAGGAAGAAGTAACAGTCACGGCGGGTAAATATCCGTTGGGCGGTACGCTCACGATTCCGGTGGATGCAAAGCGGTGCGCGGGTGTGGTGCTGGTGCACGGTTCGGGCGCACACGATCGCGATGAGAGTGTCGGGGCGCAGAAGCCATTCCGCGATCTGGCGTGGGGTTTGGCCAGCCGGGGTATCACGGTCCTGCGTTATGAGAAGCGGACGAAAGCCCACCCGCGCGCTCTGAAAGCCGAGGATTGGCGCTTGGCGGATGTTACTATCGATGATGCCCTGGCGGCCGCGAAGCTGTTACGCGCGCGGCCGGAGATCGATCCCCGGCGGATCTACGTGATCGGACATAGCCTGGGGGGCATCGCGGCTCCGTATATCGCCCAGCAGGACAAAGAGCTGGCGGGGATAATTATTATGGCAGGCTCGGCCCGTTCGATCCTGGACGTGGTGCTCGATCAGGTTGAGTATCTGGCACAATTAGATGGAGAGGTGACTGCCGAGGAGCAGGAAGGGATCGAGCAGACGCGTGAGGCAACGAAAGCTATCCGGGAGGGGCGCTTGGACGAGGTCACGGGCCAATGGCACGACGCGGCCGGCTTGTTCCAGGAGTTGCACAAGCTGAATCCTCCGGCGGCGGCGGCACAACTCAAGCGGCCAATACTGATTCTGCAGGGTGGTCGTGATTATCAGGTAACCGCGGCTGATATGGCTTTGTGGAAGCAGCATCTGGCGGGGCGGACGAATGTGAAGATCAGAGATTTTGCCAAGCTGAACCACTTGTTCGCGGCTGGCGAGGGTCCGGCCGGGCCGGAGGAATACCAGGAAGCTGGCCACGTGGATGCGGAGGTGATCGACACCATCAGCAAGTGGATAGCCAGCCAGCGGCGGTAAAAAGGGCCGCGGGTGGGGGGCAGTTGTAGCGCTGCACTACCAATGGTTGGATTCTTTGCGGGCCGCTCAGATTTTCGTAATCCCGTTCCGTTGGGTGGCCCGTCGCTTCAGCGGCGGGGAATACGAATCATGCGGCCAGATTCGTGTCCCCCACGGCTAAAGCCATGGGCCACCCAGACACCCAACCAGCGGCGTTGGAAAAGGTTCGCGGGTGGGGATTGACTTTGCTATCCTAGAATACATAGAAATGAACGATAGATGTCGTTGCCGACAGGCCGGGCGCTCCGGGGTGGGGCGGTCGGACTATTGGACGCAGGAGATCATCATGGCTAGTGGACACCTTGAACATTTTGGGCCGGATTTTGGGCGTGGACCTTTCGCCGCGCATCGGATCGAGACCGCCGCCGTGCAGATCGCGACGGCCTTGGCACAATTGCGCGCGCCGCTGAAACGCGACGACGAGGATATCACCGATCATGCCCAATTCATTCGTTCGCTGGCGGATATACTGGCGCCGGATTGGGCCGCGCAGATCGATATCGATGTGGGCATCCGTGACAACCTGACGATCCCGACGTCTATTCGCACGGCGATAGGTGCATTCAGTCTCCTGGAATGCTGGTTGGCGGATTCCACGGGAGGCGGCCGCACGACCACGGCGCCGGCCAGCGTCACCTGGAACAGCGGCGTGATCTTGCAGACCATTGCTGACAAACGGCACTACCTGATTATCACGCCACATACCGGGGCGCTCGATGTCAGTGTCACGGACAGCGGTCCCCGGGCATGGTATTGGGCTATCTGCCGTGGTGGGCGCGTGTACTATTCCTCGCAGTTGTACTTTAATTAGCCGTGTTCGGATCGCTCTCGGGCATGGTGGTCTCGCCAGTTGTCGGGGGAGCGGCTGCCTTCTTTTTGGTCTGGGAGGACGACGCCCGAGACTGTCGAGGCGTGGTGTGCGGCGCCGGTATTGCCAGGCCCTCGTAGGGTACTTCGACCTCGAGCGCGCCGACGCTCACGATCATATGACGTTTGGCACTCTTGATTCGGACTACCTGGCCATTGCGATGGAAGCGTTTGACGTAGACAGAATCGCCGGGCTGAAGTTGGTTAGCCTGTTCATCAGTCAAGGGTGGGAGTGACTGGCGGGGATCCGAGCGTGGTGTTTCAGGCTCGGTGGCATTCTCGGCGCGTTGCCGTGGTTTGCTGGTACGAGGTTTGCTCGTGGAAGTATGTTGCGCCGGAGTTCGTTTGACAGCTTGCGGCGCGGGCGCGGCGGGCACCACGGGACGTGGTGGACGCGGAGGCGGCTCCGGAGTCTGGGGCGGCAGGACATCACCCAGCGGAACCTCGACGGCGAAAGTGCCGACATCCACCTCGGCACGTTGTTGATCGATACGCATACGTAAAATGCGGCCGTCGCGATCGAAATTACGCACACGCACGGGATCACCGGGTTGCAGGTGCACAACCTGCTGCACCCAGGTGCGAAAATCCGCCTGTTGGCGTTCAAGGCGTTCGCGCGCGGCAGTCGCATGGCCGTGAGCCGTGTTAGCTTCGAGTTGAGCATGCTCGGCCGCCTGGCGGGCTTGTTCGGCTTGCCTTTTCGCACTGGCCGTACCGCGCAGGGCGGCGTTGAGCGCGCGGGCCCGGTGCGAGAGGTTTCGGCGGGCGGCGGCCACCAGACGTTTGGACATACCCAGACGCTGGGCAATGTCGATGGCATTACTGCTGCCGGATTCACCGACCCGGAGATGGTAGGTCGGGCACAGCGTCTGGGTATCGAACTCGACCGATGCGTTTTCCACACGTGGCCGGGTCAGGGCGTAGCCTTTCAACGTACCCAGGTGCGTGGTGACCATGCAACGGGTTTCCATGCGCAGCAATTCGTCAAGGATGGTTTTGCCAATGGCGGCCCCCTCATCGGGATCCGTGCCGGCGCCTAACTCGTCGATCAGCACCAGGGTTTTGTTGTTAGCGCGGCGCATCATCTCCATCAGGCGTTTCAGATGAGCGCTGAAAGTGCTGAGGGATTGCTGCATGCTCTGTTCGTCGCCGACGTCGATCAGGATATTGTTGAATAAGTTGATACTACTACCCGCGTCGACCGGAATTGGTATGCCGGCCTGGATCATGAGGTTGAGCAAGCCGACGGTTTTAAGGGTAACGGTTTTGCCGCCGGTATTGGGTCCGGTAATGATAAGCATGTCGAAATCGTCACCCAGTCGATAGTTGATTGGGGTGACTTCAAAGGGCTCCTGGCCATCGACGGCCGATCGCCGGGCCAGCTCGATTAGCAACGGATGTCGAGCATTACGCACGTTGCACTGGCCGTTAGTGTTGATCTGGGGGCAGCGCAGCCCGAAATCACGGGCGAAGCGCACCTTGGCGATGATCAGGTCGAGGACCGCCAGCGTGTCGAGCGTGCGGACGATCTCGGTGGAGTTCAGGTTTACTTCATGTGCCAACTCCCACAGCAGGCGGTTGATTTCCTCTTGTTCCTCGAGTTTCAAATTGCTGATCTGGTTGTTGAGCTCGACAGCCTGAGCTGGCTCGATGTACAAAGTGGCTCCGCTATCGGAGGTGCGGTGGATGATGCCCGCCAGGCGGCCGCGGTACTCGGTACGCACGGGCAGTACGATGCGGTCATTATGGAAAGTGGGATTGGGATACTGGAGGAGCCGGCGCACCTGTGCATCGCGCAGCAAGCGCTCGATGGCGGTGCCAATCTCGGCCGAGGCCAGCTCGATTTCTCGCCGCAGGCGTTGGAGTTTGGAACTGGCGTCATCGCGGACTTGTCCGCGCTCATCGATAACCGTGCGAATGCGTTGGCAGATTGACTCGAAGTCGCCGATTCGAGCGACCAGATGGCCGAGTTCGGGATAATCCGCCGGCAGCTCCTGGAAGTACCGGGAGATGACGTGGGTTCCGGCCAGGGTATCGCCGATGCGGGCGACCTCGTCCACCGTGACGCGCAGGGGTGGCTTACAGCGTCTGACGATATCGCGGATGTTGGTGATCCCGCCGAAGGGTGGCAGACCGCGGTCTTCGTTCAGGTGGCGCAACTCCTCGACTTGATTCAGCCAGCGCTGGACCATCTCGGGGCGTGTTATCGGATTAATGTTGATACACAGTCCCCGGCCCAGCTCACTGAGCGCATATTCCGCCAGCAACGCGCGAATGCGCTGGAAATCGAGACATTCGAGTGCGTGAGTATCCATCATTGATTGCACTCTCGGGCCGCCAGGGCCACAATGATATACGGGCCATAGTCATCGTACGGCATAACAGCCGACGATGTGGTGCTTAGATTATGCGAAGTATTGCAATCTGTACACGGTGGCTTTTTCTGATCGTGACGGGCGGCGGGGCCACGATACCGGTATCAGCACAGGGGCTGGAAACGCCACTCACGAGTCGTCCAGCCACCGAGGCGTACCAGCAGTTATATCAAGAAGGTTCTGCCCGGCTGGCCGCGGGAGAGCACGAGGCCGCCATACGGTTATTGGAACGAGCCCTGGCTGGCGCGCCGGCGCGGGTGGAATATGCCCCCACGTTAGCGGAAGCTTATCTGGCGGCTGATAGGGCGGCTGACACGCAGGCCCTGCTAAAGAAATATCCGACCTGTGAAGATCTCTGGTTGACCTGGATAGACAATGCCATTCGGAAAAAGCAGTGGGGAGTAGCGCTGCGACGTAGTGAAAAGGCCCTGCGGCACCTGGGCACCGCGCCGGCGGTGTGGTATCGCGCCGCACAAGCCCATTTCGAGTTGGGGCCGATTCTCAAGGGGGCCTGGGTACGAGAGGTGCCCAATGGCCAAGTGGGGCAGTTTGATGACCAGTGGCTTTTGGTGGAACGCCGGGGACCACGCCGGTTTTTGTGTTGTCCGGCACAATCGGCGTTATTCCAACTACGGCGGGCCCTCGACGCGGGCCTGGAAGAGCCAGACGCGCATGTGTTACATGCGCGCATCTGGCACGAATTAGGTCAGAGCGAGCTTGGTCTGGTCCTGCTTCAACAGCGGGAAGCCATGCTGCTCGACGGCGCCGATGATGCCCGGCTGGTGGTATTCACGGAGTTGGCCCTCAAAGCTGGCGCACTGGATGATTACCTGCGTTACAGCCGCCTGCGGGCCGAGCATCAATCCCGGCAGGGGGATGCAATCATGGGGGCGGCCTATCTGGCCGTGGCCCGGCGCTACGCGGAGCGTGGAGATGTGGCCTTACACCGGGAATTCTGCCATCGGGCCTTGTCCTTACGGCCGGTCGATGTGGAGCTGATGCTGCGTATTGGCGATCTGGAATGGGCCGCCGAGCGCTGGCCGGAAGCCCAAATCCTCTATCGGCGTGTATTGCAGCGGGAACCCGATCACGCGCAGCGCACCCGCATTCTGGAGCGCATCGCGGATCGTCCGCCTGAGGCATCGCGTGTTTCTCCTTAGATAATTGAATATACCTTTCAGCACACACGTCCAAACCAACGGCTGAAAGCGGTGTCCTGCTAATGGATACCCTCGGTATCGAGATTACGGATCAACCGGAGACCTGCGATGATCACCAAGCTGTTAAAGCGTACGATGTTGGTGGGTCTGCTGGCGAGCATTTCGCTGCCACAGGTCCTCACCTGCCAGACGCCGGGCGTGGATGGCGTCTATTACCAGGATTACTATGAAGAGGTGTGGTACGAAGAGACGTATTACGAGGATTACTACTACGACGATGGCTGGAGTTTTGATTTCTGGCTCTGGTAGCGGCGGCTGGAGCGGCCATTCTCTTGGATGAGGATTGAGTGGGGCTCCGGCGGAAGGGTCGTCGATGCGCTACCAATCACCGAGTAACAGTAAGCAAACCTGATCGTGAGAGCCCATTGGACCTGGGTGCTGATAACGGCGCCCAGGTCCTATTTTACGTACTGGCCAGTTAGATAAGTTGGCGAAATTTCATAATTTCTTGCGGCTCTATCACGACTCCCGATGTCGGCGGAAATGCTGATTGGCCGGTAACCACGGCTAATATTGCCGGTGGTCGGTGCATATCTGGGACCCAGTCCGATAGGCGGGCAATGTCACTTCCGGCGGGGG
This sequence comes from Planctomycetota bacterium, assembly GCA_043820985.1. Taxonomy (GTDB): domain Bacteria; phylum Planctomycetota; class Phycisphaerae; order UBA1845; family Fen-1342; genus JAAYXS01. Next base: position 37,905 of record JBDRDH010000081.1, read on the forward strand.
GCGCATCCTGGAGAAACCGGCAAAAACCCTTTTGCCCGGGGGATCTGATGTTTTGAACTCTCTGTGCGGTTTGGTTTATTGCGGAAAAAAGGGACACGTACAGAGGAGAATAGTCCATGTCTCTCACAATCACAAATGTCAACACATTGAGCTTGTTGAACATTCTCAACAAGACATCAGCCGCGCAGTCACTGTCATTGACGCGCTTGTCGACCGGCCAGAGGATCAATAGTGGAGCAGATGATCCGGCCGGTCTGATTGCTTTAAACAGCATCAACCGCGAGTTGACCAGCGTTGACGCGGCCATCTCGAACAATCAGCGGACCGATGCGATGCTGAGCGTGGCGGACGGTGCCCTCTCCGAGATATCAACTCTACTGGGTGATATCCAGAGCCTGGCCGCCGCGTCATCCAACTCGGCCGGCCTGACAGCCAGCGAACTGGCCGCCAACCAGTCCCAGATCGACAATGCCCTGGCATCCGTGGAACGCATCGTCCGTACCACGGAATTCAACGGCAAGAAGCTGCTTGATGGCTCCCAGGGTATCAACGTTACGGGCGTCACCGCCGCCAACATCACCGATGTGCGCGTGTACAGCCGTGATCCGAACGCCAGCAGCAGCACCATCCGCGTAAATGTGAATTCGATCGCCACCCGGGCGAACACGGCCGCCGCGAATGCCCTGGCAACCAACTCGGCCAGTGAAGCCACCACGATTGAGATCAAGGGTACCTTGGGCACACAGATCATCGAAGTGGCCGCGAACGAGAACCTGTCCTCGATCACTGCCAAGATCAATGATGTGGCCGCGCTGACGGGTGTCTATGCGTCACAGGCTGGTGGTGTGGCCACGGCGGCGGTTCACATGCGCACTTCCGGCTACGGCTCGGATGAATTCGTCAAGGTATCCATCCTGGAAGGTGGTGCTCAAAATGGCAGCGGTACCTTCAATACCGCCAATGTAACTGGCACTGACGCCGGTGTATCCATCAATGGCCATACCGCGGCGACCGATGGCAAGGAGGTCTTTTACAACTCCGGTTCGCTGAGCCTGACTTTCAAGATCACAGACGCCTTCACGGCGGGCAGCTCAGACACATTCACGGTTGATTCCTCGGGCGGCATGACTTTCCAACTGGGCACTGACAGCACCATGCGTGCCACTCTGGGTGTTGACAGCTTGTTTAGCCAGCGGCTTGGCACGGGTACTACCGGCGAAGTGCTATCGGCACTCAAGAGCGGTGGGACATATGACCTCAATAGCAATCCATCCAAGGCGGTCGAAATTGTCCGCGCGGCTCGTGAGCAGGTAGCGACACTCCAGGGTCGGTTGGGTGGATTCCAGAAATACCAGGTTCAGACTTCACTCAATGCCATGACATCCAGTAAGGAAAATCTGACGGCGGTCAAGAGTATCATCGGCGACGTGGACTACGCCACCGAGACCGCCGAGCTGAGCCGGCAGAACGTGCTGATGCAGTCGGCCATCTCACTGCTCGGATTGGCCAATCAGCAGAGCGCGCAGGTTTTGAGCCTGCTGTAACAAGAGATCCGATCATCCCAGCGTATTGTTCTTACGGCCGGGTCGGGCGGTTATACCGTCCGGCCCGGTGCCATGCGCGGAGCGGAAGACTGGTAATCGTGTTGTCTCAAGGCCGCGGTTCGGCGATACGCACATCAACCTGGTAAATCTCCACCAGATCATTGCGCGACAGGTCCTCCTCGGTGTAGGTATGTGCCTCGACCGGTTCATTACTGCCAGCCGCGCGGAGGATCAGCCGCTGGGGATTAATCCCATGATCAATCAACACCTCGGCAACCGCCAGCGCGCGTTGGTATGCCAAGTCAAAATGCGAGTTGAAGGATGTGCCCGCCAGAGGTTTGCGGCTACAGTGACCGGTGATTTCGATCAAGGTGTTATGACCGCGCAGCTCCGTGGCCAGTTGCGGGATACGGGCGGCTTCCTGCTCGGTGAGCAGCGCCGATAGTGAAGGGAAGCACAGTCGGCCCCCCACCACGAAGATCTCGCCCGGGCGATTATCACGGGCCGCGGGCTGTTTGCCCCGCACGCCGGGATCGGGGACCTTGCTGAAATTCTCGGAGTGGATCGGGATGATGAGCATTTCCGAGAGGGCGACATTCAGCGGCACGTCGACTTCTTCAATGGGTGTTTGTTGGGCGCCACCGACATATCCGAAAGCTTCACGAATAGCCTGCATGAATTCCAGGAACTGCTCTTCCTTCTTCACTTCGCTCATCGCCAGCAACAGGACGAAGAAGGTCAACAGCAGAGTGACCATGTCGCCGTAGGTCACCATCCAGGCCGGTGCCCCCGCTTCCGCTTTCTCGGCTTTCCTGGCTATCGCCATGGTGGTACCTATGGAGGCTATTCCTTGCCCGTGGCCTGCTCGGCGGTGGAACGTTGCTTGGTGTCGAGGAAAGCCATCAGTTTCTGTTGCACGATGCGCGGATTGTCGCCGGCCTGGATCGACATGACGCCCCGGATAATCAGCAGCTTGTTGGCCACCTCTTGTGAGCTGCGTATGCCCAATTTGTCAGCGATGGGCATGGCGAAGAGGTTCGCCAGAAGCGAGCCGTAAAACGTGGTGATCAGGGCGATCGCCATCGCGGGACCGAGCGAGGCGGCATCCGACATGTTTTGCAGCATGATAACCAGACCGATCAGTGTGCCGATCATGCCAAAGGCTGGTGCGTATTTACCCAAAGCGTCAAACAAGCCTTTGCCGGAACCATGTCGTTCAATAATGGTTTCGACTTCACGTTCCATGGCGCTTTGGACGACGGCGGGATCCTGTCCGTCAATCGCCATACGCAAGCCCCGGGCCAGGAAGTCGTCAAAATCCCCCTCGGAAAGCTGCGATTCAAGGCTGAGAATACCGTCACGACGGGCGACTTCCGCCAACCGCACCAACGTGGCGACGTGATCGACCGGATCCATCGGCTTGGAGAAGAAGGCTTTCTTGACCACTCCCAGGATTTTGAATACCTGCCCGAGTGGGAATGAGATCAGGCAGGCGGCAAACGCTCCGCCGATCACCACCGCCGCCGAGGCCACGTCGACGAAGGCCATGATCGAGGTCTTCATCAGGATCGCCCCGAGGATCAGGCCAAACCCAAGCAGGATGCCAACGATTGTTGCGACGTCCATGGCGTCTCGTGTCTGTTGTGCAAAAACGCGGTTATCACACGGTCTGGCGCGGCGTGAGCACCGAACCTCGTTCTATACGTGTATCGACTGGGCTTTGTGGGCCATTCAATATGTGATCAGTAGAGGCTGGGACTTGGCGGTCAAGCTCAGGAATTATCCGGCGCGGGTCCGGAAATCCGCGCCTCGATTTGCCGTAACTCATCCACGGCCAGGCTGCGCTGATCAGGTTGGGTGAGTGAATCGCGCGCAGTTATCAAATGAGCGCGGGCGCGTTGAAACTCGGCGAGATATCGGCCATAGATGAGCCCCAGCAACAGGTGCACCTGTTGAGCGTCGGAAGCCGCCGGATAGGCGGACAGGAAGGACTCATAAGCCAGGGCCGCCTGAACGTGGCGCTGGGTTTGAGCCAGGTGATTGGCCACGTCGAGTTGGGCCTGGCGCGAAAGAACCTGTTGCGGATCGAGCTGGATAAGTTCGAGATAGCGGTTGGCCGCGCTTTCCAAGTCGCGTTGGCTCACGAGTGTCATCGTCTGTTCGCGTAATTTTTCGGCCGGAGTCAGCGTTAAGGGCTCCAGGGGGCGGGAGTGTATTTCCTGGACATGTATCGGACGTGTGCCCGGTTGCCCGGCGGGGCCAGCCCAGGCGGTTCGTTTTCGCCAACGGCTCCAGAGGGCCGGCAGATCGAACTGGTTGCGTGGCAGGGCTCCCGCCAGCAGCATACCCAGCGCGATGCAGAATCCGAACGTGTAGCCGCCCAGGTGAGCGGAGTAGGCCACGTTGGAAACCGCCCCGCTGTCGAAGCTGGGCGCCATGACGTTATCCCACAGGATGATTTTGAAGACGATCAGGAACAGAGCCGGGACCTGGAAAGCCGTGATCAGAAAGAACCACAGTAGCAAGGTGACCCGCACACGCGGGAAAAGCACCAGGAAGGCCGTGGTTACGGCGGCAATCGCGCCTGAGGCCCCTAGAAGGGCATTGTTATTGAACGCGGCAAAGACTACGCCGGCAAATATGCCTCCCGCCAGGTAAAAAATGACGTAGCCCAGCGATCCCATCCGATCACAGACGGCATTGCCGAATATCCAGAGGAAGAGCATATTGCCCAACAGGTGCAATAGGTCGCCGTGCAGGAACTGGTAGGTGATGTACTGGCCGATGTCCGGTACCGCGGCATAAAGTGTCCATAGAAATTTCAATTTCTGGCCGTACGCACCGCCGACATAGTCCGTAAATAAGAAGATCAGCACGTTGAGCGCGATCAGCAGGTAATTGCCTACCGGCGGTTTGCGGGGACGGACATCGGTACCGATCGGGATCAGCATTTATAATCTCGCGATGACCAGCGTTACCGCGTGGTCAAGGTTGGTCTTCCAGGGACCGACGGCGGGCGGCGTACTCCGCCGCTTCCAGGAGTCTATCACGCAACTGGGCATTCAGTGGCGCGGGCTTGTAGCTTTTTGTGCGGGCAATCATCGCCGGCCCCCCGGCCGCCAGGACCCGGCCATAGTGATTCCAGCCTGGTTGGCCGCGGTCTAATTGCACGTGCGAGCCAGGGTCGAAGCCCGCCGGCCACCCGCTGGCCCAGTGCGGAGTACCTGCGTCCAGGGCACCCAACGCCGCGTAAGCCAGTTGCCGTACCCACTGGGGTTGGTCACTGGCTTCGTGCCAGAGAGCCAGCATCGGGCGCGCGGATTGTTCATGACATTCGGCGACGATGACCATGGCGGCGGCCAGGGCGGGATAGTTGGGCGCGCGCTGGCCGGGATCGAGAAACAGTAGCAAACGGGGGGTGCAACCGATGTCGGCCTCGGACCATTGATCCATGGCGGTGCCGGCCGCATGCCAGCCCTGCTGGAGTTGTTGCAACAGATCGCGCTCAAACTGTCGTTCGCGCGAGATGGCCTGATAAGTCAAGCGTGGACGGGTGGGATATGTCTGGTCGGAAAAATCTGTCAAGTCATCGATCATGCCATTGTCGCGGGCCCAACGCAAAATAGCTGTTAGGTCGTTGGCCTGGATGTCCAGGGGGTGACTCTGCTGAGTGGCCTGGCCAAACTGCCGGCCCGTCAAACGCACAATAGTCCAGCCCAACTGTTGTTGTGTCGCGGGTGGACATGCCGGCAAGGCCTTGACCAATTGATCGATGGTACTTTGACGGGCGGCCCGAAACTGTGGGGTGGATTGGGTCAGCACCACACCGGCGGCGGCGAGCGCGGCGGGGGAGGCCTGACCGCCGACGCGTAGCAACAAGTCGCGCGCTTCCTTGACCGAGCGTTTCTCCGCGTTGGCGCCTGGTTTGTGCTGCCGGATCCGGGCGAACTCGAAAAGCTCGGTCGCCAGGGAGGCGCCCCGCGTATGCCCCAACCAACTCCAGCTTGACCAATAACATTCCAGCATCATCCCCAGCACATCGCTTTCATCGCGCTGTTGCAGGCTAAGTAAACCACGCGCGGCCGTGTCGCTGGTCGCGGAAGTGTGCCAGAGCATATAATGCAGCGCGGGGCTGTTCTGAAGCGACGAAAGCCGCGACTGACGCATGAGGAAAATATGTCGGCGTTGGGTGCGCTGCCAGAGCAGTTTCATTTCACCCAGCATGCGTTCGTCCCCGAACACCGCACGCGTGCAATTCGCCCGATCGCGTAGCTCTGGCAATTCGGCGCAGCTTTCCAGAAGCGGGCCGTATTCCCGCAGTGCCGTGGAAAGATCAATGGCAGTGTTTTCCAGTATTGCTATGGCCGCCAAACGCTGATGTCGCACTATTAGGGCAGCACTCGGTTTATTAAGCGATGTTTCCAGAGCGGTGGCGATGGCGCCGGCCACTTGCCGCGGTGCATTGGCTCCGCCGTAGATCAACTTGTCCCGCGCGGCCTCCCGCTCGGCGGAACTCTCGGCGGCAAACAGTCGCGTGGCCCACTCCTCGGCGGCAAAGGGGCTCTTGGAAACCGGATGGAAAACCGGCTCGGTGTCGCCGGAACCGCTAAAACGTGCCAGATAAACACTTACGCCGATATAGACCAGCAACACGGCTCCGACCAGCGATAAGCCCACCAGCGTCCAGGACTTGACCGACAGGCGTAATAATCGCCGGCGCAGCGGCAGCCGCTTACCGGTGGCGATTACCGCGGAGCATTTACGGCAGATTGTGGTTCCGGGCGCCGCCGGTGCCCCGCATCTTGGGCAGCGACTGGCCACGTCGGCCCGGGCGACCGGCGCGCCGACCGGTAGCGGCACATCGAATGACTGCCGGCAGGCCGGGCAGCGTTGTCGGCGGCCGGCGGCCTCGTCCTTGGCCACCAGCGATTTATGGCAATGCGGACAACTGACCTTCAGCGGCATGAGACCCTCGTGTGTGGGTCGGCGTCAGATAGTACCTAATTCGTCATCAACTGTGTATTTGTAGTTGTCCAGCGGACATCCTTCAAGCTGGCCTGGCTGGCGGCCGGCGCGAAATCATCGGCCGGGGGGTGTTCCGACCAAACCGCCGGCTGGCGAATACGCCCGTCACGTTCAATAATATGGGTATTGGAGATATCAGGAATTGGCGGCGGACCACCTGGGGTCGCTGACCAGGATGCAAGTTATGTTCACCGGAATCGTCGAGACCATCGGAACCGTCGTTCGTTGCACCGAAGCGGGGCAACGTGGTTCCAGTACCGCCGCTCACCGTTTGGAGGTGCGGCTGGGAGATCTGCTCGACACGCTGGAGTCCGGGGCCAGCGTGGCGCTCAACGGAGTATGTCTGACACTAGCGGATCGGCAGGGGGATATCGGGGGCTTTGACGTTGTGCCGGAAACCTGGCGTAACACCAACCTGCACGTGCTGCGGTCTGGGGCGCGTGTTAACGTCGAGCGGGCCCTGGCGGTTGGCGATCGCATCGATGGGCACTTTGTCCAGGGGCACATAGATGCGCTCGGCAAGGTCGAGCGCGTCGAGCGCGCTGCCCGTGAGTGGAAATTATGGATAGAGGTCGCGCCTGATGTGATGCCCTATATCGTCCGCAAAGGCTCGATCACGCTGGATGGCACCAGCCTGACGGTTGTGGACGCCGGGCAGCGCAACTTCTCGGTGGTCCTGATCCCGACCACGCTGGAACGGACCATTTTAAAGCAGCGCGGTCCGGGTGATCTGGTAAATGTTGAGACGGATATTCTGGCGCGTATCGTGCTCAGTAAACTGGCGGCCCTGGGATTGGATCAGCCGGGAGCCGGGCACGGGGCAACCGGGCTGACGATCGATCATTTACGGGAAAGTGGATTTGTATAATGGCGGCGCGGACGGCCTCTAACACTGATGATCGGCCACTGATCGGCATCTCGATGGGTGATCCGCTCGGTGTTGGTCCGGAAGTCATCGTCAAGGCTCTATCAGATCCCATACTCCGCGGCCAGGCGCGTTTTGTCATTTTTGGCCTGCATGAGGTGCTGGCGTTCGCCGCCGATCAGGCTGAGGTCAGTACTTTCTGGTGGCGTGAACCGTATGACTTAGGCGTCCGGGTGGGTAGTGGCGTGCTCCTGGCGGATATGGATGATCTGCCGGCGATGCGCGTTAATGGCGCCCGCGAGCCGGACGCATTGGCCGGACAAGCCTCCTTCCGGTTCGTGCAGGAAGGGATCAACAACCTGAAGAGTGGTGTCCTTGACGCGCTGGTCACCGGTCCGATCTGCAAGGAGAGCTGGCAACTGGCGGGCCACCGCCTGCCGGGGCATACCGAGCAACTGGCGCGGCAATTTGACGTCCGGCGAATCACCATGATGTTCGTCGCCGGCGATTTGCGTGTGGCCCTGGCCAGCGCGCACGTGCCGCTATTTGAACTGCGTAACCGCTTCACGATCGGCCTGGTGTTTCAACCCATCGATTTGCTGGATCGGGCTCTGCGCGAATGGTTCGGCGTCGAACAACCGCATATCGGCGTGCTGGGCTTGAATCCGCACGCCGGTGAGGCGGGCATGCTGGGCGATGAGGAACAACGCATCATCGAGCCCGCCCTGGCCATGGCGCGGAATAGTCGCATCCACGTAACCGGGCCGTTACCGCCGGACACGGCATTCACGCCGGAGGTTGTCCGACAATTCGACGGCATTGTAGCGATGTATCACGACCAGGGTTTGATCCCGCTGAAGATGGCGGCGTTCGATCACGCCGTCCAGATCACGCTGGGCCTGCCCGCCATCCGCACCAGCCCGGACCACGGCACCGCCTTCAACATCGCCGGCAAAAACCAAGCCAACCCCGGCAGCATGCGCGCCGCGATCGAGCTGGCGATCAAGCTGGC
>JBDRDH010000082.1:0-3378 GCA_043820985.1 Planctomycetota bacterium
CAGCACCGTCGGCACGCCGACGTATTCCTTCAGGCCGCGGTACAGCGCGCGGCAATGGGCCGCGGGCACGCGGGAATCCTCTTCACCAACGTGGATCAGCGTCGGCGTCGTGACGTTACCCAGCTTGTACGCCGCCGAAGCCTTGATGTACGCCTCGGTCCGCTCCCACGGCAAACCCTGCATGTAGTTGATCACATGCCCCGGCGTATCTTCCAGACCCCATTGCATAAGCTGGTCAATTACACCCGCCCCGGTGCTGGCGGCCTTGAAGCGTGGCGTGGTCGTGATCAGGGCGTTGGCCAGGAATCCGCCATTGCTCCATCCCATCACGCCCAGCCGATCCGGGTCGGCGACGCCGCGCTCGATCATGGCGTTGACGCCGGCCATGATGTCTGACACGTCGATGTCGTTTTCCCGGCCGATCAGGCCCATGAGGAACTGGTCGCCGTAGCCGGTCGAGCCGCGATAGTTGGGGCTCAACAGGGCATAACCCTTGGCGGCCAGTAGTGTCCGTCCGTAGATCCAGAAGCGCAGGCGATAGAGTGTGGCGGCGGTCGGCCCGCCGTGCAGTTCGACGACCATCGGCAGCGGCCCGTCGCCGGGCTGATAGTCGGGGGGTAGTTCGAGAATGCCTTCGACCTCGACGCCGTCGGGCGCGGTCCAGGTCACCCGTGAGATTTGCGGCAGCTTCCAGGTTTCCATGTGGGGATTCATGGTGGTCAACTGGCTCCACTCGCCGAGCGGCTTGTCGCGGCTGGCCAGGAACAGGTCGCGGCCGTGTTGTGTATCGCTCTTGATGAAGGCCATCTGCCGACCGTCGGCCGAGAAGCTATAGCCATGCACGACGAAATCGCCGGGCGTCAAAAGCAAAGCGTCACCGTACGTCCCGTTGTTGACGTTCGGCAAACAGTAGACCCGCTGAGCCGCCCGGCGTTCGGCGGTAAAGCACAAATCGGGCTTACCCGGGAGCCAGTGCAGATTCCCGGAAGTCGAAACCTCATCGGGACGCCGGAGCATGTAGACGTTGGGCTGCCCGCCGGACCACTGCGCGATCAGGATCTCGCCGGGGTAGCCGTCGAAGTCAATCGTCCACGCCAGCCGCGAGCCGTCGGACGACCAGGCCAGGTTCTCTAGCCAGCCGTAGGGCGACGGGGCGTTGTCGCGGAAGAGCTTGTCTGGCAGCGTAGTGACCTCACCCTTGGCGACGTCATAAATGTCGATGCGTGACTGCCCTTCCTTGGTAATGAGCCGGCTGTCGGGGGTGGTGATCATGGCGATGCGGGATTCGTCAGAGGTAACCGCGAACTCGGTAATGACACGTGCTTCATCAACGAGCTTTTCCTCCCGCCAGCTTTCCAGATCAAGCTTCCAGAGTTGGGTGTACTTGATCGGGCCGTCGCCGAATTCGATATCGGAGTATTTGTCGCGCAGGTCCTTCCACTCGTCTTTAACCTCGGGGCCGGTCTTGGTGTAGTAGAGCGTCTGGCCGTCCTCGGAGATCTGGTAGCTACTAATACCGTCCTTGACGCGGGTGATTGGGAATATCTCACCGGGGTGTGTGCTGGTGACCCACACCTGGTTAGTGCCGTCGTAAGGCGGGCGCTCGTCGCCGCGCTCTCGACGGGTCATGAAGTACAGGTGTTGGCCGTCCGGTCCCCATTGTGGCGAATGATCGTTGACCGGATCGAACGTCAGGCGCTGCATGCGCTGCGACTCCGTATTCACCACCCACAGGTCGGTGGAGCGGGACTGATCCTTGTCGCCCCAACGCAGCTCGGTAAAGGCGACGTGTTGGCCATCGGGGGACATGGCGCAACCGGTGATCACATGGATCGAGAAATAATCTTCCGGCGTGATTTCATGGGTACGCTCGGGGGCCTGGGCCCAGGTACAGGCCGCGGCGGCGATAAGTACCAGGACCAGGCCAAGCGTGTGTTTACGGGAATGTCGCACGGTGCTACCTCCAAACAGGTTAAGCGCGGGTTTACAGTGGATCTTATTTTCAGGGCAAGGGCCGGATGGGGCAAGGTGGCCGGATTACTTGGGCCGCTTGGCCTGGACAAAGCGGATTATTTCGCCCGCCGAGCGGGTGTTGAGGATATCCGTTCGGCACAAGCCGGCTCGGCGGGCGGTCATTACTCCGTAGTGCATCTCGGCGAACTGGTCGGGGGCATGCGCGTCGACGTTGATGCAGATGGTCGCGCCGAGCTCACGCGCCAGGCGCGCGTGGGTATCCTTGAGATCCAGCCGCAAGGTGGAAGCATTGATCTCCAGGGCGGTGCCGGTGCGGGCGGCTTCGCGGCTGATGGCTTCGATGTCAATCTCCATCGGCTCACGTTTGTTGATCAAACGGCCGGTCGGATGGCCGATGAGATTCACGTAAGGATTTTGCATGGCCGTGATTGTACGCCGCGTATTGGTCTCGCTGTCACGCCCGAGACTACTGTGAATCGAGGCGATGACAAAATCCAGTCTGGCCAGCAGTTCATCGGGGTAGTCCAGCTTGCCGTCCGCCAGGATGTCCACCTCGTTACCCGCCCAGATGGTAATGCCCTTGATCCGGCTGTTGGCCTGGTGCACTTCCTCGATCTGTTGTTCCAGCCGGTCGATGCTCAGGCCGTTGGCAATTGTGCTGCTGCGGGAATGGTCGGTGATGCAGATGTATTTATAGCCGTATTTCTTCGCCGCGACCGCCATCTCCTCGATGGTGTGCAACCCGTCGCTCGCGGTCGTGTGCATGTGCAGATCGCCACGGATGTGCTCGACAGTCAGCAAATCCGGCGGAATTTCAGTCAGGTCGAACTCACCACGGTCCTCGCGCAGCTCGGGCGGGAAGACGGGCAGATCGAGGGCCGCGTAGATATCCTCCTCGCTGGCCGCGGCGATGACGCGCTCACCTTCCGTCAAGCCATACTCATTGAGACTCCAGCCACGTTTGACCGCCCGTTCGCGCAAGCGCACGTTGTGCTCCTTGCTGCCGGTGAAATACTGCCAGGCTGCCCCGAACGATTCTTCCGGAACGACGCGCAAATCAATCTGCAGCGACCGTCCCGGGCGATACTCAAACAGCGCCGAACCCTTCGTTTGACCGGCGGCCAGCACCTGGGCCACACACGGCAGCTCGGTGAATTGCTTGATCGTGCCGGCGGGATCCGCCGCAATGCAGAGCAAATCCACGTCGCCGATTGTCTCGCGACCACGGCGTAGCGAGCCGGCGTACTCCACCCGCTTAACGCCCGACATCTCAAGGATCATACTGCGCATCAGCTCCGCGATGGCGGACGCCGTGCCTAAGCGCGTGCGTCCGGCGCTGCGGCGGAGAAATTTAATCCCCTTGCTGATCTGTTGAATGCTCTTGGCACCAAAGCCCTTGAGGTC
>JBDRDH010000083.1:0-36301 GCA_043820985.1 Planctomycetota bacterium
GGGGTACCAGTCATCGCCGGGATCCATGCAGGCGTAGGGCAGATCAGTGGGGGCGGACTTTGAACCGCCGCCCGACCAATGCGGGACGGCGGGCGTGTCACCGACGATTAAAATGTAATCCGGCGCATCGACGGTCGGCCAGAGACTCAGAATGTAATCCCGAATGTCGGTGTTGCTCATGCTGGCTGTCACGGTGTACTTCTTGACGATGAAGCCCAGGGAGGTTTTGAAATTGATAAACTCCGTCAGGGGGGCGGAGCTATCGAACTCCTCCGCGATCAGCATGAGGTAGTTGCCCCCGCGCTCCTCGGCACTGCTCACCGTGGTGCTGCATAGAGCCATAAGTATTAGTGAAAGGGTCCACGTCAGAATCTTGATTTGTGCGGTTGTCATGATGCCGTCTCCGTGCCCCGTCCGGATAAAAACCGCGATCTGACTCATTGAGTGTCAGACACGTCGGCGTATTGGTTACAATGCTCACAATAGCACAATGCCGGCATAGCCTGCAATTAGAAAGTCTACCGGGTTTCTCTTGAAATCTTGCTCGCGAGGTACAGGTATGTGATTGGTGATCGGGCGGATTGCTCTTGATCTTCCCATTTTGATACAGGCATCGCGGCCCGGACGATGGCTTCAACCGGCCACCACGCCGCCCATCTGCTCGTTCCCCAGGGCGTATAGTCCGCGTACGTTTTCGTCGGCGTTCATGTGTGCGGCGACGACCTCGCCGGTATAGATAACGTGATCGCCGGTAGGAAACTCTCCGGTCAGTCGGCATTCAAAGTTGGCGACGGCGTCGGCCAGCAGCACACCGTCGATGGTGGTGGTGGGCTGGGTGCGGGTGCCACATTCGACCAGCTTATCCATATCCAGGCCGGACTTGGTGCCGTGGAAGAGTGCGTCCGAGGTCATCTCCGTTGACAGGATGCTGACGACGAACTCGCCGGCTCGCCGGATGGCTTCCAGAGAATAACGCGTCAATCCAATCGAGATCGCCAGCATGGGCGGCTCGTGCGAGGTGCGCATCACCCAGCACAACGTGATCGGGTTGTACTTGCCCTGCTCATCCTTGGCGATGGCGATCGCGACACCTTCGGGGTACTTTCGTTCGATGGCCTGCGTGTAGTCGGCGGGGATCTGCATGGTCGGGTTCTCCCGTTAACGCAGTTGTTCTTCGTACACCAACCGATACCGTGTGGCACTCTCGTCGGCGCGGTACACCCGACAACGCACCGCGTCGCCTGCGACGTGGATCCGCATGAACGTGCTCGGCGCTCCCTTGTCGCCCAGACCGCGGGCATGCCCGCAGTCGATCTGCCACACGCCGTTGATTCGGCTTACCGAGCTGCTGTGCGTATGACCGCAGAAATACGCCACGGCCCCGTGCTTACGCAGCAACGTCCAGAAGCGCTGGTTGTGTCCGGGATGTTCGTCCAGCGAATCGCCGCGATGACGCACCTGCCCGCTGTCCATGTCGGGCACGGCCACGTGGGGCTCGTGGCCGAAGACAAAAATGAGCGGCTGCCGGTTCCGTGCCAGATCGTCCGCCAGCCACGCGTACAGCGTGTCGCAGATGTCGCCCCCATCAACCGCGTCACTCTGCCCATCGTAATATACGTTAAGCACGACGAAGTGCGCGTGCTGGTGGTCGAACGCGTAACATGTCTCGGTCGCCCCGGGCGGGCCGACCCGCACGATCCGCGGCAGCGTGTCCCCGCCAGCGTTGAGCGCTCGCAGATATTCCATATGCTCCGGCGGGTCCAGCTCGTGATTCCCCACCACCGGGTACATCACGTAGTCCTCCCCCAGCACCCGGTCGAGTGTCTCCCGGGTACGCGCCGGCGGATCCAGATCGCCCGGAATGACCATGAACGCTCCACGCCCCAGTTTTCGGATCGCCTCGCAGACGCCCGTAAAATATTGTGCACCCTCGTGCTCCGGGGGCGTGAAGTTACGCATATCGGCCGCTACGTCAAATACGAAGTGCCCCGGCGGCGCGCAGGCCGTCGCCCAGAGGGCGGTCCACATGACCCCGAGCATCAGCGGTTTTGCGTAGTGCTTCATCATGTTGAATTCTCTCTTGTTGCCATGTCAGTCTGCTGGCGTCTGCCGGCGAGTGCCGCGCACGGCCAGGGTGGCATAGGCGTTTCGCCTGAGAGTTGCATGGGCGAGACAGCCCGTGTCATCCTGTGACCCTGTCAGCCCGCGACTCTCGCCCCTCGGCCTGAGTCCTGGTTCCCATATCAACGATCAATCTGCTAGAATAAGCTCTCGACAGACCTGCGTCACCCGATGAATCCCGGAATGACGCCATCGTGAGGCCAAAGCCCCATCAGCTAGGAGAGTTGCTATATGAGCTGCAAGCCCGCCCGCCGGACCGCTGGCGAACCCGCCGTTGATAAGCCCAGCCCGGACTGCGACCCGACCACCATCTCCGGCATCCCCATCAAGCGGCTGTACACGGCGGATGACATTGGCGGGATCGAGTTTCTCGATAACTTCGCCGACACGCATGGCCAGCCCGGTCAATTCCCGTATACGCGTGGCATGCACCCGGACATGTACCGCGGGCGGACCTGGACCATGCGCCAGTTCGCCGGCATGGGCAGCGCCTTCGACACGAACGAGCGCTTCAAGTACCTGCTCGAAAAGGGCCAGACCGGCCTGTCCACCGCGTTCGACCTGCCCACACTCATGGGCCGCGATTCGGACGATCCGCTGGCTCTGGGTGAGGTCGGCAAGTGTGGTGTGGCAATCGCCTCGCTCGATGACATGAAAGTTCTCTTCGACGGCATTAACGTCGGCGAGGTCAGCACCTCCATGACCATCAATGCCCCCGCCGCCATCCTGCTGGCGTTTTACATCTGCGTCGCTAAGGAAGAGGGCGTGCCGCTCGACCAGCTCCGCGGCACGCTCCCGAACGACATCCTCAAGGAATTCCACGCCCAGAACGAATTCGTCTTCCCACCCGGCCCCAGCGTCAAGCTGGTCATCGATACCATCGAGTATTGCACCGAGCATATGCCGCAGTGGAACACCGTCAGTGTCAGCGGCTATCACATCCGCGAAGCCGGGTCCACCGCGCCGGAAGAGCTGGCCTTTACCATCGCCGACGGGATGTGCTACGTCGAGGAATCCGTCAAGCGCGGCCTGGACATCGACGCCTTCGCCCCGCGCCTGAGCTTCTTCTGGGACGTGCACAACGAGTTCTTCGAGGAAATCGCCAAGCTGCGCGCTGCCCGCCGCATGTGGGCCCACATCATGCGCGATCGGTACCAGGCCAAACAGGAGCG
This sequence comes from Planctomycetota bacterium, assembly GCA_043820985.1. Lineage (GTDB taxonomy): Bacteria > Planctomycetota > Phycisphaerae > UBA1845 > Fen-1342 > JAAYXS01. The sequence continues at coordinate 3,294 of JBDRDH010000083.1, forward strand.
TAGTTGGTGGCTGCGCTGCCACTGCCAGACCGCCGGCGTCAGCCTGACCGAGCAGCAGCCGATGGTCAACATCGTCCGCGTCGCCTACCAGGCCCTGGCCGCCGTCCTGGGGGGTACGCAATCCCTGCACACCAACAGCATGGACGAGACGCTGGCGCTACCAACCGAGCACGCCGTCAAGATCGCCTTGCGCACGCAGCAGATCATCGCCGACGAGACCGGCGTGACGCGCACCGTTGATCCGCTGGCCGGCAGCTTTTTCATTGAAAATCTGACCAACGACGTGCAAAAACGCGCCACCACCATCATTGACGAAGCTTACGAGCGCTTCGGCGGGATCCTCCAGGCGACCGAGGCCGGCTATTTCCGGCGCATGATCGCCGACTCCTCCGCCCGCTTCGGGGCCGAGTTCGACCGCGGCGAACGCGTCATGATCGGCGTGAACAAGTACACCGAGAACGACTACGAGAAGATTCCGACCCTGGTGATCGACCAGGAAGTCGAGCGCCAGCAGATTGCTCGGCTGAAGGAGATGAAGTCCCGCCGCGACGCTCAGCGCCACGCCGCCGCCCTCGCCAAACTCAACCAGGCCGCGGAAGCCGGCGAAAACGTCATGCCCCACCTGATCTCAGCCGCCGAAGCCCAGGCCACCGTCGGCGAAATGATGCACACCCTGGAGCAAGTCTACGGCCGCTACGACGGCGGCCCGGAGTTGTAGCGCTGCTCCAGCGCTCGGAGTGATCGACATGCAGGTGATACGCTTACCTCGCGGGGAATGGCAGTTTGATCCCAGCACGCCACTGGGCCAGCCCGGGGGATTCGGCAGCGTCTTTCAGGGCACGAACGAGAGCGGCGAACAGCTTGCCGTGAAGCGGATTCATTTGGACGCCGTCTCGGCGGCTCACCGCGAACTGCGGATCGCCGATTCCCTCGTTGGTCGCGAATTCCGACATGTCGTACCCGTGCTCGACGCCGGATTGGATTCGGAGTCTGACTCTTACTTCGTCGTGATGGCTCGGGCAGAGAGGAGCCTCCAGGACGAACTAGACTCTGGGAAGAGATACGCGGACCGTGATACGGCCGACGTGATGCTCCAAGTCGCGACAGGGCTCTCTGAGGTCTCGGAACTCACCCATAGGGACCTGAAGCCAGGCAATGTCCTCTTGCACGATGGCGTGTGGAAGGTAGCGGATTTTGGGATCGCGCGGTTTGTCGAGGAATCCACGTCCCAGAATACGCTCAGGGACTTCCTGAGTCCTGAGTACGCTGCGCCCGAGCAATGGCGCTCTGAGCGCTGCACAGATGCAACAGACATCTACGCACTCGGCTGCATTGCCCATGCCCTGTTGACCGGGGAACCGCCTTTCACGGGTGCCGGGGAGTCGCTGCGGCGTAAGCACCTTGAGCAGGAGCCGCCAACGTTGGAATGTGGTACTCCTCGACTTCGCATGCTCGTCAGTACAATGCTCCGGAAGTCGTCCGAAGCACGACCGAGTCTGGCACGCGCGCTTGGGCAATTGAAGCAAATCCTTGAGAGAGAAGGTCAGGAGGATACCTCAAGGGGCTTCTCACGGTTGAGCCTAGCTGCGGCATCTCTCGCCGATCAACAGGGCAAAGCTGAGGCTCGTCAGATTGCCCAAGTATCCCGCCGAGAATGTCGAGACAGATTGGGAAGCGAGGCTGAGTGCATCTTGCGGACTATCATCCGTTCGCTCTTCTCTGCCGTGAAGGATGTTGCCCCAATGGCAGATTTTAACAGAGAGGGGCTGTGGCTCCGTCTCGGGGGGGCGGAACTCCGCGTGAAGTTCTTGGGCTTTGCGAGTGCGCGCCGCGTGCCAGACAACCCGTTCCCAAGTTCTCGGTGGGACGTCCTGGCCGCGGCCACAATTACCGTAACGCAAGCTGCACCCCGTTGTGAGATTGGGGCGACCCTGTGGTACACCAATCTGGGCAAAGGCGACTCGTTCCGCTGGTACGAAGCATCGTACAAGGATCTTCCACTGTTCCCACGGCGGCACGAATTTGAGCCATTCGCGGTAACGAATCTGAAGGACGCTGACGCAGCAGCGGGTACGGGTATGCACACGGTCCAGTTCGCGTTCGGGCCAAGGCCCATTGATGACGAGAGCCAAGCCGAGTTCTTTGATCGTTGGGTACAACGCCTTGCCCTGGCTGCCGATGGTAAGCTCTCGTAACCACGGTCGCTCCCCATGGATTAATCGTTCATGGACGATCTCTAAGCTTTGCACAGGGATGTATCCACCTTGCTAGTGCTAGCCATAATCCCGCGCGGCCGCTACGACGGCGGCCCGGAGTTGTAGTCCCGGTTTCGGAGTCCCGCCAGGGACGACTGACTGTAGCCCAGCATGCAATGCTGGGATTCCGTGCCAGGCCTAAACAATTGAGTCCCGTTAGGGACGACTGAGATTTCAGCCGTCCCTGGCGGGACTATGGAATTACGGGGGACACGTTTTCCCAGCACTGCGTGCTGGGCTACATTCACAGCGTCCCGTCGGGACGCTCTCATACCGAAACATATCCATGCCGCTCCGCTGGGACGCTCACATGCCGAACTATATCCATGCCGCTCCGTCGGGACGCTCTTATGCCAGACCATATTTGTGCCGTCCCGCCGGAACATTCTTGTGCCAGACAATATTAATGGTGTCCCGCTGGGACGCATTCGTACTGGGTGGCGTTCATGGCGGCTTGGTGGAGGCTTCCCCGGCTTACAGCCGAGACGGCTGTGTTACCCGTTGCGGCTTGGTGGGGGCTTCCCGGGTTACAGCCGAGACGGTCGTGTTACCCGTAGCGGTTTGGTGGGAGCGCGACCTCCCGGCAGGTCTGCGCGCTGGCTCGCGGGGTGCTTTTCCCGTATGCTCTCCCGCAACCGGCGATAATTCGCCCGTACTCTTTATGAACCGGGGGCCTCGCGGTTGGCCGCCGCGGCGACTGACCGCGTGTTCGTAACAGGGAGATCAAGCCTGTGTCCGATCAAGTCAGCGGCCCGCTTCCAATCGATAACGGATCAGCCCCCAAACGCTCCGGCGAGATCTTCGGCCACCCGACCTGCCTGTTCACGCTCTTCTTCGCCGAGATGTGGGAGCGCTTCAGCTTCTACGGCATGAAGGCCCTGCTAATCCTCTACATGGTCAACTACCTGTTCTGGAAGCAGGAAGGAGCGTCGCACGTGATGGCGTGGTACGCGGGACTGGTATATGCCACGCCGGTGATCGGCGGCATCATCGCCGACAAGCTCATCGGGGCGCGCTGGGCGGTTGTGGTTGGCGGCGTGATTATCGCGATCGGGCACTTCCTGTTGGCTTTTGAACCGATGCCGTTTTTCTACTCGGGGCTGGGCTGCCTGATCGTCGGCACGGGTTTTCTCAAGCCGAACATCTCGACGCAGGTAGGAGCACTCTACCGCTCGAACGACGAACGGCGTGATAGCGCGTTCACGATCTTCTATATGGGAATCAACCTCGGTGCCTTCATCGGCCCGCTCGTCTGTGGCTGGCTCCGCTTCAACTATGGCTATCACTATGGTTTCGCGGCCGCCGGCGTGGGCATGGTGCTCGGCCTGATCGTGTACATCTGGGGCATGGGGCGGGTTGTAAGGCGCGAGAAGCAGATCGCCGCGGAGGAGAAGGCGGCGGGCGCGGGGCGGGAGAAACCTGCTGCCGCCGAACCGAGCGCACCCGCAAAGCCGGAATCCGCCGGCGGTCCCAGCCAGTCACGCGTCTACTTCGATCGGGGCATGGTCCTGGTCGTGATCTGTGTCTTCGCCATCCTGTTCTGGGTCGGCTTCGAGCAGGCGGCCAATGTGATGAACCTCTGGGCCGACAAGCACACGAACCTGCACGTGTTCCAGGACCAGGCGCCGATGGCCGAAGTCAACGACGTGACCGCCGCCGCAGCACAGCCGTCCAACGACGCCGTTCAATCCAGCGGCGGAGGCATTGGCAACTGGCAGATGACCGCCGAACAATCGCAGTCGATCAATCCGCTGTTCATCATCATCTTCGCCGGCGTCTTCGCCTGGCTGTGGGAGTTCCTCGACCGGCGCGGCAAGCAACCCTCCACCCCGATGAAAATGGCCTTCGGCGTGTTCTTCCTCTCGTGCGCCTACGGGATCATGTTGTTGGCGGCCCAGGCGGAAAACCAGGCTTCGTCCGCTCAACTCGCGATCTTGCCGGAAGGCTTGCAAATCGACGAGCAGAACCGCGTGTGCAGCGTGGAGACCACCGAGGATGAGGAGGAGCGAACGACCTACGGCGCCACGCGACTCCAGTGGAAGGACGGCACGCTGCGTATGAACGGCGTGCTGACCGACCTCGACTGGATGCGCGCCCTGAGTGTTACCTGTACCGAGTCCTACAAGCAGACGATTGATGATCTGGTCAAGCAGGCCGAGGACAAAGCCGAGGAAGTTCGGCTGGCTAAGAAGGCCGGCACGATGGATCGCGACGCCGGGTGGGAGGTCTCGGTCGAGGTGCCGCCAGAAGCCGGCGAGATCGTGTTCATCGCCGATCTGCCTGCGCACCAGGACGGCCGCGAAACCTTGCCGATCGCGTCTTGGAACGCCGAAAGCCGCACGCTGGCGGTCAGCGCCAAGCTTTCCGACAAAGACCAGGCCCAACTCCTGGCCGCGGGCAGCGATCCGGACTTCCAGGCCGCGCTGACCCAGATCTACCAGAACTCGTCGGTGTTGAAGGTGTCGATCGGCTGGCTGCTCGCGTTTTATCTGGTCCTCACCATCGGCGAACTGTGCCTCTCGCCAGTGGGCTTGTCGCTGGTCACCAAGGCTGCCCATCCCGCGTACGTCGGCTTGTTCATGGGCCTCTGGTTCCTGACGACCGGAGCCGTTGCGAACTTCCTCGCGCACTACGCCGGCGGTTACTGGGGAACCATGCTGCCTGGTCAATACTTCATCATCTTCGGCGTGCTTGGCGTCATTGCGACTGTGATCATGCTTCTGCTACTGCGTGTGCTGCGGCCCATGTTGCACGGTATTCATTAGCTGACTGGACAATTGGTTACTGAAACGCATGCCGCTTGGCGCGCAATGATGGATAGCGTTGTCGGTGAATACGATTGGCAATGATACGGGTGCCGATTATCGGGTATAGGTCAGCATTTCGCGTAAATTCTGCGTTGAATCAGCGAGATTCACAAATTCTCTTTGCCGAGCGTGGGTATCTGAGATAAAATACCTGTGTAGGGCTGATCGAGTGTTCGACGGGTCCTAAATTTTGGGCGGGGCCCGCAAACTACGATCCCTCTACCGAGCGGCGTGACCTTCGCCGCGCGTTGGGCTGGTCGGCGACGGCCGGCTGGCAGGGCAGTGCCCGGCGTCCTGTGTAGACCGCCGGGGTGGGCCCATTAAAAAGGAGGTGATCAATTGCCAAGTGATAAACAGAGGTGGCTGCACTAAGGCGGCTAACGTGGTTGCTTAGTGTAGCTGCCACACAACACCAGCCCGTCGGCAACTTCCGTTGCCGGCGGGCTCTTTTTATGTCCGCGTTTCTCACCGTGTCGTTCACCAGCAGAGGCGCGGAGAACGTAGAGCTGTCACGTGATCGACGGCCGACAGGGACGTCGGCCGCTACATAATCTCGCGTGAGCAAGTCTCCTGGCAATGCATGGCTCAGCAGGAGCTTTGTCCTGCCTTTGTTGACCGGTTACAAACCGATCCCACAGGCTCAGCGGGAGCTTCGCCCTCCCGATGGTCAGGGCAGGCTGACGCGTTTGCGGATAATCCATTCCAGCACAAGTACGAACACCAACGCGCCCAGTAAGACCCAGGGTTCATGCTCGACCGGGCTGTAGTATTGCCGCGTGTGCACGACGCGCCGGCGGTCATGCCGGGCCATTTCCGCCAGGAACTCGGGTAACTGCTCGATCCTGATATACGCCCCACCCTGGCCAGAGGTCAATTCCGCCGCCGATTGCAGCAGAGGCAGGTTCGCGGTCGGGGCTTGCCGTTCCAGCCGGGTCTGTTCGACAATGAAGCCGCCACGTCCGGCCAGCACTTCTGGATCTTCCGCGCGTTCCTGTGCGATATTATCGCCGGTCAGGCCGGATACGGTCAGTTCCAGGATGTAGGTTCCCGCCTGACTCATATCGAGGCCGTTCACATTCGCCGGCAGAGTGGCTCTCCACTCGGCATCCCGCGTGTCCAGATTGACCTCGTATTCACGCTTGCCCACGGTTACGGTCAGGCGCGGTTTGAGATTAGTAAAGGACATGCCCTCCGTGTCGGTACCCAATCCGCTGACACCCGCGCGGATGTGAACCTGGTCCTGGCGGGCGGCGAAGGCATCGGTGGCGTAGACCGGTTGATCGGTCAGCACCCAGGCGCGGGGACGCCGATTCGCCAGCCAGGTTATCAGTTGCCGCCACAATCTTCGATGCAGAATGGCACCTTCGGGTGATGCCAGGGCCCAGGGCCAGGTATTCTCCCAGGCGGCGGCGACACAACGCCCCCGGCCAACCTCGGTGGCTACCAATAGTGGTTGCCCACTGGTACCCTCGGTGGCCAGCAGACTAGCCGCTGGCCGCGGATCGCTCAGCACGGCGGCCCCCCCGAGCGCTGGTAGTGTCAACCAGTTCGCACGCTCATCGACGAGTGATTCACTACCGGTTAAGTCTTCCGGCAGCCCGGTTCCCTGTAGAATGGGATGTCGCAGGCCGGTATCCGTCGGCACAAAGCGCACTGGTCCCGCCAGGCCAAACTCGCGCTCGATCAGTTTCACCGGGCTGACCGATTCCAGCGCGCTATTTTGAAAATCGCCATCGTTGAACAGTTGCCGCCCACCAGCCAGCAGCAGTCCCACGCCCCGTTCACTCACCGCGGTGACCAAATCATCCAGCATGCGGTTTGAAAGCACGGCGGGTATGCAACCCAACACCACGACGTCATATTCGGCCCATTCAATCCGCCCGCCTTCAAATGCATATGCCCGGCCGCCGGTACCAGGAAACAGGAATCGGCGTGTCAGCACCAGTCGGTGGTCGCCTTGCCAGGCTCGTGTCAGAAAAGCCGCCTCGGCACGTGGCGCCCCCTCCAGGTACAAGATTCGCAGATCCTCGTCGCGCACGTTCACTACCGCCGAAGTTTGAAATACCTGTCGGCCCAGTTGTCTCGGCAGTCGAATCCGCACGGTCAGCCGATGAACCCCGGCACTGGGTGGTATCAGGTCAAACTCGGCACCTACGTGAAAGAGATCGAAGTCCACAGGTATTTGACGGGTCGCGACCGGCTCGTCATCCCACATCAACTCGACAGCCAGCGTGGCTCCGGCACAACCCTCCACGCGGGCAGAGACAGGCACACGCACACGATCTCGGGCACCCAGGCGCTCCGGTAGTACCAACGGTTCCAACTCAACCAGCGGCAGCGCTCCTTGCGGTCCGACCCCCACGGCCAGCAGCCCAGTGCCTTGTTCGGCCAGTTCCGCCGCCGCCGACCGGAGTTCGCGTGCCGTCGAGACAGTATCGGCCCCATCACTCAAGAGTAATACGGCCAGGGGCGGAGCGCCGTAGCGTGAACGCATCCGGCCGGCAGCGTTTAACGCCGCCGTCAGGGCCGTCAGTGGGGCTTGTGGCTTGATTTGCCAGTTTTCGATTGGTTCGTAGCTACTACCGACACCGCGCAGGCGGACTTCGTAGAGTTGTTCGAGTTGGCGGAGGGCGGCGCGGCTGTCCGCCAGAGCGGAGTTGGCAATCGTCGCTCGACTCGGCTTGCCTCCTGCATCCTCACCGTCGACGATATTCAATGAGTCGGACTGATCGAGTAATGCCACTAGTAGTGGCTTTTGCCGGCTGGCCTGCATCCAGTCCCAGACCGGTTGGGCGAGCATGAGCAATAGCAGCACACCCGCCAGGATTCGCAGTGGCAGAACCGCCATGCGAGTCAGTGGCGATACGCCGGCCCATTGCCATTGATAGCTGGTCAACACCCCCCAACCCATGGCCAGGATTGCCAGGGCGATTAGAAATCCCAGCGCGCCGGCCGTCCCGATGCGCACCAGCACACCGCCCAGGACCGCCGCGCATAAGCCCGCCATGGCGCCGCCAAGCCAGGCGACGATCTGAGGCCGAGGCGCGCCGGCGGTGGATCTTCTCCCAACGCGTGTCCCGGTGATCAGGGCGCACCCGGCGGCGAACACGATGACCAGCCAGGCCGGCTCTTCACACCAGAACGCCGCAAGCACTATGGCACCCCCGATGTGATTTTCGCGGGATCGCGGCTCGGCAGGAGCCTCGCCCTCCCTGGGGAATAGGGCGCTCTTACCGGGGAAAGATGTAATATTGCCGGTTGGCGTAGTGTGTTATTCATCATTCAGGAAGTTCCGGCCGGTGCTTTTGACGGTGAGTACTGGACAGGGAGCGTGTTGCACGATGCGTTCGGTCGTGCTGCCGATTATCGCGTGCTCCAGTCCGGTGCGCCCATGAGTAGCGACCACTATCAGGTCGATGTCATGTTGTTGGGCATACTCGCACACACTGGACCAGGGATTGCCGAAGAGCGCCTCGCGCACAACGCGCTGATCATTCTCGAAATGCTCGGTCACTACCTGATCCATTTTTTCCTTACAGGCTTCAAGCATCTCGGGCTCGACGGCCGGCAGCGGGGCACCCGCTGGCAGCATCGCTGAAAAATCAGCCGTAAGCAAAGGTGGAATTATATGAATGATGTGCAACTGGGCGTCAAAGTATTCGCAGAGGCTACGGGCATAACGCCCACCCAGTAGCGACAGCTCCGAAAAGTCGGTTGGCCAGAGGATCTTACGGAGGCTATTGAGCATCGCGACCTCCCTTCGCCAAAATCCGCCGTCCGGGTTACCCACTCAGACGGACTTACATGCGTAAGGGAACCATGCTCGTCGTCGGCCGTCAACCTTTCTTCAAGATCCACGTGCCGCTATGCCCGGAGAGGGCCGCCGCCATGTGCCGCAAACCGCAGATAATGACACAGGCATCCGGATCGCGGGCCCCCTCTAAAAAGTCGATCGCGGCTTCCATCTTGGGGCCCATCGAGCCGGCCGGGAAATGTCCGGCGTCGTAATACTCACGCGCCTCGGCCAGCGTGATCCGCTCCAGAAATTTTTCGTTCGGCTGGCGGAAATTGAGGGCGACTCGTTCGATGTTGGTCACTATCAGGAAAGTGGCGGCGCCAATTGCCCGCGCCAGTCGCCCGGAAGTCCGGTCCTTGTCAATGACCGCTTCCACGCCGACATGGTCACCATCCGCTGTTCTGATGACCGGCACCCCCCCGCCGCCGGCCGTGATCAGCAGCTCACCTTGCGCCGCCAGTTGCCGGATGAGCTTGATCTCGACGATGGCTAGCGGCTTGGGCGACGGCACGACCCGCCGAAAGCCCTGCCCGGGAATTTCGACCATCAACCAGCCGCGCTGGTTGCTCAATTCTTCAGCCCGGGCGGCGTTGTAAAAATCGCCAATGGGCTTGGTGGGATTCTGGAAATCCGGATCTTCCGGATCAACTTCGACGCTGGTTACCAGTGTGGCCACGCCGCGTGGATTGCCGCGCCGGGCCAACTCATTACGCAGGCACTGGGCGATCATATAGCCCATGCCGCCCTGGGTATCGGCGCCGCAGATATCCAGCGGCAGCCGGTATACTTCGCTGGCGGCGATCTCAACCCGCCGTAATACGTTACCTACCTGCGGCCCGTTACCGTGCGTGATGATCAGCCGACAGCCGGCTTCGACCAGGTCGGTCAGGTGGCGGGCGGTTTCGCGCGTGTTGCGAAATTGTTGCTCGATGTTACCTTCCTCGCCGGGGCGCGAGATGGCGTTCCCGCCGAGAGCAACCACCATGGGGCCTTTCGTACGCATAACATCACATCAGCTTATCGCTGTCCCAATTATCATATACATCCGTTATCGGCGAATCCTTCTGACGCACGGAGCATTTCCGACACATCGGCAAACGAGATGGCCGGCGCGCCCTGCCAAAGTCAGGACAGCGCCGGCCACCGCGTCTTCCCGGTGCGGGCTGCAAGTTCGCCCGAATCAGGTGCCCTCGCCCGAGCTGGCCAGGTACGTCACTTGTTCCCTGGTCAGGCGATCGATGCTGGTACTCATGGCCTGGAGCTTCAGCTTGGCGACAATTTCCTCGATCTTGTGTGGCACGTCGTGGACCGTGACTTCGAATTTGCGGCCTTGCTTCTTGCACCACTCGGCCGCCAGGGCCTGGGTGGCGAAGCTCATGTCCATCACGCTGGCGGGATGGCCGGTCGCCGCGCTCAAGTTGACCAGCCGGCCCTCGGCCAGCAGGAAGATGCTCTTGTTGCGGTTGATGACGTATTCGTCCACGCTGGTGCGGATGTTCCTGATCAACTTCTTGGACATCTTCTTTAACGCCGGGATGTCGATCTCGACGTCGAAGTGGCCGCTGTTGCAGACTATGGCGCCGTTGGGCATCTTGCGGAAGTGCTCGGCGCGCAGGACGTGCTTGTTGCCCGTGACGGTTACGAAGACTTCGCCGAACGTGGCGGCTGCGCTCATCGGCCGCACGTCAAAGCCGTCCATAATCGCTTCGAGAGCCTTGAGTGGATCGATTTCTGTGACGGTTACAATCGCACCGGCGCCGCGCGCCCGCATCGCCACGCCACGCCCACACCAGCCGTAGCCGGCCACTACAAAGCGCTTGCCGGCCAGGAGCGTATCAGTGGCCCGCACGATGCCGTCCAGCGTGCTCTGACCGGTGCCGTAGCGGTTGTCGAACAGGTGCTTGGTGTCGGCGTCGTTGACCGCGATCACCGGGAACTTCAGGTGGCCGTTGTTCGCCATGGCCCGCAGGCGGATCACGCCGGTGGTGGTCTCTTCCATGCTGGCAATGATGTTGGCGGCGTCCTTGACGCGTTTGGTGTGCAGCACGTTGACCAGGTCGGCGCCGTCGTCCATCGTGACTTGCGGTTTGGTGTCGATCACGGAGTTCAGATGGTTGTAGAAAACCTTGACGCTTTCGCCCCGGCGGGCGTAGACCGGTACGCCGAAGTCCTTGACCAGGCTGGCGGCGGTGTGGTCCTGCGTGCTGAGCGGGTTGGAGGCACACAGCGCGACTTCGGCCCCGCCGGCCTTGAGCGTGCGCATCAGGTTGGCGGTTTCCGAGGTGACGTGCATGCAGCAGCCCATGCGCAGGCCCTTGAGCGTCTTCTGTTTTTCGAAGCGCTGCCGGATCAGGGCCAGCACGGGCATGTCGCGATCGGCCCAGAGGATGCGTTTCTTGCCCTCTTTAGCCAGATTCAGATCGGTTACGTCGCAGCGTTTTTTAGCCATCAGTGGTCGACTCCTCCGCCATGGCGTGGCGGTCTGTTTTAACGCTAATTCAGGTACTTCCCGCGGCCCATCCGCCGCGCGGAAACGGGCATGGTACCCAGGGGATAGGTGCAACTCAAGTAGGGTCCCGCTGTGCGGACCGTGGATAGCAGGAGACTTCCACGCAGGAATCGATCCGCACAGCAGACCCTACTGAGACGGCCACACGAGGCGCGGGCCGCTACGTTACGTTCAAAGCCAGTAGGAGCCACGTACTCAATTCGCAAGACAAACACCAAGCAGGCCGACTCGTGTAGCGTGCAGGACGAGTCGGCCTTGGATTGTTTCCTTATGCAAGTGGTACAATGAGGAAATTTAATCTGTTATTGGCACATCGGTAGCTTTTGGCGGCCTGAGCATCAAGCCGATAACCGCGGCAACCAGGCAGGCCACGCCGGCGATGATAAACGCTGGATACCAGGCATCCACACCCTTAGCGACGCCGGCATCTTTGAACAAGCCCGCCATGATCGGTCCAACGATGCCACCTACACCATAGGCTGTGAACATCCAGCCATAATTGGCTCCCACATTTTTATTACCAAAGTAGTCGGCCGTGGCGGCCGGGAACAAGGCGAAGTTGCCACCGAAGTTGAAACCGATCAGAGCGGCGCCCAGGAACAGCAGCCCAACCACGCTGCCCATATGGAAGAAGATCAGCATGACGATGCCCTGGATAGCCATCATCAACACCAGCGACATCCGGCGGCCGAGCTTGTCGGAAACCATGCCCCACACAATGCGTCCCAGGCCGTTGGCCAGGGCGTAGAACAGGGCCATGGCGGTACCCGCGGTTGTGGAGGCGGTCTTCTGGTCCATACCGCTGGCCTGGAGCGCGTCTATACCGAACAGCTTGATGATGCCGATAACCATCAGTCCGGCCAGGGCTCCGAAGATGAACATGACCCAGAGCAGATAGAACTGCGGCGTGCGGAGCATCTGTGGCGGCTCAAACTGTACGCCCGTTCCCGCGGCGGCGGCCCCAGTGGTGGCCGGCTCCCAACCAGCGGGCTTCCATCCAACCGGGGGATTTTTCATCCAGACCGATCCAAGCATTACCAGGATGAAGAATGCGATACCATAAGTCAGAAAGACACTCGCCACTCCCAGACTGCTGATCAAACCCGTTGTCTTTATGCCAATCCAGGCCGGTAGACCCTGACCGAGGTAGATCCAAATGAGCGCACCAAAGCCGAATCCAGCCACTGCCAATCCAGTGATCATACCCTTCTTGTCCGGGAACCATTTGACACCGACGGCGATAGGAACGACGTAGGCCAGGCCGATGCCAGCACCACCGATTAAGCCTACGGTCACCAGAATCGCCCAGAATGCCGCTGATCCAGACAGCGATTGGCAGGCCAATCCGCCCAGCACATAGCCTGCACCCAATACAAGGCCACCAATCCGGGCAACCAGTGTAGGACCCACCTTGGCTTGCCAGCGGCCAGCCAGGATCATAACCAATGCGAACGTGGCTAGGCCAACCGAGAAGATGATCTGGGTCTGTGTCGCGGAGAAGTTATACTTGCCATCACGGTAGAACTTCAGCTTCTCAACCTGGATTCGTTCCGTGCTGCCCCCTTGGGCTTCGTACGTATCAACGACTTTGATGGTATAAGTTTCTTCGCCATCTGTCAGCTTCCAGACCTTGTCTACTTCAACGATGGCCAGCTCTGACGTGTCTGTTAGCACTGGCCCTTCCGCTTTGTTCTCGATAGGTGTCTGGCCTTTGGAGCGGAAGGTTTCGCGCAGCAGTGCCGAAGGCTCGCCCTCTTGGAGTTCAGTCTTGAAAGCGAGTTCCTTGGTAAATAGTTCCTGGGCACACAACGGCGGCGTAAATACGCTCCAGGCGTAGATGGCTCCCAGGCAAAGCTGGATCAAAATCGCTCCGACCACCACCAGCCAGCGATTCATGACTGGTTGCCCTGGTGCTTGCACTGCATCTTCAGTTGTCACTGCGGTACTCCCGTTGATAACTCGGATGGTGCGTCGAGACGCACGCTACTGGCTGGGGAGGGCGAGCCTCCCGGCGAGCCGCGGCTCAGCAGGAGCTTCGCACTCCCCGCTCAGGCGAGAAGCGACCGCGGGACAGGCACGCCTGGCCCCGCGGTCGTCCAACGCCTTGCTTACTTCGGCTGGTTATCGATCAGATCCTGTACTACGCTCGGGTCCGCCAGTGTCGAGACGTCGCCGACCTTGTCCGGCTCGCCTTCGGCGATCTTGCGCAGAATCCGCCGCATGATCTTGCCGCTACGGGTCTTGGGCAGGCCCGGAGCCCAGTGGATCACGTCCGGAGCCGCGATCGGTCCAATCTCCTTGCGAACGTGCTTGACGAGTTCCTTACGGAGTTCGTCGGTGTACTCCTGGCCGATGATCAGGGTCACATAGGCGTAGATGCCCTGGCCCTTGATCTCGTGGGGATAACCCACCACCGCCGCCTCGGCGACCGCGGGATGCGATACCAGCGCGCTCTCGACCTCGGCCGTGCCCATGCGGTGACCGGAGACGTTGATGACGTCATCCACGCGGCCGGTGATCCAGTAGTAACCGTCCTCGTCGCGGCGGCAGCCGTCGCCGGTGAAGTACAGGCCCGGGTACGTCGAGAAATAGACCTCCTTGAAGCGCTCATGCTGGCCGTAGACGGTACGCATGATGCCTGGCCAGGGCTCCTCGATGCATAGCACGCCGGAGCCGGCGCCTTCAATCGGCTGGCCTTCGGCGGTGAGCAGCTTGGGCTTGACACCGAAGAACGGTAGCGTGGCCGAGCCGGGCTTGAGGCCCCAGGCACCGGGCAGCGGCGTGATCAGGATGCCGCCGGTCTCGGTCTGCCACCAGGTATCGACGATCGGGCACTTCTCGTGTCCGACGTTCTTGTGGTACCAGAGCCAGGCCTCGGGGTTGATCGGCTCGCCGACGCTGCCCAGCAGGCGCAGACTGGAGAGGTCGCGCTTTTTGACCGGCTCTTCGCCCTGGCTCATCAGGGCGCGAATGGCGGTCGGCGCGGTGTAGAACTGATTGACCTGGTACTTGTCGACCACGTCCCAGAACCGGCCGGCATCGGGGTAGGTCGGTACACCCTCGAACATGATCGAGATAGCGCCGTTACAGAGCGGTCCGTAGACGATGTAGGAATGACCGGTGACCCAGCCGATGTCGGCGGTGCACCAGTACACGTCGCCGTCGTGGTAATCGAAGATGTATTTGTGCGTGACGGCGGTGAAGACCATGTATCCGCCGACGGTGTGCAGCACACCCTTGGGCTTGCCGGTCGAGCCGGAGGTGTACAGGATGAAGAGCGGGTCTTCCGCGTCCATCCACTCGCACTCGCACTCCGGCGAGGCCTTGGCCATCACGTCGTGCCACCAGTGATCACGGCCGTCCTTCATGGTGACGTCAACCTTGTCGCCGACGCGCTGGTAGACGATGCAGGTCTTGACGTCTACGCCCTGCCTGGCGGCGATGTTCATCGCCGCATCGGCGTTGGCCTTTAGCGTGACGGCCTTGGGGCCGCGCATCACGCCGTCGGTGGTGATCAGGAAGGTGCAGGTTGAGTCGACGATGCGATCGGCCAGCGAGTCGGGGCTGAAACCGCCGAAGACGATCGAGTGGATCGCGCCGATGCGGGCACAAGCCATCATGGCGATGGCGAGTTCCTTGACCATCGGCATGTAGATGCTGACGCGGTCGCCCTTCTTGACGCCGTACTCCTTGAGTACGTTGGCAAACTTACAGACCTCGGTATGTAGTTCGCGGTAGGTCAGTTTGGCATCCTCGCCGGGCTCGTTGCCTTCCCAGATGATCGCGGTCTGGTCGCCGCGGGTATCCAGGTGCCGGTCGAGGCAGTTGTAGGTGATGTTGGTTTTGGCGCCGGCGAACCACTTGATGGAAATGCCACCCTTGAAGTCGTACTCACGAACCTTGTTCCACTTTTTCTTCCAGTAGAAGCCCTGCTCGGCAATCTCGCCCCAGAAGCCTTCGGGGTCGTTGATCGAGCGATCGTACATTTCCTTGTACTGCTCGTAGGATTTGAAATGAGCATTCTTCACAAAGTCGGCCGGAGGATGGTAGAGCCCTTCCGCCATGCTATTCTCCTGTCAGTTTTCCTTCTGCTGCAATGAACATCGATACCGTCGCCGCCGCTCGCTGGCCGTAGACGCAACCCGCCACCCCATAAAGGTCTGCGTTTTTCTGGACAGATTCGCCGAAGACTACCCGGCAACTCGTTGGTAAACCGCCCAACTGGATTCTTTAATGGCAAGTTACGTTCCGGATACTAACACGCATCCGGGCCCCGGTAGAGTCGACCGCCGACCTGCCGGTGTTCGCTTCCATCAGCTTCCCGGCGTTGCACAATCGGTCAGGGTTTTCCCAACTCAATACGGAACCTCTCCCGGAGCAGGAGCACACAACACAACTCCTTCACCGCAAAGCATTAACGTCACTTGCTCCCCAGGCGAACATGCCAATGGAGATAGTTGCGCTCCAGTAATCCTGCCAACATTCATTCCAGGCGAGTAAACAGGATTCCCGGCTCACGGCTAGAGAGGGGCAGTGCGCGAAAATCCGTCACTTATGGGCATTTTCACCGCACAATTGACTCAGAAGGACTCCGACAGGAATCCCGTGGGCTGGGCGAGGGGGCCATCATCCTATAGTCTGTACATGAGTGACTGACGTGCCCGCCGAATAATTCCGGCTGTTTGGGCAGAATCGGTGATTACAGCGGATGGTCTAAAATTTCGACCGATCATCGGTCTCGAGATTCACGTACAACTGCGCACGCAGACGAAGCTGTATTGCAGTTGCCCGGTCCAGTTTGGCGCTGCGCCGAATTCGCTGGTTTGCCCGACCTGTATGGGCTTGCCCGGGGCGTTACCGGTTTTGAACCGACTAGCGATTGATTTGGCAGTACGCGCCGGTCTGGCACTGAATTGCACTATCGCGGAAGAAACCCACTGGGATCGTAAAAACTATTATTACCCGGATCTCCCCAAGAATTATCAGATCTCACAATACGACCAGCCGCTGGCCTGCAATGGATACTTCGAATTGCCGTTCAAGGGCCGGATTCGCCGCATCCGCATCAGCCGCGCGCACCTGGAAGAGGATGCCGGTAAAAATCTGCATGATCCCGCCGGCCACACTGGTGTCGATCTGAACCGGGCCGGTACACCACTGCTGGAGATTGTTACGGCTCCCGATCTGCACAACGCCGACGAGGCTCGTGAGTTCGCCGTTCAGATCCAGCGCTTATTGAGATATCTCGGGCTCAGCCATGCCAATATGCAACGTGGCGAGCTGCGCTTCGAGCCCAATATCAACCTGGCCATTATGCAAAACGGGCAAGAGGTGCGCACCCCCATTGTTGAAGTGAAGAACCTGAATTCCTTTCGCGCCTTGCATGGTGCAATCAGTTATGAGGTCCAGCGCCAGGTTGAGCAATGGAGCGCTACCGGCGAAACCGCCGCCATGGGGAATAAGTACAACCGTGGCTGGGATGATATACGCGGCGTGACAATCCCCCAGCGTGAGAAGGAAGAGGCCCACGACTACCGCTTCTTGCCGGAACCGGACCTGGTACCGCTACTGACAGATCGGGCCTGGGTGGCGGGGCTTAAACAGGACCTGCCGGAACTGCCCATTTGTCGCTGTGAGCGTCTGGTGAGCGAATACAAGGTCACCCCGCGCAGTGCTCCGGCCCTGGTTGACGACCGGGCCACCGCCGATTTGCTCGATGATGCCGCCGCGGCGGGAGGCCACAAACCAACATTAGCGCGGCATTTTCTGGGAATCTGGACGCATCTGGCGCATGAGCGTGGTATCACCATCGCACGGCTGGGCATTTCACCCGGCCGTCTGGCCGAACTGGCTAATCTGGTTCACAAGGGCCGGATCAACGCGACTGCGGCGGCACGGCTGGCAGCCGCGCTGCTGGATAACTACGAGTCACCCACCGCCCTGGCCACCCGGCTCAATCTGCTGCAAACGCAGGATCAGACACAGATCGATACCTGGGTGGATCAGGTGTTGGCGGATAATGCTCAGGCGGTTCAGGACGCCATCCGGAAGCCTAAGAAACTGGAAGCGGCGCGCGGGTTTCTGGCCGGACAGGTGATGAAAATCTCATGCGGACAGGCCGATCCTGGTCTGGTGCGGTCCACGATTGAGCAGCGGTTGGATCAGGCTGAACATGCCGAGGAGTGAGTCTCCGGGGTATTAGACTTGCGACGTGGACGGGATATGCTCGCCCACCCCGCTTGACCTGTATTTTCAGATGCCTGCTTCTTATGGTTTTTCTGCTGTGAGATGAATTCCCATCTTGGCGGCCTGCTGCTTGATACATTCGAAGATAGCGCTATCGAAACCCGGTTGGCCTGGTTGTCCCAGCTTGGCAATTTCCTTATTGAGATATTCCGTGCGTTGAACGGCTAGGGTCTGGATCTTTTCCTGGACCTGGGCACGTACGGTAGTCTGTTTTTGTACATACTCCTCACGTTGTGTCTGTGTCAGCTTCCGCATGGCTTCCGGTAGGTCTGCTGCCTTGAGATCCCCCAGCTTGACGCGGCCTTCGAGGATGTCGTTGATCAGTTCGTTAGCTCCCAGGAAGTTACTCTTGCCCGCCTCTTTGGCATTGAAGACGGCTCGCGCAGCCTGGGCGGCAACTGGTGCTTCATCGTAAATATCTTTCGCACGACCTCGGCGTTCGGACTGCTGCATGCGAATCTCGATCTTTCCGTAGTAAATTCGTGTTGCGTCGAGATCATGCGCTAATTTGGCCAGTTCCGTGTCGTAGGGTGTATTGGTCACTATAGCGCCGCCACTCTGCTCTACTCGGAAGTAACGGCCCTCCGCCTTGGCGGCGATCTCCTGCCAGATGGGTACGGTGGCGCCATGCGCACCACATTGGATGGTGTTGATGACAATCCCGGCGCGTGCGGCTTGCTCGCAGGTCTGGGGATACTTAACGTCATCCTGGTAATCCATGTGCGGCGGACAATCACCCACCAGGAATACCACCCGATAAGTCTGCTCATCCTGGCTCCATTGCATCTGTGCAATGGCCTCATGCAGAGCTTGGTTGACACTTTCCGGACTGTCCCCACCCCCATTGGCGGAATATGCCATCAGGTCGGCGTACACTTTGTCCAGATCCTCCGTGAGCTGAGTATGCCGGGTAACATACTCGTCGCCGCGATCGCGATAACCGATCAATCCCATCCTGATTTCGGGGACTGGTTTGGCACTGGCCATGGAGTTGGCGATCTCCCAGATTTTCTGTTTGGCCCCCGCGATCAGTCCGCTCATGCTGCCGGTGGTGTCCAGCACAAAGACGACCTCGATGCAGGGCTGGTTGGATCCGATGGTGGCCGGTGTTTCAGCTTGAGCACAGCTCAGCAATATTGTTGACGCGAGTAAAGTCGCTTTTAGTGAATACATCAGGAAGCCTCCAACAATCGACTCTATCCAATCTTGCCACGTGTTATGCGCTGCTGCCTACTTGGACACCGACCGACTTATGAGAGTTCCCGAGATTCAGCGGCCGGTCTGGTCCGAGTAGCACGGTCATACTTAAAGGTACGTCCATAAGCCGGGCGGGGATGTAAAAGGTGTGTAACTTCCCCCATCCAGAGTGTCGGCCTGCCGCGCTTAGTCGTCCTCGGCGTCCGTCTGTTCGAGCCAGGCGATGGCATCGGCAACCAGTGTGGCGGGATACCCTTCACGCTCCAGCACGCGCAGGGCATTACGGGTCTGGGCGGGGCCGGCGTGCAGGTGATAGTCGAAGACCAGCGCGGCGCTGCTCAAGTCTTCGCGGAAGTGCACGTTGCGCGCCCCGGCACCCTCACCCAGCTTTGTCAGATGCCGGTCGTGCGTTGCCACGAGAAAGACATTCGGTGACGCCAGCAGGTGCTTCAGTACGGCCAGGCTGGCGGCGGTCTGGTCCTGTGAGTTCGTGCCGCGGAATGGTTCGTCGATCAAGCCCAATAGCGGTATATCCCCGCTCGGTGGTAATACCATTCGCCGCAGATGCCGAACTTCCGCCAGGAAATAGCTTTCGCCCTCGGCCAGACTGTCACGCGCCCGCAGGTCGGATTGGATCCGCAGGGGCGACCAGGACATGCGACGAGCGGTCACGGCCGAACCAATCTGCGCCAATAGCACATTTACGCCGACCATGCGCAGGAAAGTGCTCTTGCCCGCCATGTTCGAGCCGGTCACGATCCACATCCGCGTGGCGGGTGTTAACTCGACATCGTTGGGCACCACCATTTCTGGATCAAGCAGCGGGTGAAAGCCGGCCGTAATCCGCACGGCGGTGTCCTCCAGCACCTCCGGGTAGCACTTTTGCGGCTGCTCCCACGCGAACGCCCCCAGGCTACACAAGGCCTCAAGTTCCGCCAAAGCCGATATCCCCGCCAGCAGAGTATCCCGCTGCCCAACCGCGCATTTCAGAATCACATGCGCCACGTGCACATCCGCCAGTAGCAGCACGTTGAAGAGTTCATATAACAGACCCCCCCGGTCGGTCCAGCCGGCCCGCTTCATCAGACGCGGCAGCACGTGGCGGCGCGAGATGGCGGCGCAGGTGTCTCGTAAGCGGCCTAAACCAGTTTCATTCGGCAGGTCCTCGGATGCCTGGCGCGCCGCAATCTGGCCAGCCCGCGCTGCCCAGGCGACATCCTCCCAGGGTTTCAATGCCGTCGTGACACGCTGGCGGACGGTCATGAACAAGATGCCATTGAGTACAAATAGTGCCAGTAGCCCGGAACCCCAGACCAGGTCACCAGCAACACTACGCCATACACAGAAAAACATGAAATGCATGGTTATTAGTGACCAGAGGCGCAGCAGCCCGGTTGGCAGCGGCAACTCCAGAGGCATGACTCCCTTGATGGCCTGTACCAGCCGAGACAAGCGCTGATCCTCCCCGCGCAGGGCGGCGAGCGCGGCCATCAGCCGCAACCGAGCGGACGAGTGTTCTTCCAGCCAGGAAACCATCGCCTGCCGTGCCTGGATGCACGGTACAACCAGGGAAGGCTTTTCGAGCATATCGCGCAGTCGCCGGGCGCCCACGGCGCTTGACGTGCGATTCAGCAATCCAAAGATGCCCACCGGGGCCGAAAACAGATCGAGATCGTCGCGTTCCTGCGGCGAGAGTTCCCACACCATGTCGCGCTCAAATGGCAACGGTAAGACTTGATCCTCTGCCGCATTGTCGGCCGGCCGGTCCCAGGCGCGGATACAGACCACCGGCCCACCCTGGCGCTGGCCGGTCTCGTCGATTACGGTCAGGAGTCGGTCGGCGGCTTGGCGGGCTGCTTGCGCCCGCAGGTGCCGACAGATAACAATTACAAATAAGATCAACGCCACCAAGGAAAGTATGCCCGCCCAGCCTGGCTGCGCACTCAAAAACAGCCATGGTAAAATGATGGCCGCGAAGAAGCCCAGCCGCGCCCACGACCAGCCCGCTTCGCGTGCATACCAGGTAGCGCGATGTTGGCGGGTCTCAGCGCGAAGCTGCTCCAGCCAGCGCTTTTGCTCGGAAACGGATCGCTTGGTATCAGCGGTCTCGGGTTCCATCGTCCCTCAGAGTAATGATTACCATGGGATACCGCGTCATTCGCGGCGGTCATTTCGCCGGGAGTAAGCGTGCATGCAGTTCCGCGTCACTCGCCGCCAGCGAGGGAATCGCCTCACCCGCATAAGTGCTGACATCGAATGGGAAAATGGGCCGGCCATCCAGCGTGGTCATGACACCCCCCGACAAGTCGATCATTAATCCGCCGGCGGCGATGTCCCACAGGCGGCTATCCGAGATGAGCGCGGCCTGAAAATGGCCGGCCGCCACCATGGCCAGATGCATGGCGGTCGAGCCCAGATTGCGTACAACCACACGCGAAGCCCATTGTCGGACTACTTCGTAAGCCGCTCCCTGGAGCGAGCTGGGGATCCCGGCCAGTGGCTTGCAGGCCCGCCCAGCAATCACATTCTCCCACTGCATTTTTTGCCGGGGCTGGCCGTTGAGCAGCAATCCTTCCGTCCGGCTGGCCGAGTACATTACGTCGCGCTCGACCTCATGGATTGCTCCGGCCAGCGTAAAGCCCCCATACATCACAGCCACCGAGACGGCGTAATAGGGTACGCCGCGCACGTAGTTGCGCGTGCCATCGATCGGATCAATCACCCAGCACAGGTTTTCATTGCCGGCGGCCGGACTCGCCTGAGTTGAATCAAGTACCTCCTCGGCAATGATCGCATCGTGGTCTCGTTGTTCCTGGATGACTTTTACCACCGCGACCTGGGCGGCTTCGTCGGCGTCAGTCACCTCGCTGCCGTCGGTCTTGCGGCGGATTGTAAACTCGGTGCGGAACAGCCGCCGAGCCACATCTCCGCCGGCCCGCGCGGCCTGTTCGGCGAGTTTGCGAAGAGCACTTAAGTGGGAGGGATTCTCAGGATCAAACTCGTGCGGACGCATTAGCGCTTCTTCTGTTTGTGGTCCTGATCCGGGCGGGGCGGGGCCTTACGCTGCTCGGAAAGCACATCAGCCCGCTTCTGGAGCCCCTCGGCCTGCGAGGCCATGTGCTTGAGCATGCGACCAACCAGGCCGACTTTCTTTTTCTTTGGCGGCTGGGGACCTTCGCGATCACGCCGCTCTTTCTCTTCTTTTATCTGTTTACGGATGATCAGCGACTCGAAGATGCCGAAGACGTTCGTTGACATCCAGTAGAGGTTCAACCCGGATGGCATGTAGTAGAACATCAGCGGGAACATGAAGGTCATCATGTAGCCGATCATCTGCTGCTGGCGCATCTGGTCCTGGGGTGTCATCTGGCCGGGTTTGCGGTCCTTGGGCGGACTCGTTTTGGCGGCATCGAGTTTGGCCTGCATGCCGGGCTTGGGCATGTACTTCTGCTGCAGCCACATACTGACACCCATCAGCACCGGCAGCAGGTTGAAGGCCGTGATCCCACAAAACATCCAGCCGAGTAACGGGAACTGCCCGAGAATTGGAATATCAAACGGTGGGTTGAAGGGTATCAAGGCGTCCGGAGCCGCCAGATCCTTGATCCACCAGCCGTCGAACGCCGCGTGTCGCAATTGAATGTCCGTGTTGAGCCCGGTCCACAGGGCCACCAGGATGGGCATTTGAATGAACAGCGGCAGCATGCCCACCAGACTGCCCATCGGGTTGACACCTTCCTCGGCGTAGAGCTTCATCAACTCCTGGTTCTGCTTGGCCTTGTCGTTGGCGTGGCGCTCCTTGATGGCCTGCATCTTGGGTTGCAAGCGCGCCATGGCGTCCTGCATGCGGTACATCGACTTCTGCTGGAACACGGTCAGTTTGTGCAGTAGTGCTCGAACAATGATCACCATGATGATGATCGCGATACCGTAATTCCGCACGACGTAATGAATGCCATGCAGCAGGCCGACCATGATTTGCGGCAGGGGCTCGAACGTGCAGCAACGCTGGTCGGCGGCCTGTGCCAGGTTGTAATAAACCTTGGTGTTGTCCACGAAGTCCGGATTGACCGTTTCGAGTATGTCCGGATCCTTCGGGCCGGCGTAGATCTCATAGGACTGCGTCAGTTGCTTGCCAGCCGCCAGCGACAGGCGCGGCGACCACATGCGCCCCACCATATCACCCAGCTTGGCGTCGCTGGCCGGCAAGCCAATGCTGCCCTTGACAGAGGCTACCGCCGTCAGTTTGCCTTCACTGTCGGGCAATGGGCGGATGAAAACGCCGAAGAAACGGTTGGCCAGCGCGACCCAGGCGAACGATTTTTGCGGATCACCCACGAACATTGACACCGGCGTGGCTTGTCCGGCCTTGTTTCGCAACTGCTGCCGCTGGACGGCCTTGGAGGTCTCGACGACCTGGTTTTCGTAGTGCGCGGCGATCAGCCGGCGCATCTCGTACATGGGGCTTTCACGGGAGATGCCGGTGGCCCCATCCTGCACGACCACGATGGTCAACTGGCGGTCGCTGGCGTTCTCGATCGCCAGTTGCATATTGATCAGTGGCTGGCCGGTCTGAAGGTCGAACGTTTTGCGCAAGTGCAGCAATCCGGCGCCACTGGCTTCATCCCGCAGCATGGTCGTGAAGACCACCTTGCTTTCGCTACTGGCGGCCTCGTCGCGTCGCCAAGTCAACTCGTCAAGGCCCCAGCGGCGATCGCCATACTCCACCACCTGGATTTCGTGAGTGGTAAACGACAGTTGTGGACTGCCGCCTTCCATGGGTTCCAGGATTTGGTAGGGATCTTCGCCGCGTGCCTTGGCGAGATAGCGATATTTACCTTTGTCATCACGCTCGGTGATGCGAATCGATTCGATGCCCGCCCCGCGCGGCGAGAGCGTCAATTCCAGCGCATCATCGGTGCCACCTCCAAGCGTTACCGGCTTGCGATCTTCACCTCCCTCGAAGAACAGGTTGGGGCCAGCCACTGGTATGCTGGCGGGCTGCAATTGGGGCACACTTGGGGTAGTAGTCACCGGCTGAGTGGATAACTCAGTCGGCGGGGCACCGGGAGCGGTCTCGACAACCGCTGGCGGTATACTCGCGGGTGGCGGGGGCGGTGACGGGGGGTAGACCTTCGATATCACGAATTGATACGCGATGAAGACCCCCATCGCCAGCAGCAAACCAGTTATCCAGTGTCGGCCTTCCATACCCGCTAGATTCACTTTCTGATTGGTAGACTCGCCCGGGCGGCGATAACTCAGCCCGTATGCCGCACGCGGAATGCGGCATTGTAGGCCCTTCTGATGATTCCGCAATCCGCCGCGCTCCCCCCAGCCACCAGGAGTGGAACTCAATCCTGCGTTGGCACCGGTCCAGCGATTAGCTCGTATTCTGCCAGGGGACTGAGGTCGCCACTCATGACCAACTCGCAATCCATGCGCAGCTTCGGCATTTCGGTGGTGATGAAGCGGCGGGCGACTCGTTGCTTGCGCTCATTGTGGACGGCCTGGCCCAGGAACAGGTGGCCGACCAGTACCGCGATCGCCGCATCGACCAGCTTGCGTCCGGCCAGGTCCATGTAGTCGGTGCCGCGCTCCTTGACAAAGGCAATACCCTTGATCACCTCATCCTTACCGGCCACTAACTGGCCCTTGAGTTCATTAAGCAGTTCATTCTCATACTGCATTTCTTCCAACTCGGCTACGCGACGTTCGAAGGCGCCCGAGCACACGCCGCGCACCGCGGCCACGACCTGCAACTGGCTGGTGCCTTCGTAAATGGTCGTGATACGCGCGTCGCGCAAATAGCGCTCGGCGGCGTAGTCTTTCATGTAGCCCGAACCTCCCAGTACCTGCACGCACAAATCGGCCACGCGGCAACTCATCTCCGAGGCGTAGTACTTGCTCATCGGCGTGAGCATGCCGTTCATGCGCTTCAGCGAACGGGCCAGCGCCTTGCGCTCCTTGAGTTCGGTCTTGTCGGTCAGCCCACCAAATTCCATCACCCGCAGGTTATTGTTCTCCAGGTCACAAATTCGGCAGGTGTCATACGTCAGGGCGCGGGCGGCTTCGAGCATGATCTTCATGTTGGTGATCATTTCGGCCACGGCTGGGAGGCGCTCGATGGCCACGCCAAACTGCTTGCGCGAGGCGGCATATTCGCGGGCCAGCCGGTAAGCGGCTTCGCCGAGCCCGAGCGATTGGGCGGCAATACCAACGCGTGCCCCATTCATCAGGGCCATGACGTAGGTGATCAATCCACGTTGTCGTTCGCCGATCAAGCGGGCGGGCACATCGTTGAAAACCAACTCACACGTCGGGGAGCCGTGGATGCCCAGCTTGTGCTCCAGGTGCCGGACTTTCACGCGGTCGCTGCGCTCGGTGACAAAGAGGCTCAGGCCGCGACCGTCGCTGATCTCCGGCTCGCTACGGGCCAGCACCAGGAGGACTTCGCCGCAGCCGTTGGTGATAAACCGCTTGACACCGCGTAGTTTCCAGGTGCCGTCATCGTTTTGGATGGCCTTGAGCCGGATCGCCTGGAGATCGCTACCGGCGTCGGGTTCCGTCAGCACCATGGCCCCGGTCACCTCGCCATTGGCTAAACGCGGCAGGAACTCGTTTTTGAGCTCGTCATCGGCGAAGGCGTTGATCGTCTCGGCAATGCCCTGCAAGCCGAAGATGTTCATCAGGGAGGCATCCGCCCGACTGACGATCTCATTGGCCATCGAGTAGACCAGGTTCGGGCAATTGATGCCGCCGTACTTGCGCGGCAGCGTGAAACCCATCAGGTCGGCCTGTCCGAGGACGCGGAGGTTATCCGCCACCAGCGGATGCAGCGTAACCGTGCCATCGGGATTGAGCGTATTACCTTCCTCGTCGATCTGTGCGGCGCGCGGCGCGATTGTGTTGCCGGCGATATCGCCGACGATTTCGAGTATGCGGCGATAGTTGTCGATGGCGTCGGCTTCGTCGCGCGGGGCATAGTCGATGTTATGTTTGAGCGCGTCAGCGAAGTTGTCCTCCTGGACCCGTGCCAGTTCACCCAGATCGAAATGCTCGCAGAGAAACTGGATGTCTTCGTTGTCGAGATAGAAGTTCGGCATTATCAACTCTCAATCATCAGCCGGAGGCAAAACCCCCTCCCTCTCAGGGAGGGGACGGGGGAGGGTGCTATCACGGCTCCAATCCAATTTCACACGCAATCCGGTATACCACTCCATCCAGATCGCGCAGCACTTCATCATCAGCATAGCGGACCACACGCAATCCTTGCGATTCCAGGTACTCAGTCCGCTTTTCGTCGTAAAGTTCGCGCCCTTCGTGGCTCACTCCATCGAGTTCGATCGCCAGCTTCGCGCGCGCACAGTAGAAATCGACAATGTACGGGCCGACAGGGTGCTGGCGACGGAAGCGCAGGTCACCCAGTTGGCCATTCCGTAGGCGACTCCACAGCAACCGTTCGTGAAACGGGGCTTCCTGGCGCATCTGTCGCGCGCGGGTCGTTGTTTGCGGGGCGATGCGGTGCATTCGAGTTCGCTCCGACCCTCCCCCAGCCCCTCCCTGGAAGGGAGGGGAGTTAGATTCCCCTCCTTTACCGAGAGGGGACTTGCGCGATTCCGTTGTGTGATTCATGCGGGGCGTTCCTTGAGCGCTTTGATCATCTTCGGGATGACTTCGTTGAGGTCCGCTACGACGCCGTAGTGTGCCACGGAAAAGATCGGGGCCTCGGGATCGGTGTTAATCGCGACGATCTTGGCGGACTCTTCCATGCCGGCCCGGTGCTGCACGGCGCCGCTGATTCCGCAGGCGACGTAGAGCGCGGGCCGGACGGTCGTGCCCGTTTGCCCAATCTGGAAATCCTTGGGGGCCAAACCGCTGTCAACGGCGGCACGGGAAGCGCCGACCGCGCCACCCACCGCCGCGGCCAGATCGTGAATCAGCCGGAATTTTTCCTTGCTGCCGACGCCGCCGCCGCCGGCTACGATGGTCCGCGCCGCCTTCAGGTTCACGCGGCGTGGCTCGCGATGGCTCTCGATCAGACGTAGCGGGAAGTCCTTCTCAAGTAATTCGACCTTTTCAGCCAGCACCTCGCCCTGCCGTTGTGGATCGGGATCCAACAGCGGCATCACGCCTTCACGCACGGTCGCCATCTGCGGCCAGCGGTCGTAGTTCACGATCGTGGCGATGATGTTTCCGCCGAACGCCGGCCGAATTTG
This sequence comes from Planctomycetota bacterium, assembly GCA_043820985.1. Lineage (GTDB taxonomy): Bacteria > Planctomycetota > Phycisphaerae > UBA1845 > Fen-1342 > JAAYXS01. Next base: position 30,323 of record JBDRDH010000083.1, read on the forward strand.
GAGCATCAGGTTTTTGTGAACCACCTTGGTCTTGACGTCGGTCACATCCTCGATCTGGAGATCGGTGCAGTCCGCCGTCAGACCGGCTTTCATTTCCGAAGCGATGCGCGGGGCCAGGTCGCGGCCGATTGGCGTGGCGCCGTAGGTCACGATCTGCGGCTTATGCTTCGCGATCAGCGTGCACATCACGCGGGCATAGGATTGCGTCTGGAAGTGCTGGAGCCGGGGATCTTCAACCACGTAAACCCGATCGGCACCTTGCGCGATCAATTGTGGGGCTAGCTTGCCCACCTTACTGCCTGGTAATACCGCGCCGACCTGTACGCCGATCTGATCGGCCAATTGCCGGGCGCGCCCGCATAATTCCAACGCCACGTCGTGTAACGTGCCGTTTTCCTGCTCGGCGAAAACCCAGACCTCGCCTTGTCGATTGACCTCGATCATTCTGCCTCCAACGACTGGGACCGGCCGGCTTGATGCCGACCGTGTTGACAGCAGCCTCAGACTGCTAGCCCAGGGTATGGTCAATTACGAGTTCATGAACCATCTGGCGGATGCCCTCGTCCGTGGGCGGGACTTCGGTATACCCCTCCTTGGTCAGGACGATCGACTGGATACGCCAGACCTTGGTGGGCGAGCCGTTCACGCCACACCAGTTCAGGTCGGCTTCGATATCGTCCAGGTTCCATTCGTCTATCACCAGGCCGCGCGACCGCAGAGTCTCCAGTCGCCGCAGGGCTTCGGATTCATTCTCGCCGTTATCGCGGTCTGGATTGGCGCGGGCAACATCGATCCGCACCTCGACCGGGACGCGCGCGCTCTTGAAGCGCATCACGCGCCTGGCCGCCGGCGGTCGCACGGGCGGCGCGGAGTCCAGCACCGTCACCAGCACTGGTAACTGCACCTCCACGACTTCCCAGCCATTACCGACGTTGCGGCGCATCTGGGCCGTCCCATCGGAGATATCGATGATCTCTTCGAGGTAAGTCACCTGCGGGACACCTAGTTTCTCGGCACATTGCGGTCCGACCTGGGCGGTATCGCCGTCGATGGCCTGCCGGCCGCAGAAGACCAGGTCGAAGCGTCCGACCTTGCGGATGGCACACGCCAGGATATAGCTGGTGGCCAGGGTGTCGCTCGCCGCCGCGCGCTTATCGGTCAACAGGATCACGCGGTCGGCTCCGCGATAGAGGCAATCGCGCAGCACGTCACCAGCCTTGGGTGGTCCCATGCTGATGGCGGTAACGGTCCCGCCGTAGCGGTCACGCACCTGTAACGCCATTTCCAGGGCATACAGATCGTCGGGGTTGAAGATCGTCGGCAGGGCGGCCCGGTTGACCGTGCCGTCCTCCTTCATCGCTTCGCCGGTGACGTTGGCTGTGTCGGGTACCTGCTTGATGCAGACTACACTATCGTAAGGCACAATCCGCCTCCCACTCTCGTTAGCTGACGAATCTAAAGAGGTTATCGCACATTCAGTGGATCGTCAACTTTACCCCGCTTCAGAGCCGCCGGAGGCGTGTTTCCACGACCTGGGTGAGCACCCGACTTGCCCGTGTCAACCAGACGGCTATGCTACCGCCCTGTGACCCACCACCCCCCTGCCGGTATTGTGGTTGTGAGGATTGATGTTGTCTGACCAGAACCAGCCAGAAGCCAAGGCCGGATCAAGCACTTCTCCCTCGCTGGGCATTACGCGCCTGGTGCGCGTCGCCGTCGCCGGTGTATTGATGGGCACCGCCAATCTGATTCCCGGGGTGTCCGGCGGCACAATGGTGCTGGCGATGGGCATCTACCAGGAGTTTATCGACAGCGTGGCTGATATTTCGCGGCTGCGCATCTCGGTCAGGCGGCTGGTGTTCCTGGGGGTGCTCGGGCTGTTCGCGGTGGGTGCGATTCTGGGTCTGGCTGGCTTGATCCTGTACCTGCTATTCCAACATCCGACGGCGATGTTCGCACTGTTCATCGGGCTGACGCTAGGGGGAGCGCCGCTGTTATATCGTCAGCTCAGACCGTTGCGCGTGGATGCCATCATCGCCACCTTGGTTGGATTGATCATCATGATCGGCATTTTGATGTTGCGAAACGCCGGTCTGCCACATAACACGCCAATGGATGTCGTCTCTGGCCTGGTCGGCTCGACGACGATGGTGCTGCCGGGTATTTCCGGCTCGTATATGCTACTGATCCTGGATCAGTACGAACGTGTTGTCGGGGCGGTGGACGATCTCAAGGAAAGCCTGAGCGCCCGGAATATGCAGGCGTTGTGGGCGGCGCTGAAGATTGTGATACCGGTGGGTATTGGAGCCATACTCGGCATCATCGGACTGTCGAACCTGCTCAAGTTTCTACTGCATCGCTTTCGACGCCCTACTGTTGGCGTTCTACTCGGCATTCTGCTAGGTTCGGTGATCGGGCTCTGGCCGTTTGGCAAAGCGCCCGGCGAGAAAGCCCTCGAACGCCACACGCCAACGGAGCTGCGCGGCTTCGCCGAGAAATGGGAAATAGCCGACGTTGCTGAGACCGACGATGGTTCGCAGACGGATGAGAACAAGCAGCGCCTGGTGGAAACAATACGTGCAAATTGGCAACAACGCGGCGCGATTGGTTATTCGGCAGGGTACATATTGGTTGCTGTAGTCTGTGCGGTGGTAGGCTTTGGGATTACGTTTGCTTTGTCGCGCGGGCAGCTGGGGAAGGAGCAGGCGGCTGTGCGGGGTTGATTACCGCGGAGGACGCAGAGGAAAATTATTGAGTTGGAGGGGTGAAACCTTAACCCTCGCTGGCGCTTCGGGCTCGGATTATAGAGCATGCATCCTGATTTAATCACGCCGGCGGAGGCATGTGCTAACGTAGGTTAGCCAGGTGGGATCGGGGGGGGCGTAGGGGCGGAATTTTTCCAGTAGGCCATGCTCCTCGCTGTAGAGCAGGGCGCGGTAGAAGCCGAGCTTGTTGGCTTCGGGGGTGTCGATCAGGTTGCTGGAGTCGGCGGCGCCCATCTGGAATAGAACGCGATTGTCGAATTCGTTGATCGACGGCCGGCTGAGCGTGCGGTCCAGCGTCGCCAGCGTGTCCGACCAGGCCAACACGTGCAGGCCCAGTGGCGGCCCCTCACGCAATATGTCCGCGAATTGCTTGTCCGGCGCCGGAGCCTGCTCCTCGTCACTGGTCGAAAAACTGAAGTCGTCCTCCTGCCGGCGTAACATGCGGTAACGTTGAAAACCGTTTATTAGCACGTATATCGCTGGTGCGTTGTGGCTGTCACCGGCCAAACGGCGTTCGGTCTCCTCCGCCAACTCCGTCATTACCGCGGGCACATCACGCCAACTGATAAATCGGCTGTCATGCGGGAGGGCGGTGGCGGCGGCATGCAGCGGGCCGGTCGGTTTGGAATCCGCCGGCTGGCCATCCAGGATTATGAAACGGGCCTGATCGGGAGCATGTTGCGCCGCCAGGCACACCAAGGCACCCGCCAGCAGCGCCAGGGCGGCGTCATCGCGCTGCCCCACGATCAGCAGGTGCGCGCCGCTCTGGCGCCGGAAGGTCACCCCGGTCGGATCCTTGATCGCCACCGGCGCTCCCAGCCAGGCGCGCGGGGCGTCGGTGGAAGTCCGCGACGCCGGCTCGTCCAGCAGCCGCGCCAGTAAATGGTTGTGCTGGATGTCCGCCGGCGCGTTACCTTCGAAGACCACCGGCGGCGGGCAATGAATATGGCGGGCGTGGGTCAGTTCCTCGATCCGTTGCAAGTAAGTGGTACGCTGTTCATCCGGCAGCCAGGCGGTTTGGAAGGGGCTGTTACCCTCGGCCAACCCGCCCGCATCGTTGTAGATGGCTTCGCCAGGGCGCGTAAGCAGACGGGCGGCGACGTTGGTGTCGTCGAGAATAAGTTGTGAATCGGCCTCGGAACATTGCAGCGCCACGCGTACCGCCATCTGCCCCATGGTACTGCGCGGCAATCCTGCCGCTCCGCCGAGTGTCTGTGAACCCAGCAGGACGTGGATGCCGAAAGCGCGGCCCTGGCGCACGAGCCGGTCAAGCAGAATAGCGGCGTCCTGCGCGAGTTTGTCGTCTTCGGTGAAAAACACCTGGAATTCGTCCACGATCAGCAGGGTACGCGGCAGACGTTCGCCGGTCGCCGCCCGATAGGCCGCCAGATCCTGTACGCCAGCGGCGCGGAACATGTCGCCCCGGCGCGCCATCTCGGCATCGATGCGCTGGAGCACGCTGATACCGAACTCGCGGTCACTTTCAATCGCAATGGCGCGCGCATGCGGCAAACGATGCGTGACGTAGGTCTTGAACTCGACGCCTTTCTTGAAGTCGACCAGGTAAAACTCGATCTCGTCCGGGCTGTACCACAGCGCCAGGTTGGTGATCATCACGTGCAGCAGTGTTGATTTGCCCGAGCCGGTCTTGCCGGCAATGAGGGCATGTTGGGCACTGCCGCGCCCCAGCCGCAGGTTCTGTAAGCGAACGGCGCCGCTGCGCCCCAGAGGCACGCGCACCTCGCGGGCGGTACTCGTGTGCCAGTATTCGGCTTCCGCGGGCGTGACCGACTCGAAGGGTACTTCGACGCGCAGCGAGTCGCGCGCTCCGCGGCCGACCACCTGCATGATGCCGGTCAGGACCTCTTCCGAGGGCGGTGTGTCGAGGATGAGTGGAAATTGCCGCAGGGTCTCATCCTGACTGACGAATTGTTCCTGCTCATGTATCAAGTGGACGCCGCTGCTTTCCAATTCCTCAAGCTGTAGATCGGCGGGCAGTGGTGTGCGCTGATCGTGCGCGATCAGCGTAAAGATCCCGCAGCGCGCCCCGCTGCTGACGATACTGTTAAGCCGCTTGACGGCATCCTCGTTGAAGTTGGTGGGGAAGTCGGCGATTACCAGGAAGCGATAGGGTTCGGCCAACTCGCCGGCCTGGTGGTTATAAGCATCGATGGTCTCAAATTCATTCCGCAGGTACTTCTGGATGACGTTTTCCATGTGGCTCGTCAGTTCCGTCAGCCGTGCCTCGATCTGCTCACTCGCGGTCCAGATGCGCCCGCCCACCAGGGCCTCTTCGTAATCCACGAGGTGCATGAAGCCCGCGAAGTTTTCGCCCAGACCGACCGGATCGATGATGGTGAAGTGCACGCGGCCGGGCGGCAGTGCGGTCAACAACCGCGGCATCACGGCCCGCAGCACCTCGATGGTTTGTGACCGGCCGGCGGCCTGGGTCTGCAACAATAGTGACGCCCGGCTGGGCACGTCCAAATAAACCGGCAAGGAAGCGTTTGTAGTCTGTGCCGTGATAAAATCCGCCCGGGCCCGCACACTATCAGCCAGGCGCCCGAGATCCACTTGCCAGTGCCCGAAAGCAATCAACGCGGCGAGATCCGCCGGCGGTGTCCAATCCGGCCGGATCACTTCCTCCCAGCGTGGTCGCGGGGGCAGGTTAAGCTGATGAGTCGTATCCAGCATACGACGGATGCGCGCCAGCCCATGGTCCCACTGCGCTTCAATTTCGGCCCGCGCCTCATCATAACATCGCGCGGCGGCTGCCATACTCCGTGCGTGCTCTTCATTGGCTTGTTCAAGTCGGCGGTCATGCCGGCTCTGGATTTCAGCGCAACTTTGTTCCTTCTGTTGAGCCGCTTCACTCAGGGCCGTCTGGCGCTGCTCGTCGAGCTCAGCCTGGCGCCGCGCGCTGGTGGTCTCGATGCGGGCGAGCATCTCATCCCGGCGGCGGATACCCTCCCCCACGGTTTGCTCATAGTCGTCCTCGGCTGCCTGTGTTTCAATCGAACGGCGTTCCGTTGTCTGATTCTCATCAAGTTCGTACTGCGCTTCAGCCCGCTCCGACCGATACCGCAACGCGGCCTCGGCGATGGCCAGAGTCTCGGGGAGCGGTTCGTACGCGGTGCAAATCTCCGCCTGCAAGGCGCGGTAGAGCTTCCGCCGCAAAGACCCACGCACCAGCAGCGTAACTACCAGCGTAACC
>JBDRDH010000084.1:0-16398 GCA_043820985.1 Planctomycetota bacterium
GACCGATACCGCAACGCGGCCTCGGCGATGGCCAGAGTCTCGGGGAGCGGTTCGTACGCGGTGCAAATCTCCGCCTGCAAGGCGCGGTAGAGCTTCCGCCGCAAAGACCCACGCACCAGCAGCGTAACTACCAGCGTAACCACCAGCACTGCCGGACCGGCGATGTAGAAAGCTGGGGCATGTGGAACGCCCAGCGGCTCCAGCGCCGCCGCCGCCCCGGGCACCACCAGATTCAAAAGCAGCAACCACGCGGAAGCCCGAGAGCCGATGTAGATGCGCGTCTCGGATAAATCGCGCAGTTTCTGGACGTGTGTCGCGGCGGTTTGGGCGTATTGCTCGTACGCCGCGTGTGGATTACTCGAAAATTTCGCCTGCTCGATCGGAGGGCGCGGCTGGGCCGGTGGCTGGCATTCGTGAAGTTGTAGAACTTCCTGGGCGCGGTCGCGTAGATGTTCGAGGCGCGCGCGTCCAGCGGCCACTTGTCGCCGGACGGCATGTATTTCACGTCGTAAAGCCTTGATCGTAGCCTCGGCCACCGTCTCGGCCAGCAGCAGCTTGTCCTGGCGTTGAACTTCGGCGTCCTTCTCGATTTCACCTTGTTCCGCCGTGGCCTGGCGACGCGAGTTTTCAGTCTGACGAGTCAACTTTTCCAGCGCGGGGACATACTCGGCCTCAATTTGACGCGTACGTGCTTCATAAACCTGCTCGGTGGCGGCCAGTTTCTCGGCACGCTCGGTGGTCACCCTGGCACTAATTTCATCCAGCTTGCGGCGAGTGTTTTGTTCGGCGAGTTGCCGCTGATCCTGAATTTCCCGTTCAACCGGCGTGACTATCTCGGGTGTTAAACTCAGCAAGGCCTGTAAACCCTGATGTCGAATTTCAATGTAATCGGAGTCCCCGGCGGGCGACTGGTCCGGAGCATTCTGGTTGGTATCGGGCGGCATCGCGGTTGATTACTCCCAGGGTTGGACGGTCGCCGTTTTACTCACAGTCACGGCGGGCTTTTTGCAGGATGCTGGCCATATGGCTCATTGTCAATTCAACTGTGCGCAAGCGCGCCAGCAGAGGAACGATATACTGCTCTTCAAAGCGGCGACTGTTCTCATCATACCAGACGCTCTTGACCTCGCTCCATTGAACGCGCAGGTCCTTGGACGCACGCTTGGTTTTCTGAAGAGCGGAGTTCATGCTCATGGCTGGATCTCATACGCCAGGGTGGTTTCAGAAACGTATCGGTGCTCGCGGGAGGGCGCGCATCATATGGAAGGGCGAGGCTCCTGCCGAGCCGCGGCTCGCCGGGAGGCTCGCCCTCCAAAGATACGGCTCGGCGGGAGGCTCGCCCTCCCAAGGCAAAGTTGCTGAATTCGCATACTGACAACACATCGTAATATTCCCAATCACTCAGCTCGGTTCTGGCGAACGATCCCGCGTCGCGGGCCATAACATTTTGTCACGATCGTCGAGCACCACTTCGAGCTTAGCGCCCGCCAGAACGACCACATATCCGACCGGCAAAGCCAGCACGGCTTCCAGGCCGGGACGCTGATTCAGCATATCAGCCACCCGGCAGGCTTGATAGCCGTCAATATCAATGTCATCCGCCGGACCAATATACCAGCCATTATCAGTAGCGCCGCTATCAGGCAGGTGGGCCAGGAATATCCGCTCGTACTGCCAGACATCCGCGGCCAGGATTACCCGGTCGGCCGGCTGAGTCGCAGCGGCAGACAGTTCCAATCTCGCCAAAGCGGTCCGGGAAGACTCGTCCAGGCCCTCCGCGAACGGGAATGCGTCATCCACGGCGGACACGGGTATCGTGTCGCGAACCTCCGGCGCGGGTATTCGGGCGCGGAGTTGCTGGTATATCGCCGGCGCGACCTGATCGGGTGGCGTGGGACGCGCCATGGAGGCGTACTCAGGTGCCAGTTCGGGACGTTCGTCCACATCCCCCGCCAGGGCTTGTTCGACCGGCGGCGGCGGAGCCGCGACATAGGCTTCCAGGGCCGCCATCATGTTATCCAGTTGGGCCAGGGCCCTGGGGATGTCGATTTCGAGCGCTTGCCGCAATCCCTGGGCGACTCCCTTATAGGAGAAATCCTCCTCGTCCAGCATACGCGACCAATGTTTGACCTGGGCCTGTTTCGCGCGGGCATCTTCCATGCGCTGCTGAGCCCGGTCCAATGCTTTCAGCTCATCGACGAAGGAATAGCGTTCTCCCAGGGCCGATTTCTGCATCTTCTTGCGGGACAAATCACTTTTGGCGCGGGTGTGTAACTCGGTCCGCTGGCGAAGCTGGCCTTTCCAATAGCCTTGTTGATCGTGCTTGATCCAACTGTCAGTCCGTTGAATATCCGCCTCGGCTTCGTCCAGGGCAACCGTGGCGACCTCGGTAAATTTACATAGTGCGCTACGGAAGTGGCGTAGTGCCTCGACGGATTCCACTCTGGCGTATTCGCCCATATCCCGGACCTAACGCTGTTGCAGGTAATCTTCAATATGGCCGGCACGTTTTTGCAGGAAGCTGACGTGCTGGTCGGTCGATTCCAGGAAACGCGCCAGCGTCTTCATGGTCTGCTCGAATTCCGCCGTGAAGCGGCGCTGTTCCTGATCGCGCCAGGTTCTCTCCAGGCCGCGCAACCGGGAGTGCAAACCGGACATCAGGGCCTGTAAATCGCTGCTGAAACGCGTCAGGTCGCGCGCGAAACGCCGCAATTCAGCGGGGTCAACGTGAGCCTTGGCCATGATCACCTCCACTTGCCGACAAACATCGGCGTGGTGTGTATCTTACCAATCCGGGGCACGCGCGGCGCGTAAAATTACCCGCACCATCTCCGACACTAACAGAGTGTAGCAGCTCATGATACCAGGTGCGCAAGATGGTTCTTCGTCGCTATACTTTTATTCAGCCGTAGGCAACCTGAACACCGGCGGCGGAAACTTTTATAAGTTCGCCGGGAATGTCAGTCTGGAGATTTTTTCATGCCGAAGCTTTGCATCTGCGCGATATTGATCGCAATTGGTGGGATCCCAACCATACTGGCGCAGGAAACGAAAGAGGCGCCACCGCCGTCGCCGCGCGATCTTAAAGGCAACGTGTTCATCATCATTCACGATGGACAACCGGCCACAAAAACTCTTGCGGATCTGCTTGGTCAGGCGCAGGATGATGAGCCCGAGTTCATCCTGCTTGATACTTCAGATCCCGCGAAGCTTGCCCGGGACATGCGGGCTTTTCCCGCGAAAGAGTTTTCGTGGCTGAGCGGCATCATCGAGCTGCAATTACAGACTGGTGGTAGTCAGCCGGCGGGGGGTGCTATTGAGGTTTATCATTACCCGTTCGAATCAATTGCCCGCGAGCACATTCAGAGCCCGGAGTACACATTCAAATTCGCGTCTGATTCGGCCCTGCTGGCGATAAATCTCGCCGCCGCGACGCGGGCGGGCAAGCTGGGACCGGTTGAGCTGCGGCCCATGGAGCGGATCAATGCGCGCTTTCCGCGTGAGCTGCTGCGTAAGTACGTGCGTTTGACCTGGGAGTTCGACGCAGATCCCCAGCCCCAGCAGCTTCAGGCCCTGGCTGAAACGCTGCGGGCAGCGATCCAGGCATACCAGGTCGACGCCAGGCACTATGTCATGGGATTGCTGCCGCCCAAGGTGCGGCGGCATGCCAGCCTGGAGCACACCGTCATTCAGCTTCATCGACATATCTATCCCGACCGAGAGTTCACGGAGGAAGAACAGGAGCAGCGGAAAGCCCGGATGGCGGAAGTGATTCAGGAGGTCAAGCCGTTTCCCTCGGGATTGTACTTCATAGCCGGGCTCGAATGCCTGACGCCTTATACGATTGAGTTCGTGAATGGTTTCAAGCAGCCGGATGATTACTGGTACAACATCGCCGAGGCACGCTTTGTTACGTCCTCGGTGAGCGGGATCGTGCGGACCGTCCCGGGACGCTTTGAGGACTATAAGCCATTGCCTTCTGGGTACGAGGAACCTGCCGGCACGCCGCCGGTCGCCGAGCGGGGCGATTACGTCGTAAGCCAGGTCACGGTTTTCGATGGTACGAAACATGGTGAACGCTTCGTGGCGGACGTGGCGATTCAGGGCGAGCGTATCGTCGCGCTAGGTGATCTGCGTGAATTGCCGCGCGATACCACCATTGACGGTACAGGATTATTCCTTACACCTGGCTTCATAGACATTCACAGCCACGCGGATGAAAACGTGCTGGAGGTACCATACGCACCATCTCATATCCGCCAGGGGATTACTACCGTGCTGGGTGGTAACTGCTCGTTCTCGCCGCTGGGAATCGGGGCGTTTTACGCTCAAGTGGAGTTACAGGGGGCGGCGCTCAACATCGGCGAGTTGGTTGGCAACCGGCCGGTGCGCGAAAGAGTGCTGGGTAAACGCAAGGGGATGGTCAGCTACGACGCGATTTATCGCGAGAAGGAACTGGTGGACCTGGCCATGGAGGAGGGCGCTTATGGTATGTCCAGCGGGCTGATCTACTCGATCAGTGAGGAAGCCTTCGCCTGGGAACTGGCCGCGCTGGCCAAACAGGTGAAGCCCTACGGTGGATTCTATGCTTCACACGTTCGGGGCGAGACGGACGAAGTGCTCGACGCCGTCCGCGAGGCCATCTACATCGGCGAACTTGCCGAGGTACCCGTGCAGGTATCGCATATGAAAGTGATTAACAAACGCAATTGGGGTGATATGGTGCGTTACCTGGAGATTATGCGGGCGGCACAGGCGCGCGGACTGGATGTGACAGGCGATCAATATCCGTGGCGGGCCTCCGGTCCCGCGGCGCATTACACGCTGCACAAGCTCATCGTGCGCGAGGCGATCCGGAATGAGTCGCCCGAAGTAGTGTTGCTCAAGGACATGCCTGGCAAATATGCCCGGTATTCCGGACGCCCACTCACCGAGTTACTCGCCGCCGAGGGTATCACGCCGGCGGAACTGGTGGCCGACCTCGGCCTGACCGAGGATTCCGAGATATACGGCACATATCTGTGCCTGGGTGACGAGGATGTCTGTCAGCCGATGCGCGCGGATTTTGTGATGGTTTGCACCGACTCCGGACTGATGTCGCGGGAGCAGATTGACAGCGGCGCGGCCCAGCACGAGCATCCGCGCAAATTCCGTTCATATCCCGAGTTTTTCGCACACTATGTCCGTGATCGGCAGGTGTGTTCCTGGGAATTGGCGGTTTATAAGTGTACCGGTCTGCCGGCGGGGCGCATGAAGCTGGCCGATCGCGGCGTTATTAAACCCGGTGCCTACGCGGACTTGGTGCTCCTCGATCCACGGGAACTCGATCCCGGCACTGACTATCGCCATCAGGAAATTCCACCACGCGGCATTCACTGGGTCTTCATTAATGGCGAGCCGGCGCTGCGCGACGGTCAAATGACCAACGTACGGGCCGGCCAGGCCCTGCGCGCGGGTGGTCGCCGCAAGCCATGATGTATAGTAGTTCTTAACCCAGATTGCCCAGATGACACTTCGGGCGACGTATAATGAGGTGACGATTCCCCCTATGAATACGGGCGAAAACGAACTTCAAACCGCTGAGATCCGGAGAATCCAATAGGTGCAGCACGCAGGGAGGCGTTGCGGGTCGATTTTGACCGCCAGATCAAGCTGGAATTTCATGGCGCAGCTATCACCTCTGATGCGGGATTGGTCGCGCAAGCGCGAACTCGATGAAGCGTTGGGACTGACGGCGACGGCGGGCGACATGTTCCGTGATCCTCGGTACGGCAAGAATACGCCGACAATAGGTGGCTGCCCCTGGTTTACCCGAAGAAAATCTTCCTGACACCTTTTCTTGACTGACACCTTTTCTTGACCCGACGATAACGGGAACCTGATCGATGACGGGCTGTTTAAATATACGTACGACGCCTGGAACCGGCTGGTCGGGGTGTGGTATACTGATTGCGGCGTCGACGGCAACGGGAGGCCCAACGTGGAAGCCGAACGCGTGGCGACATATGAGTACGACGGTTTGTTCCGCCGGATCGAGAAGGACATCGATAACCAGGGGACCGGCGTGGTGCACAACTCCGACAACGGTGGCAGCCAGACCGGTATCCAGGCCGGCGATCGCCACGAGCACTATTACTACACCGGCTGGCGGCTGATCGAGACCACGGATCATGAGACGGGCGGGGAGCCGACCGATCCCTATTCCTATGATGACTCTGCCGTGCTGAACCAGTTCGTTTACGGCACCATGTATATCGACGAGCCCTTGATCTACGACCGCAACCTGGACGCGGATGAGGACGACTACTGCGTCGAAACCGGCGACGCGCGCTACTTCTACCACCAGGACGCCAACTTCCGCGTGGTCATGCTGACCGACGAGGACGGCGACGTGGTCGAACGCACCCGCTACACCGCCTACGGCGAACCGACGGTTTACGGCGGCGAAGATTCCAACGGCGACGAACTGGGTAGCGCCATGCTCGTCTCCTCCGTCGGCAATCCATTCATGCACCAGGCCCTCTTCCGCGATCGCGAAACAAGAACCTACCAAAACCGCGAACGGCAGTATCATTCGGCATCGGGGCGATTCTACCAGCGAGACCCCGCCGAGTACGTAGACGGCCTGGGTCTGTACACGTACACGGACAGCAACCCCAACGTTCGGAGTGATCCGAGTGGGCAGACGTACGTCTGCTGCTCGCGAGACGGTACGTCCAAGTGGGTTAATTGCAAGGATAACCCGATTTTGTGCGAGGCGGAGGCTTGCTGTCATAACCTCCCGCCCAGCCGGAGGAGGAACAGCGGGCGAGCGCGCGGCCCCGGCGGTGATCCCATTGAGTGGCAGAAGACAGAAGAAAAGGTGTCAAGAAGAAAAGGTGTCAGGAAGATTATCTTGACCTCGCCGGCGGTTCGGGCAGAAGCTGGGCATGGGGCGGGCGCCACGCATCACGGAGCCGGGTCTTGCGTATCACGTCCTGAATCGGCGTGTGGTGCGTCTGCCTCTGTTTCTCAAAGACGATGAGAAATGAGGGACGTGAAATGGGGAAGTAATGAGGGAACTGAGGGATGGCCACCTATTTCTAGAACACGGTCCGGCGGCGTAGTCGGACGGGGTGAACTGGGAAATCTCGGCTTAAGTAATCACCGCACTCAGGGTTGCGGTTTGGCCGCCCTGGTCGCCACCTGCCGCCACTGGGTGACTTTTTCCGGCTGATTCCAGGATTCATAAAGGGCAATGATGCGCTGTAGGGCATTGTGCGTCTCGATACACTGATTCCCCTTGGCGGCTTGAATGGTCTGGAAACTCGCCAACAGCAATGGCTCGGCCTGCTCGTACTGTCCCAGGCAGGTCAGACATTGTCCCAGTATGCTGGTGGTCTGGGCTGCGATCTGGCTTTCATCGGTGGTGAGACACAACAACTTGTACGCCGCGACACACTTGCGCAGCATGGGTTCCGCCTGGTCGGCCTGGCCCTTGACGACCAGCAGATACGCCCGGGTCGTCATGGCGCGGACTGTGTCGGGGTGCCGGTCGCCAAAGAGTTTGCGTGTTTGCGTTAACGCCTGGCGCGCCAGCGAATCGGCCTGCGTATATTCTCCCTGCTCGATCAGGATCCAGGCCAGGCAATGTTGCGTTTTAATAGCCAGGGGCACCGTGCGGGCGTCGAGCTTCTCGTAGATTTGCAGGACCTGGCGCAGCGTATCAGTGGCGGCCACCAAGTCACCCCGTTCATACAGGGTTACCCCCAGGGAATATAGCGTATTGGCCACGACGACATCGTATTCCCCGCGCAACTTACGGTGAATATCCAACGCTTCGCGATAGGCCGGCTCGGCCAGTGCGTATTTGCCCTGCACGTGGCAGACGTGAGCCCACTTCATCAGGGCATTAGCAACCTGGGCATGTTTGTCGCCCAGGATTTTGCGGTTTAATTGGACAGCCTCCAACAGCAGTGGTTCGGCCAGGCGATAGTGTCCGCCACTAGCCAGTTCCACGCCGGCCTTGCTGAATTCCATGGCCAATAAGGGATTATTCTCCCCCATGGCCTGGCGGAACATCCGCACGCCTTCCTGCAAAGCCTGGTCGGCACCGGCGGTATCCCCTTGCTTCAGCAGGTAACGGATCAGATTGGCCGAGTAGATTAATTCGCCGCGATAACTTAACGGCAGGATCTTCAGAGATTGCCGCTGGATTTTGACGGCGTCCGCACTGCGCCCGGTTCGATTAAACACATACGCCAGTGTGTCCAGAATGGCCGGATCGGTCGAATTGGATAACTTCACGGCCTGCTCGGCAATCGGCAGGGCGGTCTGAGGATCCTGTAAGTCGCCGGGAGCACAAGTCAGCAGCGCCCAGGCGTAATTATTCAGCGCGCGGGCACTGCTATCCTTGGCTTCGCTGACTTTGCGCAACTGTTTTAACATGCCGCGCATCAGGTCGCGGGCTTCATCAATGCGCCCCATGCGGACCAGGGCATGCGCTAACATGTCAACTTCACCTTGCAGGTAAACATCAGTGTCAGCGCTTTGTTTAATGATGGCCAGACGCTCGTGGCGCAACGCGACGGACTCGTCGATCTTGCCAATGCGCTCCAGGAATTCGGCCAGTTCCGCCATGCTATGCAGTGTTTCCGAGTGACCGTCACCCAGTGAGCGGGCACAATCGGCCATCAGGGCGCGAAACAGTTGCTCGGCTTCGGCAAAGTTGCCACGTTGATCGAGCCAGCGCGCGAAATCGGCCGTGGTTGAAATCGTGTGCCAATGCAGGCGGCCGCGCGTGGCGCGCAAGCCCGCCAAAGCCTCGCGATGCAGTTTCTCCTTTTGATCCTGCAACTGCGCCCCCTGCATGGTGCGTGCCAGGCAATGCATGGTCATGTATGTGACGGGGTGCTCTGGTCCCAGGATACGCCGGCACTGCTCGAGGCCCGGACGCAGTACCGCTTCGGCCCGCGCGTAGTCATACTGCGCCAGGTACCACCAGCCCATCAGCGGTTGCGAGAGGATATTGAGGCTGTCGTCCGGACTCAACGTGCGGGCGGCGATCTCATTCAACTCACGTGCCAGCGCTTGCCCTTGCTTCAGTCGCCATTGTGATAAGCAGGCGGTCGACCATCTCCACATCGTTACCAGGGTATCACGGTGCTCGGAGTCCAGAATGCGTTTTTGCGCCTCCAGGGTTTGTTGAAAAACCTCATCGGCTTTCTTGTATTTACCCTGGTCGGACAGCACCGTCGCCAGGATCGAGGCACAGCTCAGTGTGCGGGTGTCTTCCGGCCCATAAACTTTACTCATGCCCTCCAGCGCGGTTTGTATCAGAGGCTCGGCTTCGGAACCTTTGCCCGCATCCAGTAGCAGATCCCCCAGAGCCAGTGCCGAGCGCAGTGTATCCGGATGCTGCTGCTTGAGTTTTTCACGCCGGATCTCGTACGCCCGACGCAACTGCGGTTCGGCATCCACATAGAAACCCAGACCGCGTAGGGTCATACCCAGTGTCTCGCGCGAGGCGGCTTCCAGTTCCGGCTTACCGGCGAAGGCCTGGTCGAGTTGCGCGGCGGCCTGGCGGACCATCTCGGCCACGGAAACGTTGCGCGGAAATCCGCCCACCGACAAAGTGCCCACACGTTCGTCGGGAGCGTACGCCGAGAGCAGACGCACCTGCATCGGGTCCACCGAGGTCAGCATGTCATTGAAAAAGACATTGATGGCCTTGGCCGCCTGGGCCTCCGCACGGGCTTTATCCGCCTGGTTTTGAGCCTGCCATTCGGCGATCAGGGCGCGGTCGCGCTCATAGCTGGCCTGGATGAAGCCAAGCGTCGCTAATGCCAACCCGATCAGCACGGCGGCGACCACGAACGCCACGGCGGTGACACCGATCCGATGCCGCCGGATGAACTTGCGCACCCGGTAAGCCGCGCCCGGAGGGCCGGCCATTACTGGTTCATTATTCAGGTGATGCTGGATATCAGCCACCAGGGCGGCGGCGGTTTCGTAGCGCCGCGAACGGTCTTTTTCCAGGGCTTTCATGACGATCCAGTCGAGATCGCCACGAATGAGGCGACTGAGTACCTGGGGCTCGGCGCGGCGCGAGCGGGCGACCTCGGTGAGCTGATCGCCGAGCGTGCTCAGTCGGCGAGAGGGCGTGGGTGGATCTTCCTCGCGGATGATGCGCTGGATTTCGGTGTAAGCCGCCGCCCGCATGGTCTGGGCATCAAATGGGGTTGTCCCGGTCAACAGTTCATACAACAGCACTCCCAACGAATAAAGATCGGTGCGTGTGTCCACATCGAGGCCGCTCATCTCGGCCTGTTCCGGGCTCATGTACTGTGGCGTTCCGATAAATTGCATGAACTCGGTGAAGAGCGTCTTTTCAGTCAGGCGCTGGCTGGTGGCCTTGGCGATACCAAAATCGATCACTTTGGGTACAGGGGTGCCGTCGTGTAATGTTACCAGCACATTGGAGGGCTTGATGTCGCGATGGATGATGCCCTTCTGATGGGCATGTTGCATGGCCCGACAGACCTGCATGAACAATTCGAGGCGCTCATTGGTCGGCAGGCTGTTGCGGTCGCAATAATCGGTGATGGGTATGCCTCTGACCAACTCCATCACGAAGTAGGGGCGCCCGGTATCCGTCGCGCCGGCATCCAGCACGCGGGCGATGTTGGGGTGCTCCATCATCGCCAGGGCCTGCCGCTCGGCCTCGAAGCGCGCGATGACCTGGCGCGTGTCCATGCCCAGCTTGATGATCTTCAGGGCCACGCGGCGACGAACGGGCTGCTCCTGCTCCGCCATGTAAACCGCGCCGAAGCCACCCTCGCCAATGAGTTGCAGCAGCTTGTAGGGTCCGATGCATTGTCCCGCCAGATCCGGACTGGTGGAGGATACACAAGCCGCGCCTTTGAGTGAGACAATGGTTTCATGGTCGGAGTGCTTCAGAAGAGATGCCACCTCGGCACGCAATTCCGACTCGTCCACACAGTGCTGGTCCAGAAAAACCGCACGATCGGTCGCTGACAGGTCAACGACCTGATGGAAGATCTCTTCAGCGCGGCGGCGCAGGACCCTGTTCATCCCGTTGCTCCAGATGGTTCATCGTGCCGGGAATTGTATCGGACACATTCAACCAGTTTCACGCAATATCAATCCGAAATGGAGGCCCGCCAGCCTGCGGAGCGGGTAGTGATATTCAATCAAGGCCCCCGCCGCCGGCACTTGACTATCCGCTCTCGTCACAGGTCATCTCGCGCTGGAGCCAGGCCCGGATATACCGCCACTCGCGCTCGACGGTGCCGACCGAGACACCCAGGGCCGCGGCGGTTTCCTCGGTGGTGAGGCCGACGAAGTAGCGCAGGTTGACGATCTGCCCCTTGCGCGGATCATCTACCTCCAACCGCTTGACCGCTTCGTCGATTGCCAGCACGTCCTCGGAAGGCTGCTCGAAGGAGGGTTCGGCCTGCTCGAGCGCGACACGCCGCCGATCACCGCCGCGTTTCTTGGCGGATTTACGCCGGGCCTGCTCCACCAGGATGTCACGCATGGCACGGGCGGCGGAGGCAAAAAAATGCCCGCGGCCGTCCCAGCCGGGATCAGCATTACCCACCACCCGCAGATAGGCCTCGTGGACCAGCGCGGTCGGTTGCAGCGTCTGCCCCGGCGGAATCTTGCGCAAGCGGGCCCAGGCCAGGGTACGCAATTCATTGTAGACCAGTGGCAGCAGATCCTGGGCGGCTGACGGATCCCCGGCGACAGCGGCGCGCAGCAGACGCGTAACGGGTTTCTCTTCTTCCGCGGCCATAAGCTCACAGACTACGCTCTGGCCATCCCAGGTCAATTCTTACATTCTCAGGATATACGGCAATCGACAAAAACATACAGCCCGGCTTCGCCGAATATCAAGTGCGGCCGCTGATGGTTCACGCTCCTGATAGCCGCGCATATAACGACCCACGTTCGCCGTTTGTGCTGACGTACGAACGTGGGCCTCGCCAGTTGCAGGTTTTGTGGCTACGGCGCGAAGTCGTCGGTCTTGGTGTAGCCGGCGGGTAGCTTCAGTTCAAACGTATCCTCTGGAAGCTTGGGATCCACCTTGAGATTGGAAATTACACGGCACATCTTGCCCTTCTGGCCATCCGGCAGGGTGTAGTGATCGATGCGGCAGCGCGGCAGGAAATCCTCCTTGGAGAAATACCAGGTGGCTTCCGGGGCTTGTTCGGCCTGGTAAACCACGTGGATCTCGAAGCAATCCACGCCATTGATTTTCTTGCTGCCCATTAGTTTCTGATCGCGGCCGATGATCTCATCGGTGAATGGTTTGGGATGAAGAAATTCAATCATAATCCCAGTCATCAACACGCGTTCCGAGGAGCCCAGCACGGCCGGATCGATATCCTCATAGGCCTTCTTATCCTGGTGGTTGATCACGTAGAAGTTCTCACCATCGCTTCCGCCAGTAATGTGCCTGGTTTCGGTCGATCCGGGGGCTGTGAAACGGCCATCGATGGCGTACTTCTCCGGCGCGGGGCGTCCGCCATCCCCAGAGATTATCCCAGTTGCGCTGACCGTGCCCTCAAAGTTGCCCACGCGTGAACTAATGGCACCTTCGCCATCGATGGTGATGTCATACTGCACGGCCTTGACGGCCTTGCAGGCCTCATCGACTTTCTTGAGGATCTTGACGGCCTTGTTCGCGTCTTTCCCCGATTTGTCTTTATCGACTTTCGTTGCCTGTGCCGCCTTGTCGCCCTTCTTCTTGACGGGCTTCTTCTCGTCGCCGCAGATTGCGACCGAGACGAACGCCAAACACAATAGCAGACCGATGGCTCGCTTCATAATTTTCTTCTCCTGATCTCGCTGGCACATTCCCTCGATTTATGTACAAATCCGCTGTCATTTAATCCGTATTTCACACCGAGACTCCCGCACGGTCCGGCCCCGAAAATACAGTTTACATTCTTGTACATTTCACCATCCCGCCGCCAACCGGGCGGAGCGGGGCCAACTCCGCTTAGTGACAGCCGGACAGCGCGCAGGAGGGCCGGAGTCGAATGCGGATTAACCGGTGGTGCTGCCAGTCGTGGTTCCACGGCAGCATCCACGGTACTCCCAGACCGGTTTCCCGTGAGGAGCACTATCGTGCTGATACGCACTCCCGTGCCTGGTACCTGGTGAGTCTGTCCTGGTTGCTCCCCGTCGCCCAGGCCGGTGAGATTCACACGGCAGCACGCCAGGGTGATGTCAAGCACAACCAGCAGAAAAGCAAAGGATGCATGATGGGCAGAGACGACACAAACCGCGCGTTGGTCTGGGGCTTATTGGCAACATTGCTACTGTCAGCAACGGGCTTCCAGACCCAGGCCGATTGGCCGCAGTGGGGTGGTCCGAACCGGAATTTCACCGTCCAAACCACCGGGCTGGCGGAATCATGGTCAGAGGAGGGACCGCCGCGGATGTGGCAACGGATGCTGGGTGCGGGCTACTCCGCGATCGTCTACGACGACGGGCTGTTGTTTACGATGTACCGGCCGGTCGTGACCGCCGCGGAAGAGTTCACCGTCGCGCTGGACGCGAAGACCGGGGAGGAAGTCTGGTCGCACCGCAATCCAGCCCCGCTGGTTGAACCACCTGATCAGCGCTGGGGCGGTCAGGGACCCAATTCCACGCCCCTGATCGTCGGCGACCGGCTGATCACCATCGGCTCGCGCGCGGTGATACACTGCCTTGACAAACGCACCGGCAAAGTGCTGTGGCGGCACGACATGGTGGGAGATGATGGCGCCACTTTAAGTAAGCACGTCGGGTACTGTTGTAGCCCGGTGGCTTATGGGAATACGCTCATCACGGCTGATTACCCCCGGCTTGAGCGCAATGAAGAGGATGAGCTCGCGCGCCGTAGGCGGATGATCGAGCTCGAATCCCGGAAGCGTGTCGATGGTCAGGCACTGATGGCTTTCGATCTCGACACCGGCAAACAGGTCTGGAAGAACCTTGACTTCGAAATCGGCTTCTCTTCGCCAATTTTGATCAACTTCGCCGGACAGGATCAGTTGGTGATGAGTACGCACGACGGGCTGGTGGGGCTCGATCCGGTCAACGGCGACCTGTTATGGCATCATCCCGTGATGTGCAGCGAAGTAACACCAGTCTGGGACGGCCAGGATATCATCTTCTTTACCGCCGGTGGTCAGCGGATGGCGGGCCAGGCGCTGCGACTTACGAAAGAGGGTGACCGCACGATCCCACGTGAGCACTGGATTTGCCGCAAGATGCGCATCATGATTCCCTCGGCGGTATACGTCGATGGTCACCTGTACGGGGCCACCGAGCGAGTGCTGCTGGGCGTGGACACCCAGACGGGCAAGCGTACCTGGGCCCGCCGGGGCTTTCCTAACGCGACTTGTCTGTACGCTGACAGCAAACTTATCCTGCTGGATGAAAACGGGCACCTGGGCCTGGCCCAGGCCTCGCCGGAGAAAATCACCATCCTGGCCGAGTGTCAGGTTATGGACCGATACGCACTCACGGTTCCAACCCTGGTTGGCACCACACTGTATGTGCGCGATCGGCAACGCATCATGGCACTGGATCTCGGCAAATGATCGGCAGGGCCTGTTCCAAGGCGGCGACGGTGAATACCAACGGGTAGAGGCGCTCGGAATACCACAACCGAGCGAAATAGAGACCAATCGGGGCTGGCTCGAAACTGGTGCCGCACTCTGTGTGCAATGCGAGCCACTCGCAGCCACGTTGCACGGTCGCGCGGACATGTTGCTCGTGGCTGGTAGCCAGGGCTTCAACCGCCAAGGCCGTTTCCTCGATCGAGGAACTGACATCCCGAGCCGCGCCCCAGCCGCCGTCAGCATTTTGTGCGGACAAAATCCACTGGGTGGCGCGCTGTAGTGCTTGTAACCACGGTTGGGCCAGCTCGCCAGTAATCTTCACATCCTGGGCGGCGCGCAGCACGCGTGTGGTGCCATAAAGCGGATTCTCCTGGTGAGGAGCTTGCTGGTTCCCAAACCATAGCGGCAGCCAGGTGCCGTCTTTCCGTTGCGTTTGTAGCAGGTACTCGACGGCGCAGCGCTCGGCTTGCCGCACGCGTTTGGCCAACTTGGTACTTAGCAGCGGACGCCAGGCATGCCAGGCGCGCAGGGCGTGGGCGGTGAGATCCGGGGCGCTACGGTCGAAAGGCAGTGTGCCCCAGCCGCGACAGAAGGTGGGGATACCGCCGTCGCGGTTTTGCAGGTCACAGAGCCACTTCACGCCGGCGTGTGCCGCGGCCAATGTGTCGGCGTCGGGTGCATCGCCTGAATCCAGGTGTCGTAAGGCCAGCAGCGCGCCGGCGGTGTCGTCCGCGTCGGGTACGCCGCCGGGCAGATCGGTCCAGGCCCAGCCGCCGGGCGCGGCGTGGGTGTAGGGGTGTACCTCACGAAACTGCTGATCGAGCAACCAGGCGCGCAGCGCGTCGCGTTCAGCGGTGGGCAGTTGTCCGTTTATCGACAGGGCATTGATTGAGAGCGTCGTCAGCCAGGTGGCCAGGTTGGTATCGATCGGCCAGCTTCCATCAGGCCGCGCCGCTCGAACCAGAAAATCACAGCCCTGCTCCACGACCGCGTGGTCGGCCTGTCCAGACGAGACCAGGCTCATCAGCACGAAGCTGGTCAACGGCGTGGCTTCCAGGAAGCCGCCGGACGATGGTTGAATTGAGCGCAACACCCGCAGCGTCCGGCCACGGGTGATGTTGCGCAGCAGCCGGCTGAGTGGATTCGTCGCCGGGCAGTGATGATGCTGAACCTGCCCGATGGCGATCAGGGCCGGCAGGGCATAGCTGACCACTGGCAGACCCAGGAGTGAGAACCAACTCCATGGTAACGCCGCCAGTTCAAACGGCAAGGCCGGGATATCCCGCCACGCCGCGCGCCCACTGCCCAGACACCCAGCCAGGGCACACATGGTCAGAATCGAGACTGAGAAAGTGTGGTCGTCGCCATAAGAGGTTTTGATGGCCAGGGCCAGATTGACCGGCGTCAACTCACTACAGTGTTGCTGCAACCAATCAGTGGCATGTTGGATGGTCGGCTCGTGTTGGGGGGGATTTTGGGCAGCGCGGAACGCCGCCCAGACCAGGGCAGTGGTGCTGATATTACTGGGACTGTCGACGGTATCGCCCCACCCACCATCGGCGTTCTGGTGTTGGGCCAGCCAGTTCAAACCGCCCTCCACCAGCTTGGACAAGCGCTCGGCAGGACGGACGCGGTCCAAGAGCGTCAGCGCGCAACTGGCCGTGGCCGTGGACAGCGCGCTACTGGACAGGCATCCCTCCCACTGCCGCGTTTCATGGCGTGCTTGCAGCAGGGCCTGGCGGGCCGCGGCGTGTGTCGCGGTGATTGATTGGCGATTAAC
>JBDRDH010000085.1:0-6946 GCA_043820985.1 Planctomycetota bacterium
TTTGTCGCCGAAGCCTGGGAGGGCGCGGCTCCTGCCGAGCCGCTCAGCGACCGGTTAAAAACCGGTCCCACAAAGGTAGTCCGCCCCAACGAACGATGGGGAAAGAGGTGCCCGGGCCCGCAAACAGCGGGTTCCGGGCACCGGTTTATGTGAATGAGGATTGAATAGAAAAGCGGCGCGATCTGAACGGATCAGGCCGCGCCGCGTGTGTATCTATCATTTGTGAGTAGTCGGCGGCACTATGCCAGGTTAATGGTTAGGGCCAGTACTCCCAGTCATCCTCATACCAGTATTCATCTTCGTAGTACCATACGTCCTCGTAATACCACTCGTCCTCGTAGTAGTCGTCCTCGTAATACCACTCATCTTCGTAGTATTCGTCGTAGTAATATTCGTCGTAATAGCCGTCGGATGGCAGAAAGGCGGATCCGAACGGGTCTGCCCAGAAGCCGCCATACTCCAGGAATCCATCCGATTCGTATAACTTGTCGCAACCGGTGAAGACGATGAGTGCCGTGGCCAGCATGGCAGTGACGAGCATGGTTCGCATGACGATCTCCTGGGGATGGGCTATCGTTCTCTCATGGTCTTTTGACGACTTAACCAGCCCGGCTATTCACGAAATACGCACGTTCCTCAGAGGCCGGTTGATAACTGAAACCCCTGGTGAGAATACACGTATCTCAAGGTGTTATAACAACTTGTGATACGAATCCTGATGCTTTTTATGTCTGGAGTGACAGATTGTCAGGTTTTTCAGGCCAGTATTTGACGAGTTGCCGATCAGTTACTCGTCGTGTTGGCCACCGCTTTACTGGACGACTTGCCCTTCGCGGAGGCTTCAGCGGCGCTGACATCAAAACCTGGTGGGATTTCATGGGTACTCTTGCATTTGGGGTAGTTGCCGCATCCCAGGAATTTGCCACGGCGTCCCTGGCGGATCAGCATGGTGCTGCCACATTCATCACACTGTATGTCTGTCGGGATCGGCTTCGGCCTGGCGGGGGCCGGTAATGATTCTTCTGCCTGCTTCTTGGCTTCGCCGCGGAGATTGGCGTTGCAGCGGCACTTCGGGAAATTCGTGCACGAAAAGAAGGGGCCGAAGCGACCGCGCTTCAGATCCATGGTACTGCCGCATTCCGGACAGAGCAGTGTGCCGGGCTCCGGCATGACCTCGACCACTGGTCGGCCAGTTCGTGTCCAGGCAAAACCGGGGTGTGGCTCGCCATATTTCTCATGAGCCTTACCGGTACCTTTGGATGTGGTTGAGGTGGGTTTCTCTCTCGGGGTGGCGCTGGCGGATGGCGCCGCCGCGACGTTTTTCTCGGCGGCGGCCTTTAGTTCATCAAGTTTCTCAATGGGCTTGGTATTGCGGCATTTGGGGAAACCCGAACAGGCGATGAACTTGCCGCGCTTGCCAGAGCGAATCACCATGGGACGCTTGCAACGCTCGCACGTGACGCCGGCATTCTCCGGCGGTGGCGCGGGCTTCTTCTCCAGACGTACATCGGCTGGCAGGGGGACAATATTCTTGCATTCAGGATAGCGGTTGCATCCCAGAAAAGCACGCCGCCCCTTACGTTTGACAATCATGGTGCCCACGTCGCAAGCCTCGCAGAGTCGTTGCAACTCCTGCTCGGTCACAAGGCGTAAGGGCTGGCCGTGTTCATCACAGGGCACGGTGTTACGGCACTCGGGATATCCGCTGCATCCCAGGAAGGAGCCGGTTTTGGATTGTCGCAGGATCATCGGCCGATCACACAACTCACACTTGTGCTCGGACTCAGTAGGTATGATTGGCTGCCCATCACGGTCAACATTCAAGGTCGCTTTACACTCGGGGTATTTGGTACAGGCCAGGAAACGACCGACCTTGCTCCAGCGGTATACCATCGGCGCGGCGCAGGTTGGGCAGGCATGATCGCTGGGTTGACTGCGGACGGCTTCCATTCCGTCACCGGCCTGGTTGAGCAGTATGCGGAAGGGATCGTAAAACTCGTGCAATACCCTGACCCAGTCCAGATGGGCTTCCTCGATCTTATCCAGCTCATCCTCCATGAACGAAGTAAACTTGACATCCATGATCCGAGGGAAATGAGCAACCAGCTTGTCCGTCACCAGCTCGCCGAGCGCCGACGGGAAAAACTTGCGGTCCTCCTGTTCCACATAACCCCGGCTCTGGATGGTTTCGATGATGGCGGCGTAGGTGCTCGGGCGCCCGATACCCTCGGTTTCCATGGTCTTGACCAGCGAGGCTTCCGTGTAGCGCGGCGGCGGAGAAGTGAACTGCTGCCGGGGCCGCAGATCGATACAGCCCACGATCTGGCCTTCATCCACACTCGGCAAAATCTGGTCGGCACTGGCCACGCCGGCGATACGCATAAAGCCGTCGAATACCAGACGGCGACCCGCGCCCGTAAATCGTGCCTGGCCAACGGTAGTGTCGCAGGTCAGGCTGACCGAGGTCGAATCCCATTGCGCGGCCGGCATCTGGCACGCCACGAAACGCTTCCAGATCAGCTCATATAGCTTTAGCTGATCAGTTGTCAGGGCGCGTTTCAAACTGGCGGGCGTATGATCTGGATTAGTTGGCCGAACCGCTTCGTGGGCTTCCTGGGCCCGTGACTGCCGCTTGCCATAATAGTTGGGCTTGTCTGGCACATACTGCTCGCCACAATCGCGGCGAATGAACTCGCGGACCGCCTGTATCGCTTCCGCCGCCAGATTGGTCGAGTCGGTACGCATGTACGTGATCAGACCTACCGCGCCTTCCCCATTCAGGTCGATGCCTTCATAGAGCGCCTGCGCCGTTCGCATGGTCCGGGAGGCGGAAAATCGCAGCACATTACTGGCGACCTGTTGCAACGCCGCGGTCGTGAACGGAGCCGACGGCTTGGTGGTAGTCCGGCGAGTGTTAAGCTCGGCAACGGTTAATGGTGGCACCTGGCTGGAATCCATTTCACCAACCAGCTCTGACTGGTGCAGATCCAGATGCTGATATTCCCGCCACGGACGACGCTTGAATTCGGCGACGCGGTATCCCAGTGCCTCAGCCACGGCGCGCGCATCGTCAACGTTGTCCGGCTTGAAAGGCTTACCGGCGACCTCACTTAGTTCAGTGCGGAAGCAGTCGTGCTCGGCCAACCATTGCTGTTGCTCCTTTTGGGTATGCTCGGCCTGGGTGTACTCGAGCCAGTCGGCACGTCGAGCAGCAGTCTCCATGGGATTGGCACAGACGATGCCTGATATCTTCCAGCTCTCCAGCGGTTTGAAGGCCCGAATCTCACGCTCGCGTTCAACAATCAGCCGCACCGCGACCGACTGTACCCGGCCGGCGGACAAGCCCTTGGCGATTTTCTTCCAGAGCAGGGGACTGAGCTCATAGCCCACAATGCGGTCGAGTATCCGCCGGGCCTGCTGGGCGTTAACGCGGTCAAGATCGATAGTGTGCGGGTGAGAAAATGCTTCGGTGATAGCCGAGCGGGTAATTTCGTTGAAGATAACCCGACGGGTCCTGTCGGTTGGCAGATTCAAGGCTTCAACCAAGTGCCAGGCGATGGCTTCCCCCTCGCGGTCACGGTCAGTAGCCAGATATACCAGGGGCGCATTACTAGCCAGCTTTTTCAGCTCATTAACAACCCGTGTCCGGCCTTTGACTATCTGATAGCTGGGCTTGAATTCATCCGTTACGTCAATCCCGAAATCGCGCTCGGGCAGATCGCGTACATGTCCCATTGAAGCTTTGACAACGTAGTCTTTGCCCAGATATTTATTGATTGTCTTGGCTTTAGCGGGTGACTCGACGATCACTAAAGACCGGCCGTTGGACTTGCGTGTGGCCATGATATCGCCTTAAGTGTTTGACGCAAATATACTTAAGCTCTGTACTATCCCGTCCTATCCTCATATCATCGGAATTCCGTCGAAACGGGATAACCCGGAAACCAATCGGAGGGCTTCGCGGAGATGTGTAGCGAGGATTCTTGACATGTCAAGCGCATCAAATTTCCCGATCACGAGAAAAACCCCTATATTGACAATTTGTGGAAAGATGGAGAAGTAATGTGGATAAGCTTTGCTAAAGTCTTGAATTATTTCTGTCGATACTAATAAATTACGACCAGGGGGGCATATCCGTAACCGATTGTGCTGTGTAACTGAAACCAGGCTTTTAGCCTTTTTCCTGTGTGGCATACTACATTTCCTCGTTGAAACACTGGGCGAGGGTGCGGTCGGGCGGATATATTTCTTCTAATGCGAGAGTGGCGGAATTGGCAGACGCGCTAGATTTAGGTTCTAGTGGGCAACGCCCGTGGGGGTTCGAATCCCCCCTCTCGCATTTTCTTTAGAAGTGACTGAAGCGGTCGGCATGTCGCTGGCGAGGGCAGACTATGGATCTGGAAATCCGCGAGAAGGTGGCACTCGTCGCCGCCGCGAGTAAGGGACTGGGGCGGGCGGTGGCGGCGGGATTGGCGCGCGAGGGCGCGCGAGTGGCGGTGTGTGCGCGTCATGGCGACGTTCTGGAACAAACCGCGCGCGACATAGAGCAGGACACCGGGGCCGAAGTCCTGTCCGTGGTAGCGGATGTAGCCGTCGCCGCCGACTGCGAGCGGTTTGTAAGCGCGGCGCTTGAGCGCTGGGGGCGGATCGACATCCTCGTAAACAACTCGGGTGGCCCGACGCCGGGCAAGTTCGACGCGCTGGACGATGCGGAGTGGCTGAAGGCCGTCGATAGCACGCTGATGAACGTTGTGCGGTTGACGCGCCTGGTCATCCCACACATGCAAGCCCGGCAGTGGGGGCGGATCGTCAACATCGAGAGCATATCGGTCAAACAGCCCATCGATGTCTTGCTGCTATCCAACAGCCTGCGGCCGGCGGTGATCGGACTGGCCAAGTCATTGGCGACCGAACTGGCTCCACACGGCATTCTGATCAACAACGTCTTGCCCGGTAAGCACGAAACCGATCGGCTGCGCGAACTGGCGGAAATCCGCGCACAGAAGAATAAAACCGATTGCGCGCGGGAACTAATCAAGATGGCGGAGACGATCCCCCTGAAACGTCTCGGTCAGCCGGCGGAGTTGGCGGACGTGGTAGTCTTCCTGTGCAGCGCGCGTGCCAGCTACGTCACCGGCACCACCCTCCTGGTCGACGGCGGCGCCTACCGCGGGCTCATGTAGTTCGGAGAAAAGGTGTCAGTTCGGAGAAAAGCGGAGAAAAGGTGTCAGGAAGATTTTCCTGCCAGTCGGAGAAAAGGTGTCAGGAAGATTTTCCTGCCACGACTTCGTGGACAAACAGGTTCGGCTGCAGTTGTTTGCTCTGGCGTACAACCTGGGCAATCCCGGCGCGCCGGGACTGATCAAGATCGGGGCGAAGGTGGTGCGGCACGCCAGGTACGTGACGTTCCAACTGGCCGAGGTGGCCGTGCCACGCGATCTGTTCGCGGCCATCCTTGAGCGAATCCAGTGTTTCGACGTACCGCCACCGCTGGCGGACGACGGATGACGGCATCGCCCGATAACCCATGTGAAAGCCGAGGCGGGGGCACGGTTGGGGCTGCGCGGAAACGCGGCGAGATCCCAGATTTGCAGCAGCTGCCTGGCGAATTGATAGGATGGAACGGCCACAAGGAGAGGAATCGTGGCGAGACCAGCGGTTTTCCGTTGAATCGGGCGGCTCGCGTCGGTAGGACCGCTGGATCGGGTCGAGTACATGGGAAATGTCCCATTGATGCTGGCGGGGGGCCGAACGGGCGGAAAATCTGCGGATTGTCCTTGACGTAGGCCGTTATAGGCCATTAAATACATAATCGAGGAGAAAGGAACTAAGGCATATCGTATACTTACCGGTCCGAATCGTCGGGCTGACGCTTAGGCTTATATGCCAGTGCGTATCCAGACAGTCGAACCGCGAGGCCGTTGTGGTCGACGACCTTGATCGAAGTGGGCGCCACGGAAGGCACATCTCAGAATTCACGTGACAACAGGACGGAGGAAGATTGCTATGATACACAAGCTACTGTTACTTGGAGCCGCGGCGGTGATGCTGTGCCTGCCTAGCCCCGCCATCGGCGATTGGAGCGACGACTTCGACTCGTACGCCCTGGGCAGTCCGTTGAACGGACAGGGCGGCTGGGCCGGCTGGGACGGTGGCCCGATGAACGCCGTCATTAGCGCCGACTACCCGAAGTATGACGGCGACCAGCACGCCAAGCTGTTCCAGAACGACGACGCTGTCCAAGAGCACTCCGGTTACACCGAGGGTCAGTGGACGTACAGCGGGCTCCAGTACCTTACGGACGACCTCCAGGGGGTGACGTACTTCATCCTTATGAACAAGTACACGCTCGCGTCCAAGGGCTGGGGCGCCCAGATCGAGTTCGATCTGGACACCAATCTCGTGGTCGACTATGACACGGGCACCGGAGACGTCCCGATCGTCTACGATGCCTGGGTGCCGATCCAGGTCGACATCGATCTTGACGCCAACACCCGCACGACTTACTACAACGGCCAACTCCTGGGTACCCGTTACTGGTACCTTGTGGGCGATCCGAACCATGAGCAGGCTATCGCCGCCCTCGACCTGTGGGCCGACGCTGGCGGTAACCCCGTGTACTACGATGACCTGTCGCTGGTACCCGAGCCGGCGAGCGGCCTGCTGCTCGTGCTCGTCGCAGCGCTAGGCCTGCGGCGGCGCTAGCGGCGGCAACACCTGAAGAGCACAAAGGACGCCCTCCGGGGCGTCCTTCTTGGTCAGAAAAGGTGTCAGAAGCAGAAAAAGCAGAAAAGGTGTCAAGCAGAAAAGGTGTCAGGAAGATTTTCTTGCAGCAGGTCAGAAAAGGTGTCAGGGTCAGAAAAGGTGTCAGGAAGATTTTCTTGACCTTGCCGGCGGTTCGGGTAGAATCTGGGCATGGGACGGCCGCCACGCATCACGGAGCCGG
>JBDRDH010000086.1:0-7367 GCA_043820985.1 Planctomycetota bacterium
GCCGGCTCCCACCAGGGCCGACAGCCCCATCCGTGGCAGACGAATCGACCAGAATGGATTGTTGAAGTCGCCGGACTTGATCTCCGCCCACACCGTGGCTGGCGAAGCCGGTCCCAACAGGCCGGCGGCCAGTACGACCACCAGGGCCACCAGGGCCAGCAGAGCAAACCGCACGCCAGTCGGGCCGCGGGACATCTCGCTCACGGCTCGCGCGGCGGGTTGGTTTCTTCGTCGTATTCGTGGAAGCAGCGGGCGACGTAGTAGGCCGTTTCGTGCCCCAGCTTGACCGTCTCGGCATCAATGATATCGAGGCTGTCGGCTTCCTTGGGCGGACGGCTGTGAGTGATGATGCGACCATCCATCTCTTTGTCGCGGTTGGGCCAGAGTCGGGCATGCATGGGCGGCTCGGATACGCCAATCAGCTTGGCCCGCAACTCGACCGAGAGTTGGATGATCGGATCGCCCGGATCACTACGGGCGCGCAACTGGTCGATGCGCAGATAGAGCACCCGGTCGGCGTCGAGGTCCCGGCCGATGCGCTGCACGCTCCAGTTGCGGTACTCCGGCTGGCTTTGCTTAAGCTGGACGACATCCTCGAAGGGAATCACTCGCGTGGGAACCTTATTATCGCGAAACTGGGTGACAATCCGCTCGTGCAGCGCCAGGTCGAAAACCGGATTGCTCTGAGCGGCGCGCGCCATATCGATCACAATCGCCAGGCGCCCTTCATCAAGCTCGTATTCCGGTTTGGCGATCTGCGGCGGCGCGGTCATAATCAGAATCGCCCCGATCATCTTGCAGCCACCAAGCACCAGCGGCGCCAGGAGTAGAGCCATGGTTGGTTTACAGATGGCCCGCATCTACTTCTTCTCCTGCCGCTCGTGGAAGTAGCTGGACAGCTTGGCCGCGAAGGCCTCCATTGCGCTCCGGCGAATGGCTTTATCGTCCGTGCCATACGAGCCCGCCCCGTCGGCCGGATAGGCAATCTCAACGGTGTTCTTATAACTCGGCTCGGCGTTGTCGTACGCTGAATCGTACACCTTCACATTGGCGGCAATATGCCCGCGGTAGATATGCGGGCTGTCCGGTTCACGGGTCGTATAGCGTGTCAGCTCGATCACAATGACACGATCGGCGCCAAAGCGTTGCCCGATTTTCGCCGGGTCCTCGCGATCCCAGTCCGGATTGCGATCCTGATACTCGACAATCTGGCGATTGGGAGTTATGGCCAGATTCTGGACGTGTTGCTCAAGCTTCACGCGTACATATTCGGAGAGTTCAAGCTGTACCCGCGGATACTCGAACATCGTAAACGGCTCGGCCCACACCAGAATACAAGCTTTTTTGCCGCTCAAATAAGGATATTCCGCCGGCACCTTCTTGGTGGGTTCCGCGCCCCACATGATGATCGGCATCGCCAGGAACTTGCAGCCCGGTGCCAACACCAACAGCAACCCCACCAGCAAACAACATATACCAGGATGAATGTTTCTTGTTACCACGGCGTGCTTCCTCACATATTCAGGCGCACGATAGCAGGCTGGCACGGTTTTGTATACCCATCCACCATTGGCGTGCAATCGGCTAGAATCCGCCGGGTAAGATTATTGTGCTGCCATTTAACGGGGATACGAGCCATGGAGGCTGGCGACGCGCAATCCTCGGGTTCATTCGTAGTGACCTGCCAGCGCTGCGCCCGGCCGATCTCCGTTCGCCAGGCATGGATCGGACGCGACCTGAAGTGTCCGCATTGCGCGCTTGCCTTCCATGTCCCTGAGGATGCATCTCCCGAATCGCCGGCCCGCGCCACACCAGCCGCGCCCGCCACTCGCGCGCGTTTTCATTTCGCCTGCCCGCGTTGCGACTCTCCGCTGGAAGCGCATAGTGGTATGTGTCGGCAGGTCGCCAGTTGCCCAACCTGCGGTGCCCGGCTACACGTACCATATCTTGATCCACGCACCAACCAGCCCGGACCGGTTACCTTGCTGGAGACCGAAGAGCAGGATCCTACCCCCCTGCACGCCTACGCCGCCAGCGGCGCGCAAGCTCCGCGTCTTGAGCGCCAGCCGGATGGTTCCATGCTGATTAACTGTCCGCGTTGTGGCACGCGCTGCGCGGTGGAGGCCGACAACTGTTCCAGTTGCGGAGCACCATTCACCATCGCGGGAGCACCCGCTTACACTGACAACGCCGACACGCCCCGTGCCACGGCGGCATTGGTGTGCGGCATAATCTCCGCCCCGCTTTGCAAGCTGATACTGCCCGCCCTGCTGGCCATCGCCTTCGGGATCATGAGCCTGAACCTGGGATCCTCACGGCCCGCCTCCCGCATCGGCGTGATTGGCTTGATACTGGGCCTGGCCTCGCTGACGGCCGGCGTGACACTTTGGATACTGTGAAAACCGGAAACGCTTCGCCCGACTACAGCCCACGCCGCAGCGCGCGGTAAGGCTGCTCCTCCATTACACGCGACCAGATATCGTTCAGGAAGTGTTCGAGATGATAGATGTATTCGTCAGTGTCGACGAATTGGCCGCGCGCGTGTCCGAGTTCGGGAAAGTGCACGATCTGCTTGGGACCGGCCGCGCGATCGTACAACAATTGCACCGTGCCCGGCGTAGTCAGCGTATCCGAATCGTGCATGAAGACCAGCAGCGGCTGTTGCATCCAACCGATGAGCGTATCTGACAATAGCTGTGGATCCAGTTGATCGATCAACCACTCGGTCTGCCCGCCGATCGCAAAACTGAAACGATTGACCTGGGCCCCAAGGGCCACCGGCGAGTCCAGAATCACGCCATTGACCGCATCCGGATGCCCGACTGCCACCGCTATCGATGGGATACTACCCAACGACATTCCCATCAGGGTAACCTGTTCGCGGGCGGTCCAGGCCCGCGTCCATTCCAGCACCGCTTCCAGGTCGTCGCTGAGCGTGCTCAGTGAAGGCTGGCCATCACTGCCACCATGACCCTGGTAATCGTATATGACTACTGACCAGCCGTTGTCAGTGAGCAAGAGGGCGCTATAGAGATAGCAGGCCATCTCACCTGTGTTGCCGCAGGAGTACAGGATCGTGCCCCGGTCCAGATTCGCGGGTATATACCAGACGCGCAAGGAAACATCTTCCGTTACCGGAATCCAATGCTCCTCGTAATCCATCCCGATATCCGTCGGCGTCTCGGCCAAAGGCATATAGGTCAGGCCAAAGCGCTCCCGCATTTTTTCACAACTGTCCTGGGGCCGCAGGATCAAGTCTGACAGGCCCGAAATGACATCATCAGTATTCAGGAATGTGACATTCGCACAGCCCCATGCCAGCATGGCCACCAGGCAGATTGTGAGAGTTGATAATAGTCCCGATAACTGGCGCATCGCCATTGTCCCGATAGTGGCTACCTCTGGTTGCCCTACTTTATCATACGGGCGTCGGCTAGTGGGTCCACTTTGTGTATCGCCTGCCCAGGATGAAGACTGAAACACGTTGACCAGCCCAAGACGACTTTTGCCGTCGCCTGACAAATGATAACTAATCGATCGGCTTTCCCTTAGGTGTCGGCAATATTTAAGCCAGTTCGACGAATGCATTTATGATGGCTGGGGTGAACCTGGTCCGGGACCGATTCCGGCAGGATCATAAGCCATGACCATCGTGGAGGTTACACCATGAGCGCGTCTCCAACCGTAGTGGTCCGCAAGGGCGGCTTTCTGACAGCGCTGGTTTCCGGAATCTTTGGCACGTTGATCGTCTGTATTCTGTGTGCGGGCGCCCTGGGCTGGTATACCCTCGATTTAGCCGATCGAAAGGTCAGCGAGATCCTGGGTGTCGGACACAATATCCTCGAGATGATCCCTGAGTGGACGGAATCTTTCCCGGTCGCCGCCGATCTGCTGAACGACCACCGGGATCCAACGTATGCCAGCCAGATCGAGGCGACGGTCCGCCTGGTGTCCCGGGAGTCCGATCACAATGATCAGCGCCTGGTAGTCGAGGTCACCAACCAGGGCAGCAAGCTGGTCACACTCCTGACGGCCCGAATTGTCTTCCTCGACGAGGAGGGGATTCCACTGCACGAATCGCGCACCTTCATCGCCACCCCCTTGTGCCTGGATGAAGGTGAGTGGCGTGGTCCGCTCCAGCCAGGCTCGAACCGCCAGTACGCCAAACCAATCTGGCACCGCGACGAGGCACGGAGTGTCTCAATCGAGATCACGGATTTGCGCGTCTGGTCGGCTCCCGCCCCAGCGGCGGACGCGGATGTCGCCGCCAGTTTGCCGGCACCATAAGCAGCCCCGGATCTGATTTCGTGGAACCAGCTATTTACGCGGGGATTTACCGGCCGGTCGTCACCGGCCGGTTTTCTTCAGGCCCCCAACCGATCGCGCAGCAACGCTGCTCGGGTGATGCTGCGTTGTTCACCATTAAGCCGGCGTCCCTGAATCTTCTGCAAGTGAGCTGGTTGTATCTGGAGGAACAGCTCATTTAGCGTAGCCAGTTCCAGCGACTTGATTCGTCCGGTGTGCACGCCCATGCGCACGTGTGAGAGACATTGCATGGCCTCGTTGGAGCCGATCAGCCGGGCGTT
This sequence comes from Planctomycetota bacterium, assembly GCA_043820985.1. Lineage (GTDB taxonomy): Bacteria > Planctomycetota > Phycisphaerae > UBA1845 > Fen-1342 > JAAYXS01. The sequence goes on from JBDRDH010000086.1 coordinate 4,587, forward strand.
ACGCAACAGGCCCAGTGCCCGCCAGATCTTGTCGTCGAGCGCGTGCAACCGGCTCCGCAACAAACTCTCACGGGCCAGGTTCTCATATTCAACGATCTTGGGTATAACCACCTTGCGGAAGTCATCAATGATCTCGGTTTCACTGCGCCCCAGCGTGATCTGGTTGGACACCTGGAAGAAGTCCCCCTGGGCTTCGGTACCCTCGCCATAGAGCCCGCGGATGGCCAGCTTCATATCCTTGGCGGCCTGAAATACCTTGTCGAGTTCGTCGGTCAGCCGCAAAGCCGGCAGATGCAGCATGACCGACACGCGAATTCCGGTGCCGACATTGGTCGGACAGGCGGTCAGATAGCCATACTTGGGATGAAACGCGAATTCGAGATTCTCATCGAGCGCGTCGTCAATCGCGTTAATCTGATTCCAGGCCTCGCCAAGCTGTAAGCCGCTACGCATAACCTGTAAGCGCAGATGGTCTTCCTCGTTGATCATCAACGCCGCCGCCTCGGTCGGATCGAAGGCCACGCGGCGCGCCCCATTGCCATCGGCGTGTTGACGACTGATCAGGTGGCGTTCAACCAGTATCGTCCGGTCGAGCTCATCCAGCCCCTCGACATCCAACGACAGGAAATCAGTCACCACCGGGCTCTTTTGTATCGCGGCTTGGATGGTCTCCGCGATTTCAGTTTTCACTTCCGTTTCAGCTTGCGTGAGAAACGAGAATCCGCGGATATTGCGCGCCAGGCGGATGCGCGTGGAGATCACGATTTCGTGCATGGGGCCCACGCCCCGCAACCACTCACCGGCCTGTCGAACTACATCGTCGAGCGTATTCATACGCCCTCCAGTTCACGTATCCGGTCGCGCAGCTCGGCCGCGCGTTCATAGTCCTCGGCGGAAACCGCGTCCGCCAGTTGACGCTTCAGGCGGTGAATATCCTGCTGGGTCATGTGCCGCGTACCTGACGACTTGGGCACTTTGCCGACATGATGTGAATTGCCATCGTGTGCCCGTTCCAATAGCCGTTCCATATGCTCCTCGAAGACATCATAGTCCGCCGGACAACCCAGCGAGCCCTGGTTCCGAAACTCGATGTAACTGATGCCACATTCGCTGCACACCAGGTTTGATAACGTCGAGGGACTACTCTTGGCACTGGCGACAAAGCTCTCGAGCACGTCGTGAATATTGACCGAGGGCTTGGCCATCTGGAGCAGCCCCTCCTCGACCGCGCAGTGCTCGCAAAGGTGCCGCTCGCGCTTGTCGCCCGAAACCTCGATATCAGTCATATGAAACGTGGCTTGCGCCTTCTTGCAACGTTCGCATAGCCCCATCGTTTAACCTCTCACACGGCGACCGGTCTGTCCTCACGAGCCGATGTTAGGAGCCCGGTTGGGACTAGTCAAGCAGACGCCATCCTACCCCTTTACGTTATCGGCACTTACCGCCAGACACTATTGCTCCACAAACGTTACGCCACGTCGTCATTGACATAAATGCCCTCAGATGGTGTGCTACTCGCTTTATGAAATCCAGGAGACTCAAATGATTGACCCACGCATCGCGCAACTGGCTCAAACACTCGTTCAATACTCCACGGCCTGTAAAGCCGGCGACAAAATCCTGATCGAGGCCATCGACGTCCCGCACGAATTCGCCAACGAGTGCGCCCGTGTCGCGCGCGAACTCGACGCCCACCCGATCATTATGCTAAAGAGCAATCAGATCAACCGGGCCATGATGATGCACGGCACCCCGGAAAGCTGGGAGTTGCGTACCGAGGTCGAGCTGCTCCAGATGCGGAATGTCCAGTGCTACATCGGCGCCCGTGGCAATCATAACGTCTCCGAACTGTCCGACCTCTCCGCCGAACAGCAGAAGCTCTACGAATCAACCCTCTGGAAACGCGTGCACCTGGAAACCCGCGTGCCCAAAACCCGCTGGGTGGTGATTCGCTGGCCTCACCCCAGCATGGCCCAACTGGCCCAGATGTCCACCGAGGCTTTCGAGGACTTCTACTTCGACGTCTGCACGCTGGACTATGCCCGCATGAACGCTGCCATGCAGCCGCTGAAAAACCGCCTGGAGGCCACCGATCAGATCCATATTATCGGCCCCCAGGACACCGATTTGACCTTCTCCATCAAGGGTCTGCCCGCTATCACCTGCGCCGGCCGGCACAACATCCCCGACGGCGAGGTCTTTACCGCCCCCGTGCGCGAAAGCGTCAATGGCGTCATGCACTACAACACCGCCACCCTCTACCGCGGCGTCACGCATGAAGACATCCGCTTTGAATTCAAAAACGGCCAGATCATCAAGGCCACCAGCACCAGTACCGACAAACTCAACGAGGTCCTCGATTCTGACGAAGGCGCGCGCTACATTGGCGAATTCGCCCTCGGCGTGAATCCCTACATCATGCACGCCATGAAGGATACCCTCTTCGACGAGAAGATCGCCGGCAGTATCCATTTCACCCCCGGCGCCTCATATGACGAATGCCCCAACGGCAATACCAGCGAGGTGCACTGGGATATCGTCCTGATCCAGACACCCGACTACGGCGGCGGCGAAATCCACTTCGACGGCAAACTGATCCGCAAGGATGGCCTGTTCATCCCGGACGACCTGCAACCCCTGAACCCCGAAAACCTGAAGTAATCAGTATTTCATTGGGTGCCCCATCCAATCCGAGCCCGGAGCGCCAGCGACGGGTTGCCGGGGGCTCCATTCGTCTTCTTGGCGTCCTTCGCGCTCTTGGCGCCTCGGCGGTTCTCGGCC
>JBDRDH010000087.1:0-13261 GCA_043820985.1 Planctomycetota bacterium
AATTGAAGACTATCTTGCCAAGCACAACGAAAACCCGCAGTCGTTCACCTGGACCGCCAAGGCCGAGACCATCCTGGAAAAAGTCCGCCGCGCCCGGGCCGTCCTCGATAAGATGCAAACAGTGTGAGAAACTACACTAGATGGCGGTCAAATGGCTGCTGACGGGCTGTCGAGGCTCGGTGGACTTTGATACCAGGTGCAATTATGCTCAAGCGTGTCTCATCGGGAGGGTGGTGGACCAGTATCCGGGAACACGACTGGTGCCCTGAAATATTGGAGTAGGTTATGAGCGCAGAGCAGTCCTTAAAGGGCATCGTACTGGAAGCCTTACGTAAGGTTATAGAGCCGCGATCCGGCAAAGACGTGGTGACATTGGGATTTGTGCGCGAGGTGTCCGCGAGCGCGGGACGGGTCTCGATACCAGTGCAACTGCCACCGGAGTTGGCTACCGATGAGATGCGGGCGTTTTTACAGGAACAAATTCTGTCGGCCGTGACTGGTATCGTTGGTGTTGATGACGTGCGGGTCGAGTTCCAGGTTATCAAGCGCCAGATGCCGGAATCGTTGGCGGGCGTCAAGCACGTGATCGCCATTGGCGCGGGCAAAGGGGGTGTTGGTAAGAGCACGGTGGCGGTGTTGGTTGCGGTGGGGCTGATGCGGCGCGGACTGCGGGTGGGCCTGCTGGATGCGGATGTGTATGGGCCGTCGCTGCCCAAACTAACTGGCACCGAGGAGGCCGCGCCGCTGTTGAACGAGCGCGGTTGGGTGGTGCCCGTGGAGTTCGAGGGGATCAAGATTCTGAGTATGGGATACATGGTTCCGCCGGACCAGGCGGTCATTTGGCGTGGGCCGATGGCTCAGAGCTATGTTAAGGAGTTGCTGCAGCGGGGTGACTGGGGTGAATTGGACTACCTGATTGTCGATTTGCCCCCGGGAACGGGGGATATCCCGCTCACCCTGGCCCAGACCCTGCCACTGACTGGTGCCGTGCTGGTTTGCACGCCCCAGGAAGTGGCCTTGCTGGACGTGGTGAAGGCGTTGCGGATGTATGAGAAACTGGGCGTGCCCACCATCGGTTTTGTGGAGAACATGAGCTACTACCTTTTGCCGGATGGACAGCGAGATTACATTTTTGGACAAGGTGGCGTGGAGCGGGCAACAAAGGCATTGAATGTGCCGTATTTGGGTGGGCTCCCGTTGCACGGTGCGATCCGGGAATATTGTGACGCCGGTCAACCCTTAGCCCTGTATACAGAAGTGCCTGCGCATTTCCGCCAGGCCACAGAAGAGGTCGTGTCGGCGATGGTGGGACAGGTCACCACCCGTGAGCGTCAGCGCGTGCCGCTGCCGCAGTTAAAGATCAGTAACTGAGATCGGGCGGGCGATTAACGGCACGTTGTATCAGCATGTGTTAGAATAAACACAGAAGAGAGATACGAGGGGTGTATATGATCCGGTCGGATGATGACAATCCGAGAGCCGTCACAGAGTTATCGGACGTTTCGCAGGCTGATTGGGATCAATACTTTTTGTGTGCGTCTGCTGCTCTGGAGCGACGGATTTCACACACCGGGCAAATATCACCACCGGAGGTGGCCCGGACAGTGGCGGCGGCGTTACCCCGCCTATTAGGTAGCTGGTTGCTGGACCGGCTGGAAAGTCTGGGTTGGCTCGCGCGGACGGCGATTTTGCCCTGCGATTTGCTCGAATCCGAGGCCTGCCCGCCGGATTTGTGTGGAAAACAGCTTGAGGTCGTCCGACTGGCGGTATTTGGCTTGCCGGGGCAGGGGCGACCGGATTTCAAGCATCGCGAGGCTATTTACCAGATGCTTTGCGCGCAGATCGCGCGGGATGCATCTGATCAAGTCCGGCTCTCACGAGCCGCGACGCGCGCATTGAGTCACCCGGACGTGTGCCGCGATCCGGTTCTGGCAGCCATGGTGCGCAGTTTCATCTCGGAACGAGAGGTGGCTCTCCATACCGAACACAAAATCGAACATCCGGAACCAGAAGACGAATCACAGTTGCGTAAGCCGTTTGATGGTACCGGTGAAGTGACTTTCCCAACGCGTCCGCAACTGTTACACGCTTTCATGAATCTTCAGAAGGAGTTTGAAGTTCATCTGGCGCAATACAATGAGGCGGCGGCACACTATGCGCTGGATAAAATGCAGGAACTGCTACGCCGATTCCCCGTGCACATTGAACAGGAACAGGTCGGCAAACACGAACAGGAGTTCGCTGATTTTCAGCAGCGCTGCCTGGTGTTTCGAGAACAGATCAACGATCTGGCAAAACAGGCGGCCCAGGCAGCGCGCGATGGTGAACAGAAGACGGCTTCCTGGCTGCTGCGGCGGTTACGGGCGATCCATGCACTGACACCGGTCTTACTGTCAGCGGAGCGTTTCGAGAAGCTGCGTCAGGAGATCGAACGCTGTGGAGAAGAGCACGAGCATCGGGCGGCCGTGCGCGAGCTGATCACCCGTGAGCGGGCAGTGGCGGTCGAGATCAAGCGGGCGGGAGGGGCCATCTATCGCTTCCACAAGCTGGCGCGTGAGGGGCAACCCGGCTCGGAAGAATACAAACGGGCGGAGACCGCTTACCGTGAAGCAGTGTCCCAAGTGCGTGCCCAGGATACCGAGTGGTTAACCGGCTTGCTTCTGGAGCTGGAGACGTATATTGAGGATCTGAATGATCCCAAGGGGCAGGCGCAGGTCCAGCTTGACCGCTTCATCGGTACCGTCCGTGGAGCGCTGACTCAGTTACGCCGTGAGATCCGGGCGATCCAGACGGAACGGGCGGCGGCGTCATTAAAGCCGGAGCAGGCACGGCCCGACGAACCAGCATAGTCTGGGCCCGGTTATTTCGGCAGTCATAAGAACCGCGGCTGCCAGGTTTGTCCCCCTTCGCGTGCCGGAGAAAGTGGGGGGTGAGCGAGGTGTATTGGTCCGTCGACAGCGGCGAGCACTCACCAGATATAGAGAAGATATAAAAAGAGATTCAACCTGGGGGGCTAATCAGGCGCCCCCATTGCGTGTCTAGCTAACAGAACGCACAATGGCCATACGAGCGAACCACGGTACGCTAGATGGAGTCTCCAGCCTGATGGGAGTTGATGACGCCGCGATAGAATCTAAAGCGCCATCGGCGGAAACGACTCACCCCGAGCCAACGCCGTACAAGACGCTTGCTTGGCATGTGCGGGCGAAATTCGGCTTAGTACGCCTGTTTCTAATGTGCTGGGTGCGTTTGTTCAGCCTGAAAGGTCTATACTTATTTGGGCATTGGTTCGGGACGATTGAGTACCTGCTCAATTTTCGTCGTCGAAACCGCTACCGGCAGGAGTTGCGCCGGATCTTCCCCGAGGGTCTTTCGGCCTCACGCGAGCGCAAGATTATTCGGAATTACTTTCAGCGGACTCGGGCGGATAAACTTTATTATCTGATCTTCGACTGCCTGCCGCGTGACAAGATCATGCGGCGTATTCGCTTTCATGGGCGGCAACACCTGGATGAGGCCCTGGCGGCGGGGCGTGGTGTTTACGTGATGCTCAGTCATCATGGTTCACATCACGTGGCGGGATTGCTGATGGCCCTGCTGGGATATCGCTGCGCGGGCGTGCGTGATCGCAATGAGGGTGCGATCCGGATGTACGTGCAGGGAAAGTACGCGCAGACGTTTCCAGAGTACGCCGCGATACGCGTATTGTACGCCGATAGCTTCCCGCGTGAGATCTACCGTTGTTTCCGGGAGAATCGCTTGGTCGGCAGTGCCCTGGACGTTAACCGGGTACGCGGCGTGACGCTAAAGACCTGTCCGGTGCGGATTTTTGGAGAGACCCGGGATTTTCTGACGGGCACGGTGCAGATTGCGCTGCGGTGCCGGGCAGTAATCTGTCAGGCGTTCGTGGTTTCGCGACCAAACTTCTACTTCCGCCTGATCGTCAAGCCGGCCTGTTATGTGCCTGGTGAGGGGGAGAGTCAGGAAAGCCAGGAATTGATCGAGCAACTGATGCAGAAGTACGCGGACGGGATTGCGGCACACGTACGGGAGCATCCCGACCATCTGAGCCGGATCTAGCCAGCCGGGGCGGATGATCCCCCACGGACTGGATAGCGGGGCGGGGGATCGTTACAATCCTTAACCCAAATGTCGCGATGGATTTCGCGGCGTGGAAGACGTCCGGGCGCCAATGGTAATTCACCCGCAGGGGTGTGTTTCTATCATGACGCGGGCGTGATAAGGTAGAGTATACCCGTGAAGTTCGTCCTGATAGACCGGATTAGCGAGTTGGAGCCCGGACAGCGCATCGTGGCGCACAAGGCTCTCTCGCTGGCGGAAGAGTACCTGGCCGATCATTTTCCGGCGTTCCCGGTCCTGCCGGGCGTGCTGATGGTGGAAGCCATGGTGCAGGCTTCAGCCTGGGTAGTGCGGACCGCGCTGGACTTCGCGCCCGGCCTGGTGGTTCTGAAGGAGGCGCGGAACGTCACTTATAAGAGCTTTCTGGTACCGGGGCAGGTGATGACGGTCGAATCGATCTGCAAGGAGTTGACGGATGAGCAGAGCGTTTTCGCCGCCCGGGGCCTGGTGGATGAGCGGGAAATTGTGAAAGGGCGGCTGACGCTACGGCACTTGAATCTGGCGGATACGGATGCCAGCCTGGCGGCGATCGACGCGAACAGTCGCGCGCATATGCGGGCACTGCTAAAACGCCTGCTGGTAGGTCGTCCGGTGAATGTGGCTCTGGACTAATAAGTTGTCTGTGCCGGTCGGCGCGGACTGGTGTAGGGAGGCATGAATGCCTGAGATGAACAGGGACGAGATCTTCGAGAAGGTCCAGCAGACACTGATTGACGCACTGAGCGTCGAGGAAGACGAAGTAACGGAAACGGCGACGCTGACCGGCGACCTGGGCGCCGAGTCCATCGATTTTCTGGACATTGTGTTTCGCCTGGAGAAAACCTTCGATATCAAGATCCCGCAGGAGGAACTAATCCCGCGGGACATTCTCAGCAACGCGGACTACGTTGAAAACCGCAAGCTGAACGCGGCCGGGCTGGCGGCGCTCAAGGAGAGTATGCCCCACGCCGACCTCAGTGAATTCGAGCAGGATCCCGACATCGACAAGATTTCCGACGTCTTCAAGGTCGGGACGATTATCAACTTCGTTGAAGCCAAACTGGCGGCCAAGGGCTAGGTTGTACCGTGCGTTGGATCTGGATAGACCGTTTTGAGGAATTTGAGTCCGGGAAACGGGCCGTGGCGGTCAAGAACGTCACGCTGGCCGAGGATCATCTGCACGATCACTTTCCCGGTTTCCCGATCATGCCGGCCAGTCTGATGATTGAAGGCATGGCGCAAACCGCCGGGATCCTGGTCGGCGAAGCGCGCCAGTTCGCCGAGAAGGTGATCCTGGCGAAAGTCAAGCGGGCGGTCTTCCATCAATTGGTGCGCCCCGGCCAGCAGATCAGGTATGAGGCCGAAGTGGAACAGGTTCGCGATTCGGCGGCCTCGACCCGCGGTCGGGCTTACCGCGGCGACGACCTGGTGGCCGAGATCGACCTCGTTTTTTCGCATATCGATCAGAACATGAGCGGCCTGGATTTTCCTGAAGAGAATTTTGTCTTTACCGAAGAGTTCATGTCACTGCTGAAGATGTATCGTGACCGCGGGACGGATAAGGTGGCACTGTGAGCGTTCCGCGCGTGGTAGTCACGGGACTCGGCCCGGTCACCCCGATCGGCATCGGCGCGGCCGGCTTCTGGGACGCACTGCTAGTCGGTCGTAGCGGCATCCGGCGGCTGGAAGCGTTCGATCCGGCCCGGTTCGATTCACAAATTGGAGGTGAGGTAGCCGGTCTCAAGATCGCCGACTATGTACCCAAATACTACCGCAAAGCCGGTAAAGTGATGGCGCGCGACATTATACTGGCCGTGGCGGCGGCGCACCAGGTGGTCAGGGATGCCGACCTGCGGACCAAGTGTGTGCTGGATCGTGGTGACGCGGAGGGCGCGGCGAACGTCGCGTCGGATCGCTTCGGAGCCAATATTGGGGCCGGACTGATCTGTGCCGATCTGTCCGAGCTGGCCGAAGCGCTGCACAGTGCTTCCGAAGAGGGGGTCTTCAGCATGCTCCGCTGGGGTAGTGAAGGGATGACCAACCTCACGCCCCTGTGGCTGCTTAAGTTTCTACCGAATATGCTGGCTTGCCATGTCACGATCGTGCACGATGCCCAGGGACCCAGCAACACCATTACCTGTGGCGAAGCCAGCAGCCATCTGGCCATTGGTGAAGCGTTCCGCACGCTGGCGCGTGGCGTGGCCGATGTCTGTATCTGCGGTGGGGCCGAGAGCAAGATCAACCCAATGGCGATGATACGCCAATCACTTGGTAAGCGGCTGAGCCGGAGGAACGACACGCCCGAACAGGCTTGCCGGCCCTTCGCGGCGGACAGTGATGGTGTGGTGGTTTCGGAGGGTGCCGGGCTGGTGATTCTGGAAGAGCTGGAGCACGCTCGGCGGCGTGGGGTGCGGATTTATACCGAGGTAATAGGATTCGGAGCGGCCAACGACATTCATCAGGCCGCGCAGCCCAGCAGGATGTCACCCACGGGAACGGGATTGGTGCTGGCGGCGCGTAAAGCCCTGGCGGACGCCGGGATCACGGCGGCACAAGTGGATCTGGTCACGGCCAACGGTTATGGAATCAAAGATTACGACCGGGCGGAAGCCGCGGCGATTCATACTATTTTAGGGGAGCGCTGCTCGGAAGTACCGGTTCTGGGCATTAAAGGTAATGTTGGTAATAATGGCGCGGGTAGTGGCGCGATTGATTTTATCGCCGGAGTTCTGGCACTGCATCACAACACGATCCCGCCGGCGATCAACTGTACCCCGCATGATCCGGAATGCCGGCTGAAACTGGTTACGGGTGATCCGGTAGACGCCGACATAGAATATGTACTCAGTATTTCATGCGCGCTGACCGGCGGTCAGTGCGCGGCACTGGTCACGAAACGCCACGGCGGATAACGGGCGTATCGGACTGCTGCCCAAGCAGAGGTGCGGACAGAAGAAATGGCGCGTCGAGTAGTTATTACCGGCATGGGTTGGGTAACCCCACTCGGATGGGAGCTCGAGGAAGCCTGGCAGCGCGTGCTGCGTGGTGAAAATGGCGCCGCGCCGACCACGATCTTCGACGCGCGCACATTCCCGTCACAGTTCGCCGCCGAGGTGAAAGGCTTCGATCTGAAGCAGATTCTGGGCAAGGATTTTGAAGCTCATCGCACTGCCAGCCGGAATACAACTTTCGCCCTGGGAGCGGCGGAATTGGCCTGGCGCCACGCCGGCCTGGACCAGGCCACCGACCTTCAACCGGAGATGATTGGTGTTTACCTGGGCGGAGGCGAGGGTCCGGTCGATATCGATAATTTTATCGCGGCCGCTGTGGCCGGTTGGGATGTGGAGCGTCGTGAACTGGACGCGGTACACTGGGCGGAAGTCGCGTACGAGAAGTTCGATGCCAGCCGCGAGCTGGAGCAGGATCCAAACTGTGCCGCCCATCATCTGGCTTGTCGCTTCAAGGCTCAGGGTCCCAACCTGAACACGCTTACGGCTTGTGCCGCGAGTACGCAGGCAATCGGTGAGGCAACCGGCATCATTCGCCGTGGGGATGCGGATATGATGCTTACCGGCGGCGCGCACAGCATGATTCACCCGCTGGGCGTGACCGGTTTCAACCGCCTGACGGCCCTCTCGACGCGGAATGAATCTCCTCAGACAGCCTCGCGGCCCTTCGATGCCACGCGCGACGGCTTTGTTTTGGGCGAAGGGGCGGGCATCGTGATCATCGAGGAGCTGGAACATGCCCGCCGGCGTGGGGCGCGGATCCTGGCCGAGATCATCGGTTTTGGTTCGACCGCGGATGCTTTCCGCATAACCGACATGCACGATGAAGGCCGCGGCGCAATGGCAGCTATGCGGAGTGCCATGACAGATGCCGGTGTGGAACTAGCGGATATTGATTACATCTCCGCCCACGGCACCAGTACCGAGGAAAATGACAAGGTCGAAACACGGGCTATCCGACAGTTATTCGGCGATCTGGCCTCAAAGGTGCCGATCAGCAGTGTCAAGAGTGTCTTTGGTCACCTGATCGCCGGCGCCGGAGCGGTTGAGCTGATCACATGTGTATTGGCGATTCGCGACGGTGTTATTCCCCCAACGAGTAACTATCGCACCCCGGACCGCAACTGTGATCTGGACTACGTGCCAAACAAGCCGCGGCCAGCGCGCGTGCGTACCTGCTTGTCGAACAGCTTCGGCTTTGGCGGTCAAAATGACACCCTGATCGTGCGGGCGTACGAGTAGCTCGCCGGGATCGTTGAAGCCGTGGGCGTCTGTTTACCAATATAATTCTTCCGCACTTTCACCGGAGGTGGGCCATGAGCGATGTGCATCTGGTAATTGTGCTGCTGGCGGTGCTGGCGAGTTCGCCGTACGTCTTCGCGGTGTCAGATCAGCCCCAGCGTCAGCCACCCGCGGAAGTCATATATCTCAATGGCAATATCTACACAATGAACGCGGCCCAGCCACGAGCCGAGGGACTGGCGCTGGCTGGTGGTCATATCGTGGCGGTGGGCTCCAATGCGGAGGTGTTGAACCAGCGGCAGCCACAGACGAAATTGATCGATCTGGGTGGCAAAACGGTCCTGCCGGGCTTGATCGACGCGCATTGTCACGTGGCCGGATTGGGGGGCTACGGTTTGGGACGCGTGGACCTGAGCGAAGCGCAGTCATTTGACGATGTGGTGGCACAGATCGCCGCCCGCGTCGAGAAAGCCCAGGCAGGTGAATGGATTCTCGGTGGCCGCTGGGACCATGAGAGTTGGCCACAACGCCGGTTGCCAAACCATGAGCAGCTCAGTGCGGTCTGCCCCGACAATCCGGTGTGGCTGACACGGGTGGATGGTCATGCCGGCCTGGCAAACGCGGCGGCCATGAAACTGGCGGGAATCACCAGTGAGACAACCGCGCCAGCCGGGGGTGAAATTTTGCACGACGTGCATGGGGCACCGACCGGTGTGTTTGTCGACAACGCCTGCGAGCTGATCGAATCCAAGTTGGGGGCGGCCAAGGCGGACACCGCGACGCTGGTGTTAAAGGCCCAGGAAATGTGCCTGGCGGTGGGGCTGGTGGGGGTGCATGACGCGGGGATTGCACCGGCGGAAGTCGATGTTTATCGCCAACTGGCCGAGAGCGGGCAACTCAAGCTGCGTGTCTACGCCATGGTATCCGCCCGTTACGCCCAGGCGTATTTCCGTGAACATGGTTTGTTGATTGACGCGCGGCTGACTGTCCGCAGTGCGAAACTGTATGCCGACGGAGCCCTGGGATCGCGTGGGGCGTGGCTGCTGGAGCCATATGCGGATCGCCCGACTGACGCCCATAGCCGGCCGTATCGCGGGCTTAACGTGATGAAGCCGGAGTTCATTCGGTTTATCGCGGAAGATGGGCTGCGGCAAGGCTACCAGGTCTGCACGCATGCGATTGGCGACCGGGCAAATCGGGAAGTGCTCGATCAATATGCGGTGGCGCTCAGCCGGCGACCAGCCAAGGACCATCGTTTTCGCATCGAACACGCCCAAATTCTGTCGCTGAAAGACATTCCGCGTTTCAGCAAACAGGGCGTGATCCCGTCGATGCAGCCGACGCACTGTACGAGTGATATGCGTTGGGTGGAGGATCGGCTGGGGCCACGGCGAGTGGTGGGAGCGTATGCCTGGGGCCAATTGCGACGAACGGGCGTGCCATTGCCGGGCGGGAGCGATTTCCCGGTCGAGTCGCACAATCCATTTCTGGGGCTATACGCGGCGGTTACCCGGCAGGACGTCGAAGGGCAGCCCGCCGGCGGCTGGCGACCACAGGAACGCATGACACGTCAGGAGGCCCTGCGTAGCTTCACGCTCGACGCGGCCTACGCGGCTTTCGAGGAGGAGCTGAAGGGTTCACTGGAGCCGGGCAAGCTGGCGGATTTCATCGTTATCGATCGCGACGTAATGACCTGTGAGCCGCGCGAGATTATCGAGACCCAGGTGCTAAAGACGATCGTTGGGGGCGAGGTTGTGTATCAAGCGGAGACGCAGTAGCGGCAACCGGACTGGTCAGGGGTGGTGAGATACGGTAGCATTTCAGTTTGTGTCCGAGGTTGAAGGTCGGGCCGGTGCAGTGCGCCGGTCGGATAATGGGTCAGGGTCGGAAGGCAGCAGCCCGCCCGGCTCGGTCCACGTGCACCGTCAACCTGGCTGGAGCCTCGGGCACGCTTTTTTCTAACCGAAGCTGAAGGCTAAGCGCTGAAATGGCATACACGGTTCTGGCCAGAAAATACCGCAGCCGGACGTTCGATGAGGTCATCGGACAGGAGCCGATCGCGACCACTTTGGTCAATGCCATCAAGACCGGCCGCATTCATCATGGCTACCTGTTCACCGGCACGCGTGGCGTCGGCAAGACCAGCATGGCCCGTATTATGGCCAAGGCCCTGAATTGCCTGGAAGCGGACGGCCCGACGGTAGACCCCTGTTGTAAATGCAACGCGTGCACGGCCATTGCCGAGGGGCAGGATATCGACGTGGTCGAGATCGACGCGGCCAGCAATACCGGCGTCGATAACATTCGCGAATTGCGGAGCAACACGGCGTATCGGCCGGCGCGGGCACGTTACAAGGTTTACATCATTGATGAAGTGCACATGCTCTCGACCGGGGCTTTCAACGCGCTCTTAAAAACGCTGGAAGAGCCGCCGGAGCATGTGAAATTCATCCTGGCGACCACCGAGATCCAGAAAGTTCCCGCAACCATCCAGAGCCGCTGCCAACGGTTTAATTTTCAGAATATCGGCCCGGACGCGATCGCCAAACGGCTGGGTGAAATTGCCAAGGAAGAGGGCGCCAAGTCGGAAGAGGTGGTTTTGCGGCGGGTGGCGCGGCTGGCGCGGGGTTCGATGCGTGACGCGTTGAGCATCCTGGACCAGTTGCTGTCGGTATCACCCAAGAAGCTGACGGCCAAGTTGCTGGATGAGCTCCTGCCGCCGGCGCAGGATGAGCGCGTTCTGGCGCTGTTGCAACAGATTGCCGCGAGCGACGTGGGGGCGGTGCTGCGGGGCGTCGAGGACCTGCTGGATCAGGGGCGCGGTCTGGAAGTCTTCTGTAACGATATGATCGAGACGCTGCGCAGCCTGATGCTGATCAAGGCATGTGGCCCGGATGCGCCGATGGTGGATCTGCCGGCGGATAACCGTGATGAATATGTCGCGTTATCCGCTGAATACAAGCTGTCGCAATACGTGCAGATGATCACCTTACTCGAAGAACTGCGGCGGAATGTACGTTTTAGTGGCGCCGGCCGGGCCTTGACGGACGCGGCGATGGTACGGCTGGCGCACATGCGGCAGTGGGGCGCGATCGAGCAGATCATCGCCGGCTGGCCGGTGACCGGGCAGGCAGACGAAAAAAAAAAGCCCATAGCTCCCGCGCGGCCAGCCGAAACTGAAGATCAGCGTCGGGAACCCGTGCCCCAAACACCCGCCCAGTCGGTCACCAAGCGCCCGGCTAAGCCGCGGCCCAAATCCGAATATCCTCCGGACGAGGTCGAATATTCCCACGAGGTGGATGTTCCGGATGATTATGTGCCGGAAGAAGCGGCGCCCGAAGCGCCGCGCACGCACGGCGCGCGGGGCGGAGTGACGAGTGAAGAGCGGGCGCGCATTCTGCGTGATCCGGTTGTGCAACAGGTGATGGACCTGTTTGATGGCGAGCTGGTATACGTCGAGCGCGCGGCGCGGGCCTCGAGCGCGGACAGCAAGGAGTAAAGTATGTTTGGCAATATCGGGCAATTGATGCATCTGATGCGCAACGCCGGACAGATCAAGCAGAACATGGGTGAGATGAACGAGCGGCTGGGGGCGGCTCGGTTCACCGGCGAGGCCGGGGGCGGGCAGGTCCGGGCAACGGTCGATGGGCGTGGCGATATGGTCGCGCTGAAAATCGAGCCGGCGACGATCGAGGAGGGTGACATCGAAATGATGGAGGACCTGATTTGCGCGGCGGTGCGCGACGCGGTCCGCAACAGCCGGGCCGGTGCGCAGAAGGAAATGGAAGCCGCCATGGGTGGGATGAACCTGGGCGGCATGATGGATATGTTGGGCGGCGGCGCGCCGGACGTTACGCCAGATGGTACCCCCCCGGAATAGGCCGGCTGGCACGTATGATTTCCAAATGTAGCGGCCGGGCTCTGCCCCGGCCGTAGAACGCGGGAAAAACGCTCTTCCACGACAACGTCCGACACAAAGGTCGGACACCACGATCGAATTGAATCGGTTCGAAACATAGATAATCGCGAGGTTGGCCGTGAGTGACGTACAGCTTACTGCTCCGTTGCAAAGCTTGATCGACGAGCTTAAGCGTTTGCCGGGCATTGGGGCGCGCTCCGCCGAGCGGATCGCGTTTTACCTGCTCAAGGCCAAGCGCGAGGATGCCCTGGCGCTGGCCGCCGCCATCACGGCCACCAAGGAGCAGATTCGGCCCTGCACGCGCTGCTTTAACCTGGCGGACGGCGACCTGTGCCACATCTGTGCCGATCCACGCCGCGATCAGCAGCAGATCGTGGTCGTCGAACAGCCCAAGGACCTGATCAGCCTGGAGGCTACCGGGCTGATCACCGGCGTCTACCACGTACTGATGGGGCACATCGCGCCGCTGGATGGCATCGAGCCGGCGGACCTGACGCTCGACGCCCTGGTCCACCGTGTCAAGGCTGGCGGGGTGCGCGAGATCATCCTGGCTACCAATCCCACACTCGAAGGCGACGCGACGGCGTTGCACATCTCCAGCCTACTGGGGGACACCCCGGTCAGCATCACCCGCCTGGCCCGCGGCATCGCCCCCGGCTCACAAATCGAATACGCCAACCGCTCGATGCTCGAAGAAGCCTTCCGCGGGCGGAAAGAGGTTTGATAAGCGCTAATTACATGTGCAATAACGGGAAGGACTTGAAAAAATATTATTGACCCTTGAAAAGAGTTAACGTATTACGTAAACTCTTTTATAGACGAGGCTGATTATGGAAGTGAGCTTCGCCAGTCGCGGCATGCAGAAGGCGTGTTCGATCGCGAAGGAGACGCGCAGGAAGTGGGGAGTGGAATTGGCTCGCCGGCTCCAGCAGCGGTTGATGGAGTTGAAGGCCGCCGAGACGCTAGCCGACAT
>JBDRDH010000088.1:0-7895 GCA_043820985.1 Planctomycetota bacterium
AATTGAAGACTATCTTGCCAAGCACAACGAAAACCCGCAGTCGTTCACCTGGACCGCCAAGGCCGAGACCATCCTGGAAAAAGTCCGCCGCGCCCGGGCCGTCCTCGATAAGATGCAAACAGTGTGAGAAACTACACTAGAGCGGTATCAGAAACGATCCGGCGTCCAGGGAGGGCGCGGCTCCTGCCAAGCCGCGGTTTATCAGGAAGTCCGTCCTACCGAGGCCACGGACTATTACCAGCTATGCTCAATCTGCCCGCACATGCGGCATTACCACCCACACCGAGATTACTGCGCCAGCGCGTTACAGTGGTCACCATATACGGTGTTCTTTAACCCCACTCTTCTCCGATGACAACGGAAGGAGCCTAAACAGGTGGCTGTCCCGCACGCCCACAGAAACCACGCGAGCGGTACCACCGCCATCCCGAGAACGGCCAGTGTTAGCTTCATGCCATTCAACTTATCCCCTTAACGCTTGCCGTGGACCACGAGGTGACAGTGATTTGGCATCAAGCACCAGGCGAGCAGTCGTGGCGCGTCGGGCCGGGACAGAGATTTGGCCAGCACGCGTTCAAAGGCGAGATAATCATCGTCTTTGAGAAACAGAGGCAGACGCATCACCCGCCGATTCAGGACGTGATAGGCAAGACCCGGCTCCGTGATGCGTGGCGGCCGCTCTAGGCCCAGATTCGACCGGAACCGCCGGCGAGGTCAAGAAAATCTTCCTGACACCTTTTCTTCCCACCTTTTCTTCCAGCGACACCTTTTCTTCCGAGGAAATTCCCCTTGAACAGCATCGTATATCCCTGCCAGGCGTATGGCTTTATCGGTGGGTATCTCGTCTTCCAGCCGAGAGCGAGAACCTCTTTCCGCGTCAGACTCCGAGGTACTCGGCAGAGAGACTCTACGGGAACCCTGAGATTGTAGATGACACGGTCTCTGCGTTTCTCATCGGGCCAGATCCTGGCGGTGGAGTCGCCGACCTCTTTCAGAGCACCAGTCGCGCGGAAGAGGCCGTAAAATACCATTCTGTCCTTTCGCGAACTCATCCGCAAGAGAACAAGTGTGCCGGCACTGATGTCGTGGAGGCTGCCCAAAGTCCCCGTGTTCTGGGTATGAAAGCCGAGAACATGCTCACGCTCCGAGATCTCGCAGTGCTCGCGGCTGTCGTAGGTGCATACAAAGAGCGGCATGGTCGATTACTGACTGATAGGAAATTTGATTCCGCGGGGGGCGGCGGCGCGGGCCCGGGGGTGGGGGGTTTTGGGGGCGGGGGTCGCTTGGCAACTCATGTTGGCCCTCCATTGCGTCTATTTCCACCGGCGGTCAGACGCCTTTGGCCCATTTCGCGTAGTCATCCCGTCGTGCCGGGCGCCCGGGGACCATCCACGGGCAACATGGGCGCAGTATACCCTCTGATTCCAGTCTGCCCAAGACCGAAATTGATCATGTTCCGGTTTGGTTCATGGCTCCCAGGGCAGTTCGGGCTGGCCATTGACACGCGACGGACGCCCCGCGTTCAAGAGCGGCAAGGCCGCGTCGCGTGCCAATGGCTGGTCGAGTTCCTCGCGACGGAGGTGTTCCAGGAAGTCGGGATCGACCTCGTGGGTGATTCCGGGGTCCGAAGCGGGGTAAACCAGGGAAAGCCACCTATTGTCGACGCATTCTTGCCGTACCGAGGATCACGGAACATGTCGCCCGCCGTCGCCGTCGGTCCCAACGCTTCATCGAGTTCGCGCTTGCGCGACCTATCCCGCATCAGAGGTGATAGCCGCGCCATGAAATTCCAGCTTGATCTGGCGGTCAAGATCGACCCGCAACGCCGCCCGGCGGGCTGCACCCCTTGGATTCTCCGGATCTCAGCGGCTTGAAGTTCGTTTTCGCCTGTATTCATAGGGGAAACCGTCACCTCATTATATGTCGCCCGAAGTGTTATCTGGGAAATCCGGGATTACTCAAACCGATCTAAGGATATCCACCCAGAGCCGACTTCACTGTGAGTCTTTGTTGTGAACCACCGGCGTGCATGGCAGAAGCACGTGCGCGGTGGTGCCTTCATGCGGGGCACTCTCCAGCCAGATCCGCCCCCCGTGAGACTCAATAATCCGGTACGCCCGCGGCAGGCCCAGACCACGACCGCGACCAGCATGACGATGTGAGTAGAAGGGATCAAACGCGCGTTGGAGCACACTGGGGGTCATGCCACAACCAGTATCATGCACCAGGATTTCAACCTGGTTGTCTGACACTGCTGGTTGGCAGCGGATATTGATTACACCACTGTCATCGGTCAGCGCATCCAAGGCATTGGCCACCAACTCCGCAAACACTGCCTTGATCTGATTGCTGTCCACGCGCACTTGCAGGGTATTACCATTCTTCTCAAACTCGGCCGACTCAATCTGTAGTCTCACCCGATTGGCCGGCAGATCCAATTCCTCCAGCCATTTATCCCGCAGCTTCGACAGCAACTCAGCCAGATCCACCGCGGCTAACCGGGGCGGCAACGGACGCGCGAAATCCATCATCTCAGACACAATCTGGCTGCATTCATGCGCCTTATTACTGATTACTTCCAGGGAGCGCCTGACTTCGGGATCCAGACTTTGTTTGCCCAGCATCTGGGCCCGCCCAGAGATAACCGTGAGCGGGCTGTTGAGTTCGTGACCGGCTCCCGCCGCCATCTCGGCAATCATTGAGAGTGTGCGCGAGCGCAACAGTTCCACCTGCATCTGCTGGAGCCGGCGATTGGTCTCCGCCAGATCATCCGACAGTCGGCGGGCGGCGGCTTGCGCGTTGGCCCGTCCCAGTGCCAGGCCCAGACTGGCCACGAAGGCCCGTAGATCTTCGAACTCTCCAGCCAGGCGTGCCCGTTCATCTCCTTCTGACCGGTACACAATCCCGCCGGCGATCTGTCGATCGTGTACTATCGACACCATCCAGGCCGTGCCCCGCCCCAGTTCTTCCACTGCTGGTGCCAGCATCGCCCGTACTGCCACTGGGGCATGCGTCAAAACCGCGGCCTGGCTATCTCCCGGATCTTCCAGCCAGCCGATCATCTCCGCCGAGAGTCCCTGGGACCGGGCGCCCCCCTGACCGGGCTCGCCTGAAATCCAGCAGATATCGACCGCCGCCCGGTTGTCACGCAATCCAAAAGCCGCCACCTTGGGCCGTTGTAAAGCCAACGACGCCGCCTGCGTCAGCGCGACCACCACCGCCGGCGGATCGGACCAGGCTGACAGATGCTGGTCAAACGTACTCAGCCCACGGAAATACCGGGCGCTGGCTGCCAGGCGCCGGCTGTTAGACGTCAGTTCAGTGTTCAAGCGGCTCAACTCGGCGTTGGCCCGCGTCATGGCCTCAATGTACAGTTCGTCAGGTGACTCGCGATCCAGGCCCAGTAACTCGGTGTATTCCGCTACATCTCCCACGAGTGCTTCCACGGCCTGGTCAATGTGTGACTCATCAAAGCCCAATCGCCCCGCCAACCGTGGGGAGTGCTCATAGAACATGTAGTTGCCGGAGTAACCAATGCGTTGTTCGCGGCTGATCGTATCCGCCAATTGAACCAGGCCGATGGTGACGGGAGCTTCAACCGATGCCGGTAGCGTCTCCGCCGCGAGGTGATGGAGCCACGCGACTTCCTGCAACTCGCGTGGTAAATGCCAACGTTCCGCTATGCGTCGGCCGGCCACGGTATGGTCAATCCCCAGATAAGACCGCTCAAAATCCGCAATGTCCCCGCGCGACTGGTTAGCCTGCGAGGCAACCCGGTCGTATGACTTCGGAAAAACAGCACTGAGCGCCACTTTTCCCAGATCGTGTAATAGACCGGCAATAAAGGCCTCGTGCGGCTCAATCCCCAGATCACGCCGTCCCAGCACTAAACGCCGAGCTGTACAGGCCACTGCCAGCGCGTGCTTCCAGAACTCTCGCCGCGCGAATTCTACTTCCTTGCCAGCCGCTTCGCTCGCGGGGAAACACTCGAATACGCTCGCGGCTAAAACTATGCTGCGAACCGCCGAGAATCCCAGCAACGGTATTGCTTTCTCGAGCGAGTTGACCGGCCCGCTGGCTCCGGTCCAGGCGGAGCCCGCTACCGAGAGGATTTTGGCTGAGAGCGACTGGTCGCCGCGCAACACTTCTATGACGTCCTGCGCCGAGCTATTGCGGTTTGAGGTCAGTTGTAGCAGCCGCAGGGCAACGGCCGATAATGTGGGTAAAGTGTCAAGGTGGGTAAGGACCAGTTCAGGATCAGGTCGCCCGTCGACTCGCGTCGTTATGTCGCTTTTGGGAACCTCATCCACGAACCAATCCTGTAATCCGGCTGACCAACTGCTCTATACTGAAGGGCTTCTGGATAAAGTCGTCGGCACCATCATCCAGCAGCTTCTGAACATCATCACGGTTAACTACCCCCGAAACGATGATGATCTTCACGTCCTTTAGAGAATCATCGGCTCGAATGCTCTTGCAGACCGCATTGCCGTTGATATCAGGTAGCATGAAGTCCAGGACGATAACTTCCGGCAAAAACTCCCGGGTACGCATACCGGCGTCGAAACCGGTTGCGGCTGTCTGCACCTCGAACCGGCCATCACGCTCCAGCAGTTCTACCAGCATCTCGACGATCGCGGGATCATCATCAACAACCAGCACCCGCGTCTTGCCCATTTCCAATTGATCCAGTGGAATGCTGTGTTCCCTCATGAACATGATCAGGCTGTCACGGGGAATTCGTCGAAATCTGGATCCTGGAACTCTGAAACCTTTCAACCGGCCACTGTCAAAGCAGCGAATCACTGTTTGCTGGCTCAGATTGCAAACTTCAGCGACCTCACCAGTCGTGAAGACATTTTTAAGCAGATTCGGTCCGTTCTTATTATTCTTCCGCATTTAGCTGCTCATACCTTCTCTAAGTTCCCTATGTTGACAATTATAGCACGAAAGGGGTGTTTTGGCAACTAAGAGCGCGCCTTTGAACTACGCCGCTCCTGGGCTGCTAACTCGATCAGCAGGACAGAAATGTCGGTTGGGTGAATGCCGCTGACCCGTGCGGCTTGTCCCACGCTGCGCGGTTCCACCGCCGCCCAACGCTCAGCCGCCTCGCGACGTAGATGCGGTATGCTAAAATAGTCCAGGTTTGCCGGGAGATCTCGTGCCTCCAGTTGCTGAAACTCCTCAATCGTACGCTGCTGTCGCTGGAGATAGCCGGCGTATTTGATCTCAACCAGCGCCCGCGCCCAGATGTCGGTCTCTGCTCGAAATGGCGTAAGTTCTTTGTAGGCAGAGAGAAAACGCTGTCCATCTTCTTCTGGCCGTCTCAGTAGCTGGCTGAGTGGTTGCCCCCCACAGCGGAGTGTATTAAGCAGGTTCATCAGCTTAGCCAGCCACGACCGTTTTTCTCGAAACCGCTCCCAGCGGTGATCATTGACCAGTCCCCAATCCCGTCCGAGGGGCGTCAGTCGCGCGTCGGCGTTGTCATAACGCAGATGGAGGCGATATTCGGCTCGTGACGTAAACATGCGATACGGCTCAGTCACACCCCGTGTGACCAGATCGTCAATCATAACGCCGATGTAACCCTCGTCACGAGCAATAGTTACGCCTGTATTGCCTCCGACATACCGCGCCGCGTTGACCCCCGCCAGCAATCCCTGGCCGGCGGCTTCTTCATAGCCGCTCGTGCCGTTGATCTGTCCTGCCAGGAACAGACCCGTGACCGGCTTGGTCATCAGATCAGCCGTAATCTGCTCGGGCGGCACAAAGTCATACTCGATCGCATAGCCCCATTGCAGCACCCGGGCATGCTCCAGCCCCTCAATCATGGCTACCATCTTCCGCTGGATATCCTCCGGGAGCGAAGTGCTAATGCCATTGACATACACCCGACCACTATCGCGAGTCTCCGGCTCCAAAAAGACTTGATGTGATTGTTTGTCGCTGAAGCGAACGACCTTGTCTTCAATACTGGGACAATAACGCGGCCCACGTGATTGGATCTGCCCCGAGTACAACGGAGCGCGCTGTAGATTGGCACGAATGAGGTCATGTACCGCTTCATTCGTGGAACTCAGCCAACAGCAGATTTGTGACTGCTTCAAACTCTCAGTCAAAAACGAGAACGGTACCGGATCAACGTCGCCGGCCTGCTCGGTAAGTTTCGAAAAATCTATGCTCTCCCGCGCCACGCGCGGCGGCGTCCCGGTCTTCAGCCGAGCCAATGTGAGCCCGGCTTTTTCCAGAGATGCGCTCAATCCAACCGCTGCGGCCTCATGAATGCGCCCGCCGGGCGTCTGTTGCTCACCCGTATGCATCAACCCGCGCAGAAACGTCCCCGCCGCCACAATCACCGCCGACACTGACAGCCGGCGCCCGTCTTTCAACACAACACCAGTTACTCTATGCCGCCCTTTGCCAGCGGACTCAGTCGTAATCTCTTCCGCGCTACTTTCGAGCAGGTCCAGGTTGCGACAATATTCCAGATAACGCCGCAAGACGACCGGATAGAGTTCACTATCCGTTTGTGCCCGCGGCGCCCAGACCGCCGGGCCCTTGCGCCGATTCAGCATACGGAACTGAATACCGGCCTCATCCGTGACCTGTCCCATCAAGCCACCGAGCGCATCGATCTCGCGCACTATCTGACCTTTGCCGATCCCGCCGATGGCTGGATTACACGAAAGTCGGCCGATGGCATCCAAACTGATGGTCACCAGTGCCGTGCGGGCTCCCAACCGGGCGGCGGCCCAGGCGGCTTCCGCGCCGGCATGCCCGCCCCCGATTACTAACACATCATAAGCAGTTGTACTCATGTGGCGGCCTGATCCTTGACCGAATCCGTACAACATAAATCCGTACACGCGCGCTCCAGGTAGCTACGTGGCAAGTGCTGGCCAATGTGATCCCACGGCAGCAATTCATCAAACGACCGTTCGCGGTGGGCGTACCAATCCGGATCCACGCCGCACGTTGTAAAAGCCTGTTGCCAGATCGCGTGATCGAAATTCTCATCCCAAGCATCCAGTCGCGCCCCCTGCCGCCAGGCTTCCTCGATCACCACACCCAACCGCCGATCGCCGCGCGCGAATACCGCCTCCAGAATCGAACGCCGCACATCATGCATCCGCAAACGTATATATTTCGGCCCCTGCCGCAGCCGCGCGCCGAGTTGTTGTCGTACCTCCTGAAAGTACTCCGCCCGGGGCTGTGCCATCCACTGCATCGGCGTGAACGGCTTGGGCACCAGCCAACTGAGCGAGACATTCACAAACGCCGGCGGTCGGCCCAACTGCCGACGCTCTTCGGCGATCGCCCGGCTGGTATCCACAATCCCCTCAATATCCGCCGGCGTTTCACCTGGAAAACCAACCATGAAGTACAGCTTCACCCGCTTCCAGCCGGCCTCATATGCCGCCCGCACACCTTCCATCAGGTTGCCATCTGTCACTTTCTTGCGAATCGCTCGCCGCAACCGCTCGCTACCAGCCTCTACGGCAATCGTCAGACCACTCTTGCGCACCGAGTTCGCCATCCAGGGAATATGCCGCAACATACGGTCCACTCGCAACGAGGGAAAACTGATGTTGACCATCCGCTTTCCAAAACGCTCGTTCACCTGCCGCGCCAACTCGGGCAACCGCGGATAGTCCGCCGTCGATAATGACAGCAAACCAATCTCGTCGTAACCCGTGGCGGCGTAAGCCTGCTCGGCGATTTCCAGCACGCGCTCCACCGAGCGGTAACGCAGTGGCCGCTTGGTATTCCCGGCGTGACAAAACCGGCACACCTGTGGACAGCCACGCATGATCTCGATGCTGATACGATCGTGAACCGCTTCCACCCATGGCACTAACGGCCGGGCCGGGACCGCCATTGTTTCAAAGTCCGGC
>JBDRDH010000089.1:0-2127 GCA_043820985.1 Planctomycetota bacterium
CGATGTTGACGCACTACAGGCCCGTCTTGTGAGTCAACAAACCGCGCTACGCGAAGCGCTGGAATCAAGCACATTTGCCGAGTTGGAATCGCTCTGGGGGAAGATTGCGAAAGGTAATCAAAATGACAAAGTTTGAAGACATGGCACAACGCATCGCAAAAGCTCAGGGAATCTCGCTACACGACGCACAGCAAAGCGTTGCTCAGGACTTCCCCGCGCTGTACCGCACTCACCGCGAATCACTGCGCGTCGGCGCGGGCAAGCTGTCGCCGCGCGAGCGGTTGCGTAAGTTGGTTCCCGAGCAAGCGGCCGCGCAGGACACAGATGATAGAAAACGCGAAGCGCGGTTCAAAAAGGCGACTGAGCCGGCCACCGCACCCGCCGACAAGCCCGCCGACAAGGTGAGCCGTCCGCGCTTTCGTGGCTGGGCATAGTTTCCGGGAGCCGGCCCGGGCGTTGTGGTTTCTCTTCCCCGCGCCCGTGGCTGGTTTATATCGAGGTGAATCATGCGCGAACTTGAAATGATCGAAGCGACAACATCGAACGGCAAGCCGATTGTAGTACCGCTGGCTGGCGAGCTGCGCCACGACTGCCCGGAGTGCGGAGTCGAGGCGGCGGATTCGCGAAGCTTTCTGTATCCTGTGAGCCAGTATTCGCGGACCCGATTCTTTACGTGTCCGAAGTGTAAGTGTCTGTTTCACCGGCCGGCTGGTGCGTGCAAGATCCCGAGCGATGCGCGATTGCCCGATTGGATTGACAAACAGGACGTAACATCGTCGCACGTCCGCGCGCCTGTGGCTGGCTACGACGGCCCGGTTGGCGTGCCGACCGAAAGCACCGTCGGGCGAATCTCGGGACGCGGTGTCACCGAAGTGGCGAGCGGCATAGCGCGTGGCCGGAATCTCGGCAAACCTGGAGGGCGGCAACGATGGTAGAAACAGACGTTCGCCAACTCGTGTACCGATGGTTAATGCGAGTCGCGCACAGTGGCGAAGAGCTGATCGTACATTCAAACGACACCCCGGAACTGACTCTACACGAAGAGGCAATCATGGTTCACCTGTCGAGATTGAAGCCGACGTATGAGCTAAGCCGACCGGACGATTGCTACTTGTTGAAGCTGATGCCTAGCCGCGCGACGCGGCAAGCGCTGGGCATACTCGACTACGAACGTGCCCGCGCAAAAGAGCGGCAGCGGGAGGGGCAACGTAAAGGTGGCATAACCGGGGGACGCGGCATGGAGCAAATAGCTTCCGTCAAAAAAGTGACGGAACCTATCGACGAAAACCAAACCCGCACCTACCAGCGGGCGGCGGATCGCGTGGGGTCGAATCGCCGTGGCGGCAATCGGGCGACCAATATCACTGCCAAAGCGGCTAGCGTTCAACCTGCGCAACGAGACGCGTTTTAACGGGCGTTGTGGGCTGGCACGGGCCAACGGCGGCGAGGCTTCGGCTTACTCGCTTCGCCGCTGCTGGCACCGGCTGGCGGATGGAGCCGTACTTCGCGGCGGAGGCAGAGAAGCGGCAACAAGAACATGCAGGCACGGCGCCGGGCAGAAAATCACTTGTGGAAAATGTCCCACAAGTGAAATCCCGCGACCAGGCCGCTAAGGCCCTTGCATCCGAGCGGATAATGGGCAATGATATGGACGCTTATGAACGATAGACCCACAACTCGAATCCACGCGCACACGCGCAAACGGGCTGCCCCGTATTACCAGGGAGTACCGGCAACGGCTCCAACCGCTCTATCGGCGGATAAGCCTGATGGTACGGGGCTGTCCGTACATATCAGGGAGGTTCATATGTTGATCGGAGAAGAGCCGGGAACGGGACACCTTTTGATTGTGATAGTCATGACCTTTTGTGGCTGGCTGCTGTTTGGGAATTTCAGCTACACAACTTGGCGACTGCGCCAGTGGTCGCGGCAACACGGGAGGACTGACCGATGAATCTGGAGCTTTGCGACAACGCCGAATGGTGGCGAGTCTATTCGAGCCTGGACCTGTCAGGAATCATCGACGAATACCAGGACTCCGCCAGCAAGGTTTACCGCCAGAACCTAATCATGGCCCTGGAATCGGCCGGCCATCTGGTTACGTGTGCTCGTGGCCAGCGGTCGATG
>JBDRDH010000090.1:0-3869 GCA_043820985.1 Planctomycetota bacterium
ATGTCGCCCATCGAGCCACTGTGTGGCCCGCCCCCATATCTCACCGCTGATATACGCCTGTGGATTGATGGATTTCACCAACTCACGCCACTGTGCCCAAAAAGGCGGCGCGATCTCGTTCGGCACATCCAGCCGCCAACCAGCCACACCTGCACTGGGATCACCCTCGGGCGCCATCCAGCGGCGAGTCACCGCAAAAATATGTTCCTTGACGGCCTCACTCGCAAAACCCGTAGGGCTCTTCTTGAATACTGGCAGTTCCGGATGATCCCACCAGCCCTTGTAGCTGAATGGTTGCCAGGAACTCACCTCAAACCAGTCAGCGAAGGGCGAACTCCGCCCCCGGGCCTTGATATCCTGAAACGCCGGATGCTGCGTACCGACGTGATTGAACACGCCGTCAATGACCACCCGGATACCCATCTCGCGGGCAGCAGCCAGAAAACGCAGAAATTGGCGGTCGGTGTCCGTCCAGGTCCAGGTTTCCGGATCGAGTAAATCCTCATGGACCACGGCAGACTCATAGTCACCCAGGCGACCAAAATGATCGTCAATATGTAAATAATTTGTTGCGTTATACTTATGAAAAGTGGAGGCCTTGAACACCGGGTTCAGATAGAGCGCGTTGATACCCAGATCCCTTAGATACGGCAGCCTGGATTCGAGCCCAGCCAGATCACCGCCATAGTGCCGATGAAAGGCAGCCGCGTGAAAACCTCGGCCGCGCCGCTCCCAGGGGGCCAGCCAGAACCAATGACTGGTCCAGGGGCGCACCGGCTTTGGATCGTTCCCGGGATTCCCATTGCGAAAACGATCAAGCAGAATCTGGTACCAGATCGCATGGCGGGCCCAGTCCGGCGTGTGAAAATCCGGTGTATCGTGAGCGGCGCAGAAATCCGTAGCGCATTCTGATCGTTCGACGGGCGCCGTGACGTGACCGCTGGCATGAGAGATCAAAGGTTTGGCCTGCACGCTGCCAGTTCCTCCGCTCCATACAAAGCATCGATGGCGCGAACATAATGCCCGAAGCACTCTAGATGGTCCAGCTACTCACGAAAGTTGCATACTAGCCATCTCAACCTGTGAGTTTGCGCCTTTTGGCGTTGAGCCGGGCCTTCCGTTACGATTTACACTGTGTTGGCCTGGATTTCCGCAAATCTGATCGCAATTACGACCTTGCTATCGGCCAGTGTGCCCAACGCTAATTCCGCCGACATGCCGCCCCGGACACAATCACAAACAGAGCACCAGGAATCGCCCGAGGAGGACTTGTGGCGTCAGATCAGCGCTATGCGCGCAGCACCCGTTACCACACAGCCCGGCACTGAATGGTTCAGCGCCAGAATTAAGCAATATGAGGGCTTGCTCGAACAGGTTCGGCTGTATCAGACACTTTATCCCGGCGGTCAGTATCAGGTGCCGGTAGTCAGCATTGAATTGGAGACGCTTTACGAATTGGGCACGCTACGCGGTGGAGCATTCACCACATTTTGCCGCCGGATTGACGCACATCTACAGGGTCGTAAAGCCGACGATCCGGTCCTATGGGAGGCGGCATACTGGAAAATTATCTGCCGGCGATTGCAATCTCCAGCTACCACCCAGGCGACCTCCGCCCCGGTGCAACGCCTGGATGACGGATTAGCGGTTGCCCAGCGGGAGTATATTGAGAGCTACCCCCGCAGCCCGCACGTGCCGTTTCTGGCTGCGGCACTCTTTGAGCATGCCTTGCGGACTGACAATATGGAGATGTTGCGGTGGCTGGTGGCAACACTGAAATCGTCATTCCCCAAACACCAGATAACCGCCGAGCTGGCGAACAGGCTGAATCGCGAGCAGGCGATCGGGCAAAAGATCAACCTGAGCATCAAGCTGGCGGATGGCCAAAGCCTGGAGACGCGCGAGTTTATAGGACGTCCAGTTATGATCGTCCTTTGGGAATCAACCAGTGTCGCGACGCACGAATGCCTGCGACAAGTGGTCAAATTGTGTCTTGAGCACCCGGAGATCCAGCCAGTAGGTATAAACCTGGACGACTCTGTCGATCGGATGAAATCCTGCTGTGCCGAACTGGGTGTTGATTGGCCACAATCATACGACGGCCTGGGGCGGGCGGGCGAATTTGCCCGCCAATGGAGTGTAAAACAAGTACCTTTGGTGTTCGTGATTGATCGCCGGGGAGTTCTGGTCGGTGTGGCTGGCCGGGAAGAGTGGGCTGCTCTGGTTCTTGAAGTCCTGGAGCGACGCTCGCCGTAATGTCCACTCCGTAAATCCGAGTAATTGACAGCCGGACACCGGCCGGTTACACAGTGCGGTTTAAGCTGTGGCCACGCAGCGCTGTGAGGGCAGTGCGCGCGCGGTTGTGGGATCGGTTATTGACCTTGAGATTGGAGCAGTACGTTGAGACCGCCTATCATTGTCGGCGTCCTGATCATGGCCGTCGTGGTTGCGGCCGGAGTCATGGCCCCGCATTTGCGTTCCGCCAGCTCCAAGGCTGCTGAAGAGTCCCAAAAGCAAGCCGCCCTGGCCCGTCGACTGCTGCATCGGTATGACAATCAGGCCGATCGTCTGGCCGAATTAACCGATCTTGCCGGCTTGAAAGCAGCGGATCTGGACGCCCTCGGCGAACAGATCAGCGCGCAGCTTCAGCAGGTCAACCAGGAATACCGCGGTAACCTGAGCCAATTACGCGGGCAGGCCGAGCAGGACCAGATGCCCGCTGTCGGAGTGGAGGTTCTACCACCTGGTGCCGCCGGCTTGCAGCGCGCCCTGAGCCACTACGAGGCCGCCTTGGCAGAGAACGCCAAGCTGCTTGGGGACGCCCTCAAGGAGTCCAAGGCCGCCGCCAGCGGGCCGGGCGGTTCCACGCTGGGTGTTCCACAGATTGCCGGCGCCGCGGAGTACACGCGTGCCAGCAGTTTATTCATCATGGCCCAGGCGGCCCGCGTTCAGCAGCGGCGCTTACAGGCGCGGTTGCTGCTACTCGCCACGCGCTGGAAGATCCATCAGACTTTCCAGGACTATCTGCATGGACTGGACGTGAAGGATATCCTGATGGTGCTGCGCGGCGATCTGAGCGAAGTCCAGGATATGAATGCGGAGGGCCGCCAACAGGTTGAGACCCTGAGTGCGCAAGTTGCCGAGCGTCAAGCCGAGCTACAGGCGGCCGAACAAGCGCTGACAGCCACGCGCGACGAACTGCTGGTCCTGGAGCATATTGGTTTCGAAGCCGGCCGCGACGACTCCTTCAACGCTTATCGAGCACAGTTCGTCAGTATCTCCAAACACCTGCGTGAACTTGAGGAACAAGAGCAACTCTTGCGATATGGCGGGCGCCAAGCGCCAACGTTTGGCGGTGACGACTACGAAACCGCCGAGATCACTGGTGGCGAGGTGGTCATCGGGTTGGAGGAACTGGAGCGTCGGCTTTCGAAAGCAGAGGAGCGCGCTAGCCGGCTGGAAAAAGCCGTCGAAGCACTTGAACAACACGTCAGCTTCGTCGAGCAGGCTGG
The DNA here is from genome assembly GCA_043820985.1 of Planctomycetota bacterium. Taxonomy (GTDB): domain Bacteria; phylum Planctomycetota; class Phycisphaerae; order UBA1845; family Fen-1342; genus JAAYXS01. The sequence goes on from JBDRDH010000090.1 coordinate 3,513, forward strand.
CAGAGATGCCAAACAGGGTGAAGACCGTTATACCGACCTGCTGACTGAATTGGATGCAAAGCAGGAAGACATCCGGCCACTGTTGATGGAAGCGGTTAAAGAGGCCATGGCCCTGGAGGCTCAGGCGCTCGACGCCGCCCGGTCGGCAGCCAATGCCTTTGGCCGCTCGCAACAGGCCGCCGATGCCTGGTCGCGGTCCGCCAGCGAGGAGCAATCCACTAAGGATACCGAACGTACTAATCCACGCCTGCGCATGATGGTCAGCGATCCGACTATCGGCCTGATAGGCGATAGCGCCAAAGCCGCGGCCCTGGCGCTCAGCGCGCGCATCCAGACCGAGCAGATCGAGGCCACCGA
>JBDRDH010000091.1:0-6028 GCA_043820985.1 Planctomycetota bacterium
GCTGAGACAATCCGTGAAGCCTTGCACGCCGAGCGCGCGCCCGAAACCGAAAAGGGGAACCAGACGCCGGAGATGGTGCAGAACCGAGAGATGAAAATGGTTCACTCTCCGGACTATTCAACGGTGAGGTGGGGGGAGAAGACGTTTACGTTTACTGCGAGACAGGCCGCATGCGTTTGCGTGATGTGGGAAGCGATGCAGGATGGAACCCCTTATCTCAGCAAGTCCTACATCCTGGCAAATGCGGCTGATAAGTACAAAGAAAAAACCGGGCTGGACAGGGACGAATTGAAGGGGCTCGAAAACTGTCGCCGATTTCGTGATGTCTTCAAAGCGGATGCGCGCAACCTCCACGAAGCATGGGGGACGATGATTGTGAAACAAGGAAAGGACTGCTTCGGCTTTGCGCTGCCGGCCTGTTAGGTTTTTTCCGGGATTCCCACCTCGTTCCCACCTCGTTCCCAACGCCAAAATCACGTCCACTAAAATGCTCATCCTCGCGCCGGCTGCTGTGGCTGGCGATTCCTTCACACGAAAAGGAATTGCGATGAGCGAACTCTTCGGTGCCCTTCCCGGCTGGTTAGCGCCAGCCGACGCTGGCCGGAACGCCCGTCGTTGGCGGCGAAGTCTATTCTCAGTGTCCGAACAAATCGAAGGAGTGACAGAGCTATGAAAATCGAAATTTGGAAGCTGTCCGACGTGAAACCATACCCGGGCAATCCGCGCATCAACGACCAAGCGGTTGACGCCGTGGCCCGCTCGATTCAGGAGTTCGGGTTCCGTCAGCCCATCGTGGTGGACACTGCGGGGGTCATTATCGTCGGCCACGTCCGCTGGAAAGCGGCGGTGAAGCTGGGGCTGGAAACAGTGCCGGTGCACGTTGCCAAGGAATTGACGCCCGAGCAAATCAAGGCTTACCGAATCGCCGACAACAAGACTGCGGAGCTGTCGGACTGGAATTACGACCTGTTGCCCATCGAGTTGGCCGAGCTGCAGGAAAGGAATTACGACCTTGGCGGGCTCGGCTTCGACCAGGACGAACTGGCCAGGCTGCTCGACCCGGATGCAAAAGATGGACTCACCGATCCTGATGAGGTTCCCGAACCACCAGACGAGGCGATCACGCAGCCCGGCGACCTGTGTCTGCTCGGAGAGCATCGCCTCCTTTGCGGGGACGCGGGCAAGTCCGAGGATGTGGACCGGCTGCTCGACGACGCGGACATCCATCTGGTCACTACCGATCCGCCCTATGGTGTCAATCTCGAGCCGCGTTCGAACAATGCGATCGCCGCCGGTTTGAGTTCCTTCACCAACGACGCGGCGGCCAAGAAGCTGCGATCCGGCCGAGGGAGCGCCGCCTTCGACATCGCGCGGGGTAAGACGAAAGTCGGCGCGGAACATCACCAGAAGTTCGACTTGGCTCGCCATCCAGAGAAGGCCGTGGTCACACATCGGAAAATGCGGGCCAAAGATCGACCCCTTGAAAACGATTTCGTCTCCGACGAGGAATTCAACCGGTTGTTACAAGCGTGGTTCAGCCAGATCGCCCGCGTGCTACTGCCAGGGCATGCCTTCTACCTCTGGGGCGGATACAGCAACATCGGCAACTACCCGCCGGCGCTGAAGGGGTCTGGTCTCTACTTCTCACAGGCCATCATCTGGCACAAGCAGCATCCGGTCCTGACCCGCAAGGATTTCATGGGTGACCACGAGTGGTGTTTTTACGGCTGGCGGGAAGGGGCCGCCCACAGGTTCTTCGGCCCGAACAACGCCGCCGACGTCTGGTCGGTTAAGAAGGTTAACCCGCAGTCGATGATTCACCTCACCGAAAAGCCGGTCGAGTTAGCCGTGCGGGCCATTCAGTATTCCTCGCAGCCGGGCGAGAACGTGCTGGACTTGTTTGCCGGCTCGGGCTCGACGCTCATCGCGTGCGAGCAAACCGGTCGCAAAGCGTACCTGATGGAGATCGATCGGCTCTACTCGGACATCATCGTGCAGCGGTGGGAGCAATTCACCGGCGAGAAGGCCAAACGCATTCCTACAACGGAGGGCATCGCCACATGATTTTCCTGTCTATTCACAATTTCGACAGCTTCTCGACTTCGTCGAGATTCTTTGCATTCTTGAGGGGATTCTCATGATGGCCGAAACGCCCCCAAAACAGTCCCTGAACCCAACCGCGTTGCCCCTGGAAGACGCGGCCACGTTGCTGGCGACTTTGGCCAAGCATCCGGTCACCGTGGACATGCTCCAGGCGGACATCGCCGCGGGTGCCCCAGGGGGCGCCGACGGCACACTCAATCTGGTCCACTACGCCGCCTGGCTGGTCAAGGAGTTGGCAGATGACACTTGACCCCAGGAAGTTGCGTCCCGGCGAGCTGTGCCGACTCTTGAACTCGACTCCCTTGGGCGAGGTGATCACTGTGCGGCAACTTCGTCGCCATCGCAATCGGGCTGGCCTGCGAGTCGGTGAGGACCGGTATGTGGATCTCTTGTGTTACGTCGCCTGGCTTGTGGAGATCCGGCACGGGCCAAAACCGAAACCTGACCGGCCGGCCCCTTCGCCGTCTCAGCTTGCGGAGGCTGCCGAAGGAGCGGCCGCACTCGCCAGCCGGCACGAGCAACCGAAAGGCCACGGACAGAAGCTCACTCACAAGCAAGAAGCCCTCATTGCAGCCCTGTTGACCGAGCCGACCTACGCCGCCGCGGCGGCCAAGGCCGGTGTCAGCCGGTCTACCCTTTATCGCCGGCTGAAGACGTCCGCCTTCCGCTCCGCCTACCGCCGGGCTCGGCGCGAACTGGTCGAGGCAGCCGTCGGCCGCATCCAGGCTTCGACCGGAGAAGCAGCCGAAGCCTTGGTGAACGTCATCCGTCAGGGCCGACGGGACGGCGACCGCGTGCGTGCGGCCACCGTCCTGTTGGACCAGGCTCACCGCGGGCTGGCCTCGGCCGACCTACTGCACGGCGAGCAGGACACCGATGAGCAACCACCGCTGGACTCTTCCGACGTGGTCCGGCTGTTGGCGAGTCGACTACAGCAGCTAGACAGCTCGGAACTGCCCACTGCGGAAAAAGCCCGGCTGACCACCAAGCTGACGGACGCCCTGCTGCGGGCCCTCAAGATTGAAGTGCTGGACAAGCGGCTCGAAGCAATACAGGCCGTGCTGCTTGACCGAAAGGAAAGACGATCATGAAAGCAGACCCGTTGGCCGGCAGCTACCAATACCTGACACCCGAAGAGCGTTTCCGCCTGATCCTGGCCGCCAGCCAACGAGGCGACGAAGCCGAGCGGGAGCGGTTGGCGAAGGCCGGTCCCCGTATTACGCTTTCTATGGAGGGCCATGCCCCCTACGCCCACGCTTTTGAGCAGTTGCACGTAATGACCTTTCTGGAACTGTTGGAGTCGGCAACCACCTACATGCAAGCGCTGGCCCGTGTCAAGGAGACCGGCGACGAAGCCGAAGGACAGGCCGACGAAAGCGGTGCGTCGGAATCGACCGACGATCACGCCGACGATCGGCTTCAGCAGTCACTCGATGAGGCGTTCGCGGCCGGATTCCTGCTGCGGGCGAAATCGGAGGGTTGGAAGGGATTCTGCGAGCAGATGCAAGTTCCTCCTTTTCTGCTGTGGGAGAGCTTGCCAGGCTTCAACCGCCTGAAGCGCGCCCTGGCTCTGGCTGAGGAGTTCGCGTTCACCACAGACGAGTTCTTGGGATGGTTAAACGGCCTTCTGTCAATCTCGGCGCAGAAATTAACCGGAACTTCCGCCGAGGAGGTGGCCGCCGAGTATGAAGAGGCCTATCGCCGCTGCGTGGAATGGTGGGGCGGTTGAAACCGCCTGTCGGCGCGGTGCCCAACGGCGTTGGAGCCGATTTCTCAAAGCGGCATCACGGATTTCGGACCGCAGCAACGCCAGACTCGAGATCTGACTGACGCATGCCCGCGCCCAACCGGTCCCACTCGGCGTCCTCGGCCAACCGTGGCCCCGTCCTTCCAGCCTCGCCATTTCCGCTGGCCGTGGCGGCGACATCACGGTTGGCTCGGAACCGTGATTTTCCCTCAAGACTTCTCTCTTTTTCCGCCCGGGCGCTTGATTTGTGGCCCACGCCGAGGCTCACTGTCCTCCGATCGGTCGAACGAACGTTGCGGCAATAAATGCTCTGGCAACGAGCGTTTCGGCGCGAGCGACTCCCGCGCACCCTCGGGACGTAATTGGGGAGTCTAAAAGTCTAGCCGATTCGGGCGGCCGCCGGTTTGGGCGGCCGCCCTGGAAAGGAGCGCTGATGGCACGTTCGCGCGAGCAACCCCCAGGCGCGCTCGTCCTTCGGACCTACCAGGAGCTGGATCAGTTCGTGGGGGCCTTTGCCGACGGCCTACTCAACCTCCTGCTGATCATCGGTCGTCCGGGGGTGCAGAAGAGTCATGCGGTCAAGGCGGCCGTAGGCCGGCGGGCCTGTTGGATCGACGGCAGCGCCACCGCCTTCGGGCTGTATTGCCAACTCTACCGGCACCGGGACCGGCCCGTGGTCATCGATGACGTGGACAGCCTCTACGCCGACCGTGCGGCGGTGCGGCTGCTCAAATGCCTCTGCCAGACCGAGCCGCGAAAGCGCCTGGGCTGGTATTCGGCTGCGGTCACCGGAGGCGGCGACGGCGTTCCCACCTCGTTTGAGACGACCAGCCGTGTCGCCATCCTGGCCAACGAGCTGCAGCCGCTGAACGTCAACGTGGCGGCCGTGCTGGACCGTGGGCACGTGCTCGTCTTCGACCCGGCTGCGCGGGAGGTGCATCTGCGGACGGCCGATTGGTATTGGGACCAGGAGATCTTTGACTTCATCGGCCGGTTTCTGCACTTGACCCAGGGGCTGTCGATGCGGCACTACGCTTTGGCCTGGGAGCTGAAGCGGGCCGGGATGGACTGGAAGAGCTGGCTTCTGGTGCGGTGGGGGCTGACCGGCACGCGGCTATTGGTGGCCAAGCTGAAGGCCGATGCGTCGTTCAGCAGCGAAGCGGAGCGAGTCCGCGCGTTTGTCAAGCAGGATGGTGGCTGCCGGGCGACGTACTTCAACCACGCCAAGAAGCTGGGGCGGTCGGTGGACCTGCCGGAGATTCGGCTCAACAATCGGCCGCCCGAACAGATAACTGCGAGCTTGCTGGATCTGCTGCGGCGTCGCTTCGGAATGCTGGGTCGCGACGAGCCCCAGTAGATCAGTGGTCTGGGAGCTGTTGCCAAAGCTGACGCTGGCAGTTCCAATCCGGCTCGGCGGCGATCGGCCGCAGATGCCGCTCGCTGAGAGCCGTGCCGCCGTCGGCGCCGCCCGGCAGGAACAACAGCGTCTCCTGGATGTCGGGAGCCAACAAGGAGAGGCTCAGGATCTGGCTGACACGTGCCCGCGAGACGTGACCCAGCCGAGCCAGTTCGGCGCAGTCGCTCACGTGCCCTTTACGGACCAGTCCTTCCATGCGCAGGGCCAAGGCCATCAGCCGGGCCAGCCGGGGAATCGGCTCCAGGCGGGACTTGTGGGCGTCTGGGCCCTCTTCACGAAGCCGCTTTCTCCTGCGGCCGGCCGTGCGGAAGTGGACCTGCCGGATGAGCGTCTCACGCCCGCAGGTCTCCCGCCAATGGATGGCCAAGCGGCCCGAGGACTCCTCGTACTCGACGCGTTCTACAAGCCTGCGGACCTGTTCGGCCTGCTCGGCCGGGCTGAGGGCGGCGGCCTCTTCCGCATCCCCCAGGGTGGCCTCGATGACCAATTGCTCGATCTCGGCGGCCGGCAGCCAGATCTTCCCGCAATGATCGTTGCCATCGTGCGGGAACTTTTGGCAGACGTAGTACCGATAGCGTCGAGAACCCTTGGAGGTGAAGGTGGAGCTCATCGGAGAGCGACAACCGCTGCAGCACAAGAGGCCTTCCAGCAGCGGCTCGTGGCGGTGCTCAGCAATGCCGCGTACAGGCCGGGGCCGGCCCTGGGCCAGACGCTCTTGCACCCGCCCGAAGAGCGCCTCATCCACGATGGCCTCCTGCCGG
>JBDRDH010000092.1:0-22398 GCA_043820985.1 Planctomycetota bacterium
TCATCGGGCCGTTTCATGAAGCTCCTTTGGGGGACTACCGGCGTTTCGTGCATGACTTCTCGGTACCGACGGAAGTCGAGCCGGGGGGGACCGTCGAGATCAACCTGGGGGGCGCCCCATGACCGCCCGGTTCGCGACGTCCGCTGATACCGGTGATCTGATAGCGTGGGACTGGGCTTTCGTCACCATCGCGCGCGATTCGCCGGATGTCCCCGCGGACGTGCGAAGGCAAGGCCGGGATGCGCGCAAGGCGTGGCGCGACGCGTGGCTGAGGACGGACGAAGGCCAGGCGTACCGAACAATGCCGCGCAGCTTCGAGATCGTCGTGCTGTCAGGATCGGCGTTGCGCGTGGAGGACGTCCCGGCCGGCTCGTACGCTCTTCGGGCGAAGTTCTTGTGGCAATTCGGAAAGGGATGCGAGGCGCTCGAGTCTCGAGTGGCGACGGTCCAGACCACGTTTGAGGTTGCGCCGGTACCGGACGGATTCAGTGACGAGCCGCTGGACTTGGGCACACTGACGCTCACGCCGGCCGAACCACCAACCAAGCCGAAGCTCAAGGTCGGCGACGCAGCGCCGGATTTTGAGGTGAAAGCGCTCGACGGGCGCACGCTGCGTCTGAAGGACTTTCGTGGGAAGTACGTTCTTCTGGATTTCTGGGCGACTTGGTGTGGGCCTTGCTTGGCAAAGATGCCCATGCTGAAGGCCTTGCACAAGAAGTTCGGCGAGGATGAGCGTTTCGTGTTCATCGGGCTGAGCCTGGATTCCAGCAAGCGCGATCTGAAAGAGTATTTGGCGAGACAGGAGCTGAAGTGGGTGCAGGCGTGGCTTGGTGAGTCGAAGAAGACGCCCGTGCCGGGAGCCTACGGCGTCCGAGGGATACCGGCGATGTTCCTGATCGGACCGGACGGCAAGATCCTCGCGGTGAAGATCTCGCCGACCGAGGCCGAGCGCGAGTTGGAGCGCCTGCTCAAGAAAGAGGATTGACCTCCAAAATGCAGCACAGGAGGCAAAGCCTGGCCGCCGCCAGCTACCCGCCGGCCACCAGGTCGATGAACGCGTCGATGTCGTACGAATCGACACTACCATCACCGTTGGCGTCCGCCAGGCTCTCGTCGCAATCCGGCCAGGCGGCGGCATAATCGCACTCGGGGCTGACCGCGCAGATAAACGGATCAATGTCGTAAGCATTGACGATACCATCACAATTCATGTCGCCGGTCGCGTACACGTGCTCCACATCCACCGATGAGCACAGCGAAAACGTCTGCGGTCCTTCCGGCACGTTGTGGCCCACTACTTCAACACGCCACACGCCTTCCATGGGTGCCGTGACCAGCACCTGCTCGATGTTGTCGCGCCGATTTGGCGCATCCTGTACCGCCGCCAGGTACGGCGTCTCCGGATCCAGTGTCCAGGCATAATGCACCGCGCCCAAGGGATCACGCAGCAGCAGGTCCAGATCGTTGACCAGCGCCACATCCACGTTCGGCGTAGCCGGGAAGTCATCCCAGGCCATGGTGATCTTCACTTCCGATGTGCCTGGTGCCACGGTCACATCAAACAGATATTTCGCGCCCTGGCTGACATCACCTTCCAGAAACCGGCCCGTCGAGATCAGATTGGCCGCCGCGTCCACCCGAATTGAGCCATAGCCGTATTGGTAATCCGGCCCGGTCCAGCCCAGGTCCACGGCGCTGTGCGCGAAGAATATCTTGAGTGTCGAGTTGCGCGGATCGGCCACGCCCTGGTAGAGATTGCGGTAGTGTTGCAGTAACAAAGCCGCACACCCCGTCACGGTCGGCGACGACATCGACGTACCACACATGGTCGTATAGGCCGTGTCGCTGCTCGACGAACAGGATGTCACCCCGAAATCATCATCACTCTGGCAACCAGGAGCACAGATGTCCGGTTTCATACGCCCGTCATCAACCGGTCCCCAACTGCTGAAGCTCGTCATTGAGTCGTCATTCGCGTTCAGAGCCCCCACCGTGATATGGTTCTTGGCCGTCGCCGGCGGAGCCGTGGTGGCGAAGTTGTCGCCGCAACGGGCCGTCTGCCGCTCGTTGCCGTTGGCCCACACGATTCGGAACGGCACGCCATTGCTGACGCCGCCGCGCACGATGGTGTCGATCAGGTTCGAGGTGACGCCATAGTCGCCCGTGATCTCACACGGAAATCCATTCGTGGCGGTGTTCGTGCCGATCGAGTTGTTCGCGATGTCGGCTCCGTGGATGTTGATGGCCTCGGTGTAGTCCGTCTCGATATCTCCGGGATTCGAGTACAGGAAGATCCCGCCACTGTCCCACTCGAACCCGTATGAGATCAGGTCACAGCCTGGCGCCATACCCCTCAGCGACGGATCCGCCACCCCTGCCCCGCCGATCGTGCCGGCCACGTGCGTGGCGTGGTTACTTATGCCGTCTGAATCACCCACGATCAGCCGACCCTCAAAATCAATGTGTGAAGCCCGGGCCACGCCGCCGTCAAAAACCAGCACCGTAACCCCGCTGCCGTCGAGCATCAGCGGGAAGCCCTGCAGGTTGCCGGCTCCGGTCCGTGCCCGGTTGCGCATGTTGGTCGGCGACAGCTTCGGCAGCGGAGGTTCGATCCATTGCACGGCATCCTCGGCGGCCAATAGTGGAAACAGGTCCTGCGCAAGCTCGATTACCAAGCCATTGACGCTCTCCAGTACGTCACGCACTTCCGCCCCATATGAAACCACCAGCGGCAGACCCTCCAGCTCCAGGTCCACGTCGCGATGAAACAGCAGATAGGCCGCCATGATGGGCATGCCATCGCCACGTGTCCCCACCCGCGCCCAGGCTGGCACCTCCTCGGCGGATAGAGCCGGATGCAGCTTCCACTCCGGACGCACACGCGCTAAGGCCAGTACTTCCTCAATCTGGCTTAGCGCGGTGGCGTCCAGTTCCTGGGCATCCAGCGTAGCGAAGAACGCATTCCGCCCAACATAAGCTTGTAATTGCATCCCGGCAGCCGCCATCCGCTGACGCAATTCCGCGTCAACCGGCCGGTCAAATTGCACCACCATCCGTGATCCACCCACTTCACGGTTGGCCGTCGTCAGCATGTTCTCAATTTCAGCCGGCGTTTGCGGAGCAAACTCAACCGCCCCACTCTTCCACAAAACAGCCTCGGCCCACGCCGGCATTACCAGCAGAATTAGTAGTGACAACTGACAAATCAGTAACAATACCAATCTCTGGCAATAAGCTCGCTCACAACGGCGATTCTCATTTGACATCCGCGAAGTCTCCAGGTTGTCGCCGCAATGGCCGCGGGTTCGGCCATATTGGTCTCTTATACTTAAACTGCCAGGATGCGGTTTTCGGGGATTGTCCCACCCCTAATCAAATACCGACTCGATCTCCCAATATCCCAGCACGAGTAAACACCGCACCCAGCACTACAGTTAGCACGCCGGATGCACATGGGGCGGCCATTTCCCCATCAAGACGATTGTATCGACGTGGGTCGGCATAGACAACGATAGAGTGTCCAAACCGCTTGGTGGCCGGACTGGCAATATCATCTCAAGATACCACTGTCCTATAATATCCCCATGAATACCTCAGGAGCCCTTGCCATACAGCCGCAGCACCGAAATGCCGCGACCCTCCAGAGGCGTGATGCGCTCGTAAATCGCATCCTCGAATTGATCCGACGAGATCAGCACCGCATCGGGACTCAGAGCCGGGATGTCGGCGGGAGTGTAGACCGGCAATCCATATTTGGTCACGCCTTGCAGACTGGTGTCATCGTCCACAATGCCCAATACATGCAGTGGCCACAACGGTGCCGATTGCAGGAGCTTGGCGGTATGCCGACCCGCGCCATACAACGCGATGCGCTCCACTCCTTCCTCTACACATCGCCGCACCACGTCCCGCACCCGTTCCTTCAAGCTCGGCTCAACCTCGGTAGACTTGGCGGGCCAGCCATGCACTTGCCGGTGGATCGCCACCAGTTCATTCAGCAATGCGCCGCAGGTCATGTCACTGCCCACCCCGATCCGCGGCCAGTCCAGCGCCTTACATCCCTGCGTCACAAAGTCGGGGCGCATTGACAGAGCCAACTCGAAACCGCATTGCACCGCCATCTCGACATGTTCCGGCCGGTAAGCTACCTCGGGCTCGCCATACGGGAACGCAAACAAAGTCACCGCTTCACCCAGCAGTTCTTCGAGACACGCCTTGCTTTGTTGCATCTCATGCCGCGCCTCATCCGCCGACAGCCGCGCGAACAGAGGATAAGACACCGAATGCGCGCCGATGTCCCAGCCGGCGGCATGTAACGAACGAATCTGATCGGCCGTCATCATTGGCACGGCCGGACCGCTCCCCGCGCGCGTGTTACCACCAAACTGCTTACCAATATATGCCGTCGGTATGAACGCCGCCGCCCGAATCCCACGCTTCTCAAGTAACGGGCCGGCGACCTCAGCCACCGAGGCATAGCCGTCATCGAACGTCAGCACCACCGTCTTACGCATCGGCGGCGCGTCGCCACGTACCACGGCTAACGCTTCGCCGAGCGTCATGAACTGATAGTCAGCGGCGCGCAGTCCATCGACCAGTTCCGCAAGCTGTTCGCGCGCGATGAACATATTGCGATAGTCGTGCGCTTCACAAGCCGGATCCGGCACACCTACCGCATGTAAAGTCAACACCGTAATCAAGGGCTGATTGAGATCGTACTCTGCCAGCAAGGAATCCTGTCCGGTCAGCGGGCGCATATCCTCAACCCGCATGCGTAGTGGGCCATGTTGCTCAAATACATGTCGATGGATCGCCCGCGACACATTTGGATTGGTATAGTGCTCGCCCGGCTTGGGCTGATGAGCCTCAAACGCTTCGCAATGCACGAGCTGCTTTCGCGTTACCCTGGTTAGCCGTGACAGCACCGCCGGCAGCTCTTCGGCCAACACGTGCTGCAAAGTGCCACAGGTTAGCGTCGCATCAAACGAATCGTCGTCGAATGGCAGCCGTTGGCGCGCATCGGCGGGCAGCAGGGCCAGATTATCCACTGCCCCCAGGCGCGCACGGGCCAGTTGCAACATACGCTCGCTGGAATCCACCCCCACCACCTGCCGCCAGGGTGGCTCCTCATGAGCCAGTAGCCGCTCCAGAATGCGCCCATCACCACAGCCATATTCCAGCAGTCGGCGCGGGGCCAACTCATTCAGCCGGGCACACAATGTTTCCGCCTGGGTGTTCTTCTCTGGCGTGTTCCGTGGCGAAATGCCCGCATGTGTCAGGTAATAGTCCCAGTAAGCCGTCGAACGATACAGGTCATTCCGCATGGCCCCCGGCAACTGGTTAAAGTGTTTCACGTGAAACACGCTGGCGCGACGGCTCAGGGCCGGCGCCAGGTCGGTCACTACCGCGGCCCCCAGATTCCTCAGACGCTCCACGACAACCTGCCGCTGGCCGGCCGCTAGTTCCGGTGCCAGCAGACACAGATGTCGCTCAGCCATTCGGGCTGCGTACTTGGAAGTGATCTCTTCCAACACCAGCGCATCAGAACCAGCCAAATCAAACAGGCATGACTGCGCAAAACGTGATACGACCAGCAGGCCCGCCGGATCAACAGCATGCAGGGCCGCATGCACCGCGTTCCGCAAGTCTTCCCGCAGTGCATGAATCTCGTTGAAGACCGGTTGCCAGTCGCTGCCGAGGACCAGCGGCTCAACCAGGTCCCATAGCCGAATCGCCAACCGCTCGTATTCCTCCGCGCTCAATTGTCCGCGTAACGGATGCTGTTCGAGTTGGACCAACTCGTGAAACAGCAGCTCGTATAGATAACGATCGCGCGCTGGTTCCCCGATACTGCCGGCAACCGCGTGGTGCATCAATACCGACAGATCCTCGACACCCGCATAATCGTGCGTGAATCCGCGTCCACGATAGTGTGCGGTTCCCAGTACAACCACGGGGCGCTCCAGCATCAGCGCCTCTATGCCCGCGGACGAGTTATTAGTGATGACTGCCGCCGCGCCAGCGATCAACTCCAGTGTATTGGTACTCGCCGCGGCAATCCGATCCTGGGCTCTCAGCAGCGGCGCATAAAGCCCACGGCCCTGACGCACGTCACACAAGGGGTGCGGTTTGATGATCAGCGGCAGATTCGCGGGCCGGTTAGCGACCACTGCCGCAACCATCTCGCGCTGGTTCTTGAAATACGGCGCGTAGTAAAACAGTTGCGTGTCATCATCAACCTGTAGCGGTAGGAACATATACGGTCCAGCAATTCCCTCGGCGGCAATCTCAGATCGAAACCGGCAGCGCGCCGTTGCCAAGTGCTGCTGTTCCCAGGGCGTGAGGTCTGCCACTAATTTGTCCGGCCGCCGAAAGCGCGCCTGGGCATTTATGCCGTCTCGCGAGATCGCCACGGTCATTGGATTTTGCCGCAAGGGGCCCAACTCCAAACAGATCACCTGCAAGTCGGCGGCGCGCGCGGCACACGCCGCCGCCTCGACAAAAAGGTGACCGCGACCATTCCAGAGCACGACCGCACGTGTCGCGTGTAGCTGGAGGAAACGACGCCAGAATGTCATGGCGCCAGCGGCCCTGGCGACCCGGTCCTCCTCCAACCAGTCGCCGCGCCAGGCATCATACGCACCCAACTCCACGGGGATGTCGTCGAGGCCGTTATTTCCCGGATCCTGCTCGTCCGCGATTGTTACCAGTGGTCCCCAGTCGTCCACCAGCTCTCGGGCCACTTCGGCGGCTGGCACGGCAAAGCGACAGTTGACCCCGCGGCGATCCAACATCCGGGCCACGCCGGCAAACAAACGGGCCTGATCACGGGTAACCGGCACGAATGTCAGAGCGGGCTGGGCAGTGTTCATACTATTTCCTGATCACCCGCGACAACGGGCGCGCACTCAATACAGACTCGGCTAAATGCCGATAACTACAATTACTATCGTGCCGGCGGTAAAACCGGCTTGAGAATCCCCCTGGTACGGAGGTCGGATGAGTCAGACCACGGCCACGGCCGACATGCGGCGGAAGCAAATAGATGCCGCGTCGCAGGCGGGCAATCCCTATGCACTCCTCATCGTTGCCGAGAGTTACCTGAGTGATGTGCCGGATGACGTCGAGGTGCTGTTATTGGCGGTACGCGCCTACATCGCACTCGGACTTACCGGCGCCGCCCGACGTTTGCTGGAAAGATGTACGCCCCCGGCCGAGCTGCATGCGCAACTGGCGGCCTCCATCCCGAACGCCGAACAGCGAATTCCCTGGAGCCGGTTCGATGGTCAATTCCAGGATAACTTAAAGATTTTCGACCAGCGTACCGGATTGGCGCAAGAGGTGTGCAACGTCTGGCGACAATCACGCCACAAGCTGCAACTATTGGTCACCACGTCCGGCAGCTACCAGGTATTCAGCCGCCTGACGGCAGCCCCGGGTTGGCTGCCTTGTCTGGCCCCCCACAACCAACTCAGCAGCGTCGAAAAGCTCAAGTCAGAGTGGAGTGGCAAGGTCATTCCACCACTGGCACTGAATGGGGTCGGTTTGGGTTACATACCGCGGGATGTGTCCGCGGCCACACGGCACACGTTGTTGAGTTATAGCGCGCCGCTGGTGGTAATCGAGCCGTCGCCGCTGGCATGGGCCGTCGTACTGCATCTGTTCGACTGGCGGGAACTTTTCGCCGAAGAACGCATAAGTTTCTGCGCCGGACCAGAAGCCCTAGCCCAGCTTGAGCTGTTGCTGCGGGATGATACCCGTCAGGTACCGTACCTGCTGACCAACAGCTTGCCCTGGCCGGACGGTTGCAGTGACCAGGAAATCACGAGTCGACTGGATGCCGCGCTGGGTCGGCATGGCGCAACACACCAGACGCTATTAAGGCACGCCTCCGCGTCCTATGCCGGGCGTGATGCTTCCTGGTGGGCACGTCGCTACGCCAATGCCGGCCAGTCAGAACCACCCCTTAGGGTACTGGGCATCACCAGTCGCTTCACGACCGTGCTGCAGTACTCGATGCGCGACTGGCTGGCGGCCTATCAGCATCATGGCCATGATACCCGGTTGCATATCGAGCTTGACGACTATTCACAGGTATCGCCGATCCGACTGTTGCGCGAGATTGAGTCATATCAACCCGATCTGGTTTTAATCATCGATCACTTGCAGTCTGAATCCCCGGAAACATATCCGCCCAACCTGCCGGGCATCTGCTGGATTCAGGACACCATGCCCCACCTGTTCAATCCCGAGGCCGGCGAAAACGTACGGCCGCTCGAGTTTGTGATTGGACAGGGATTCCCGGAGCTGTTGACGCGGTTCGCTTACCCGCCCGAGCGGTTTTATCCCTGCCTGATCCCGACCAATCCACAACAAATGGTTGATCCAGACGAAAAGCCGGCGGATCTGGAGCCCTATCGCTGCGACGTGATGTTCGCCACCAACGCATCGCTGCCACCCGAGCAGTTGTATCAGCAGCGGCGTCAGTTGCTCACCGATCCGGCTACCCGGCTGCTCGACGCGGCATATGAGATACTCATGTCAGCCGTTCGTCAGCCATGGTTCCGCGGCGATTATGACTATGCGGGGGTGTTGTCGCGAGCGGAAATTGAGACCAGTTTGCGGGTGACAACCGATGCGATTCGCAATCACATCCTGGCGACGCTACATGCGATAGCCGACACAAGTCTGCGCGAGCAAACCGTCCGCGCCGCCGCGAAGTGGGCCAGTGAAACCGGGGGCACGCTGCATCTGTATGGTAATGGTTGGGAGCAGCGCGCGGAGTTTGCCCAATATGCCCGTGGCTTCATAAAACATGGCTTACCATTGGGGCGCGCGTTTCGAGCAGCCCGAATTAGTTTGCACGCCGGGCGTAATCCGGCTTTGCACCAACGCGTGCTCGATGGTCTGTGCGCCGGGGGATTCTTTCTGATTGCCGAGAAACCTTCCGATCGTGCACATGCGCTGAACCAGGCAATCAATACGCACGTTCAGGAGAAGGCGCTGACGCCGCCATTCCAACTCCGGCCGGCCGACCTGCCTGAGCCGTATGCTAGTGAATACAGGCGCTTCCTGCTGATTCGCGGAAACGATCCGGACGAGGGTGTGACGGCCACGCACGAGATGCTGATGAACGTGCGCGCCGAGTGCGAGTGGAATTGCCGCCAGACCGCGTCCGGCGTCTGGCCGCGCTACGACGAAGTGACATACGGCAGCCCGGAGGGACTGGCCGCGCGCATCGACTTTTTCCTGACGCACGAGGATGAGCGCCGCGCGCTGGCCGCCGAGATGCGTCAGGCGGTCATCGAGCGATTCACGTACGACGCGCTGGTGCCGGCTACGTTGAAGCTGATGCGCGCTGGGCTGAGTGGGAACCGCGGAGGCGCGGAGAGCGCCAAGGACGCAGAGAGACAAAAGATATGAAAAGAAGATTCGTGTACCCCACCACTAAAGTGATGGGCCACCCATCAAGGATTATCAATGACAGCTTCGTGTTCCCCACCACTGAAGTGGTGGGCCACCCATTCAGAGGTAGGGCACCCACGGATCAGATTGCGTTTGGAGGATTGAGATCGTGCTGATTGCGTTGCATAAGCCGCTGTTGCGCCGCCAGTACCACATGGAGTACCGCTACTACTGTGGCTTCGGCTATCTCAAGGCCTACTTGCAGCGGCAACTGCCGCAAGTCGAAGTGCGGATCGTTCACGATGAAGCTGATATCCGCGCCGCGCAGCCGGATATTGTGGGCTTCTCGACAGTGACCGAGATGTGGCCGCACCTGCTGGGTGTTTACGAACGCCTGCGGATGTGGTTCGAGGGGCCGGTGCTGTTTGGTGGGTCGCACATCAGCGCATTGCCGCAACTGCTGCCGCTGGGGGACAACATCGCGTTCATCGGCGAGGGCGAGATCGCGCTGACGCGGGTGCTTGAAAGAATGCTGGCGGGCGCGGGGCTGACCAGCGATCCGATACCGGGCACGGCGTGGTGGCGCGGCGGGCACCTGGTCCACGGCCCGGCCGCCGAGTTGGTCGATATCAACGCACTGCCCGCGCCGGCGGACGCACCGACCGATGTCTTTCCGCTGACCACGGTGCGGGGCTGTCCGTACCATTGCTCGCATTGCGTCGAACGGCCCACGCAGGGTCGGCCGCGACAGATGTCCGCCGAGCGTCTAGCGGAGTTGGTCATCGAGCGCTACGAGCAGCACGGCACCACCACCTTCGAACTGCTGGACGATATTTTCCTCGTCTCGCCCCGCCGGCTGCACAAGTTCGTCGATCTGTTGGCACAGCGCGGTTTGCTCGAACGCTTCGAGTTCATTCGCCTCTCACTGATGGCCCACCTGCTCACGGATGAGGTCGCGCGCACACTAGCCCGCATGAACATCCGACTGGCCGGCATGGGCGTGGAATCGGCCGATCCGGAAATCCTGGCACATTTCAAGAACGGTGTGGTCACACGCGCACACCTGGAGCGCGCCATCCGGGCGTGTACAAAGCATGGCGTGGGTATCGGCTCGTCGATGGTCCTGGGTTATCCCGGCGAAACCGAGCGGCAGTTGCGGAACACGATCGAGTTCTACGCCGAGAACATCCACCGGACGGCACTCGAGTTCTGGGAGCCGTACGTGTGTCAGCCGCTACCCGGCAGCACGCTCTGGCACCGGGCTTTGCAGGCCGGGCGCGTCGCGGAAAACATGGATTTCTCGACGTTGCGGATCGACGCCGACGTCGCGCACTTCGATACGCCATGGTATTACGACAATGAACAGGGTCTGCCGCGTGCACGATTCCTGGAGGTCCTGCGCGAATTCGACCTGATCCGGGACGGGTTCTTCGTGCGAGACCTGTCCAACATCAACGCGACGCCCAAAACCGATGTCTTTGTGCGGCAGTACGCCCCGGAGAGCGTCTCCCGGCGGATGACATTACAGGCGCTGCGCGCGTGGCAGACAGCGGACGGCCGACCGGTGGCGGTGTTCGGAGCAGGGAAGCACACGCGCAAGGTTCTGCCGGCGTTACTGGAGTCGCCGGTGTCGATTGCGGCGATTGTCGATGACGATCCGAACCGGCAGGGATTGCGGCTGGGACGCTGGGAGATCATCGCACCGGCACGGATGGCGGACTTGGACATCGGCGCGGTGTTGGTATCGTCAGACATGCGCCAGCAGGAGTTGGTGGCGCGGTTGCGGCCGCTGGTCGCGGACCGGTACCGGCTGCTGACCATCTACCAGGCGGAGGAGGCGGTGCTGGGCTGCGGGAACCGCTGAGGCGCAGAGAGCGCGGAGGACGCAGAGAGAGACAGAGATATGAAAGGAAGATTCGTGTCCCCCACCACTAAAGTGGTGGGCCACCCATTCGAGAACACGCACGGGTGCCCCATGGCTTTAGCCGTGGGGGACGCGAATCATCGTCCGAGTTCGTGTTCCCCACCTCTGAAGAGGTGGGCCACTCGTTGGAATACCCGGTGAGTTCAGCATGATCAAGATTGGGTTTATTCAGGCGCCGGGGAACGATTCGCGTAGCTATGGGATACCGTTGGCGTTTGGGTATCTGGCGGCGGCGCTGAAGCAGGATTGGGATCAGCCGTTCGCGTATCGAGTGACGGCCGAGCCCTGCGACCTGATTGAATACAAGCCGGATCTGATCGCCATCGGAGCGGTCACGAGCTGCTTCTGGCAGGTGCCGCAATTCGCGCGTCTGTTTCGGGCGAGATTGCCCGACACGCGGATGATCCTGGGGGGGCATCACATTAGCGCCTTGCCGGAGCATCTGCCAGCGGAGATTGACGTCGGCGTGATCGGCGAGGGCGAAGACACGCTGCTCGAATTGATGCGCGGCTTCAAACCCGGAAGTGGCTGGCAGCGCGTACAGCTCGAGAGCATCACGGGCATCTGCTATCGCAACGAACATGGCAAAATCGCATTCACCGAACGCAGGTCGCCACACGGCAACCTGGACACACTACCATTTCCAGAGCGCCAATTGAATCCCGCCGCTCCCGACGAGGCGGTGATCTTCACCTCACGCGGTTGTCCATTTCACTGCATGTATTGCTCGACGCAACAGCATTGGCGCGGCTATCGGCGTTTCAGCGCGGCGTACGTGGTACGCGAACTGGAGCATATCGTGGCGACCGCGCCGCGGGTGCGCTCGGTCTACATACTGGACGACCTGTATGTCGCCGACCGGCGGCGGCTGCGCGAGATGGTGCGGTTGATCGACCAGGCAGGATTGAACCGGCGACTGAGCTTTCACGGGTTCGTGCGCTCCAACCTGGTTGACGACGAGTTGTGCGAGTTGCTCAAGGGCATGAACGTGCAGGCAATACGTTTTGGTGCCGAGTCGGGCAGCGACGCCATTCTGCGACGCATGGAGCGTGGCGGGAAGTGCACGGTGGCGACGCATCAACGGGCCATCAATCTCGCCGCGAAGCACGGTCTGAATTGCGGGGCCAGCTTCATGCTCGGATTTCCGGGTGAGACGCGGGCGGATCTGGAGCTGACGTTTGACTTCATTGCCCAGAACGCAGGCCGGATGGCAGTCGAGGGGCTGTACCTGACGGTGCCGCTGCCGGGAACGGAGTTGTGGCGCTACGCGGCGGAGCGTGGCCTTGTCAGCACGGACATGGACTGGCGCCGTCTGAACCTGGCGTTCGACAATCCCGACTTTGACTGGGATGATTTTCTGTACCTGAACGAGGACTGTATTCCACGCCAGGAGTTCGTCCAGGCGGTGCTCGCGAGCGGGATTCTGCCGGCGGCCACCGTGCGGCGCGGTACCTGTCGGGGAATTCGCGCGCGCAGCACGGAGCGGATGCGCGATGTACTGAATTCATTGGCCGCGGAGGGGGTGCGGCGCGTGGCGCTATATGGGGCCGGCGAGCACACGCGGCAGCTCAAGGACTTCCTGAAAAACACGAGCGTGCAGGTTGCCGGCGTTCTCGACGATCGGCCTGAACTGCACGGCACGCATGTCGGACCGTTTGCGGTCTACTCACCACGAGACGTCGACCGTCTGGATGTTGCGGCGGTAGTCCTGTCCTCCGATAGCATGGAGGATGAGCTGTGGCGGAAACGCGAGCAGTTCGAGCGGCGCGGTTTGCGGGTGCGGCGGCTCTACGGGATTGAGAACCGCCATGGCGCCAAGAGCCTGGAGGACGCGGAGAAACAAAAGAGATGAGAGAAAGATTCGTGTACCCCACCTCTAAAGAGGTGGGCCACCCATCCAAGAAGATAGATGGGGGATTTTAGTTTTAGCCTGTTTTGAAGGCGTGGAAGAGTTGGTAGCGCTGGGTCGGATCGCAGCGGTCTTTTAGTATTTGCAGGCCCTCCTGGCCGTACCATGCTCGCGGCTCGAACCCGGCCGTTCGCAGCAATTCGACAGTTTCGGTAACGGTAAAGTGGTGACGATGGTACGGGGCATCGGCGAGGGCCATTGTGTCGGCGTTGGGAGTTGAACAGAACAACTCGCCACCCGGTTTTAGCAGTTCGTGGACGGTGCGCAGAAACAGTCGCGGCCGGTCAATATGCTCGATGGTTTCCAGTGATATGACGGCGTCATACGGTCGCAGGTCCTGAGTGGCACGGTGTAGTGACACATCGTCATCGACGGTTGTCTCGGCGAATGTCGCGGTCGCATGGGCATAGTAATAGCGGGCGAAAGCAACCGCTTCCGGCGACACATCCACTCCCAATACATGCAAACCACCAGTAGCCAGGATGTGAGTGCCATAGCCATTGCCACAAGCGGCATCCAGTACACGAGCACCAGCAGGCAAATACTGCAAAGCCCAGTAGTAGCGCGCCCGGTGTCCGAGGTCGATTTCCGCCAGTGAACGTCCCGTTTGCCGCTCGCCGGTGAAGAGCAGGGTAGGACCATCGCCAGCCTCTTCAGGGGGGGCGTAGAGAGTCAGAATTGCCAGACGGTCTGCATAGGTAGCATACAACCGCTGGGCCAGCAGATTCTGCCGCACGTCGGACGAGACCAGCAAGCCAGCGACATGGTCATCAACAGTTTTTTCGAGTGAGCCGACTGTCCAGAATCCGATGGACTGCCCCCAACACGCCGGCGAGTCATCGGCTATCCCAGAGATGAGGTCAACGTATTTCTCCAGAATTGGCAGGATCTTGCGGGTGTGCGCGCCCGCGCCGAATATGACAATGCGGCCACGTCCGCGCCACTCGGACAGAACTTTATCAGTAAGTAACCGGGCTTGGGCTACTGACACTGATTGTCCCGCCTGGGGCGTGGTCGCCGTCAACATCATGATTCCTGGATTGGCTTGAGGGCCGTGACATGCAGATGCCAAGGTTCACTATCGATACCGTTACAGACATGCTGGATCCTGGTATAACCGACCTCCCGTAGTAGCGTGGTCAGTGTCTCCCAGGTGTAACCCCAACGATGGGCATCCTCCAGGGCACCGCCCCGGCGGGGCTCACGCCAGCCATAAAAACCGGCCATGGCGTGCTCGATATTCCTAGCGGAATCGACTGACCAACTTACCTGTTGTCCAAGCAATTGACGTGCGTGGAATTCCAGATCAGGCACAATCAGGCGCAAACGTCCGCCGGGTTCAAGAATGTCCAGCCAGGCTGCCAGTGCCCGATAGGCCTGAGCAGGGTCGAGGTGCTCAAGCATGTGCCGTGAATAGATCTCCGCCACGCTGTCGAGTTCAAATGGCGAAGTATCCCACGCCGGGAGGACATAATCGGCCGCGCGACTGGGGCGCACATCGACACCCACGAAGCCATCCAGCCGCGTGTCGCCACACCCGAAGTTCACCCGAATTGGTGCCACCGCGACAGGCATACAGATTCCCGACCAGAAGCCTTACAGATCTGGTTTGATGCCACGCTTATCTCAAGTAATTGCTATCGGGTGTTCATACAATTGAGCTTCAGTCCTCGGCGTCGATTGCCAACGAGTCACAGGCCGCGACAGGACTTCTGTACGGGACTGATAGGCTGATTGACCGATAAAAATGGCAAAGGTATAGCGTTTTTTTGGAGGAGATCGGCCGATTCGCATCCTGATACTGACAAATCTATACCCGCCTCACCACATTGGCGGCTACGAATTGCGCTGTCATAGTGTCGTGGCGGGATTACGTCGTCGTGGGCATGAAGTGCATGTGCTGACGAGTTCGTACCATGGATCCAACCCAGCCACAAGTGACAAACATGTCACGCGCGCCCTCCAACTGACCTGGGGGCCGCCATATCCAGCCGAGGATCTGCCCGGCTGGTTACTTGGTGAAGCCGTTGATCGACTGTCTCTGCAAACGGTTCTGCGGGCGGTGGAACCAGACGTGATGGATATCTGGGGGATGGAGTTTGCGTCGCTGTCGCTGGTGGCCGCCGGCCTGGAAGTTGGTGTTGCCACACATCTGACGCTCGAAGACGTCTGGTGGGCCAGCGGTTATCAGCGTGATCCGTTATGCGCTTTGACTTCCATTGCCCGCCGGTTGGCGGTACCGATGCCCGGGAGTATCGCCGAGTTATGTTGTCTGGGCCTGGAAAGGCCAGCGCGGGGAAATGCCACCTGGCACTTTGTCTCGCGGGCTTTGGCACAACGATACGTTGAAGCAGGCTGCGAGAATGCTGACAGGGTGCGGATCGCGGGGATTGATCTTTCGCCATTTCACCACCAACCAGCCCCATCAGTGCCGCCACCTTTCGTAATAGTAAGTGTTGGGCAACTTACGGCGGCCCGAGGCCAGGCGGATCTCATCGCCGCCGCGGGACGGTTGGTGACGGAGGACTCCTGTCTGACGCCGCTGGTAGTGCGGTTTGTAGGTGAGGGGAACGCCACCTACCGCGACCAATTGCATAGCCTGGCGGCCGGCCTGGCGTCGGATCGGTTGCGTTTTGACTTTGCCGGTGTTCAGTCGCCGGAACGGGTGGCGAGTTTCTATGCCGGCGCCCATTTGTTCGTACATACCTCGCATTTGCCGGAAGGTTTGCCACGTGTATTGATGGAAGCGCTGGCGGCGGGCGTGCCAGCGATCGCCACTAATACCGGGGGGCAGCGTGATATCCTCGCTGATGGTCGTTGGGGTGAGCTGCTGCCAGCCGCGAATATTACCGCCCTGGTCGAAGCGATCCGGGACGCCATGGCGAATTGGTCCAGTTGGCGAAACCGCGCCCGGGAGGCACGTGAATACGCTTTGAGGCATTATGACCTTGAAGCCTATGTCGATGGTCATATTGAGGATCTGGCCGATACCATTGACTCCACACCACAGCGCGGGGGCCTGAATGTCGCCGGTACGGATGCATCCATTTCCGAGATCAAGACCTTCACCGCTGCGTTGGGGCAAGGTGCCGAGCGGGCCGCCGATTCCAGCGATGCGGCATCAGATCCGGATCTCGCCTGGCGTTTGGGAGTCGTGTTGAAACGCACGGGTCGGCTGAATACCGCGGAGCGCTTGCTGATGCAGTTGTACCAATCTCACTCCGAGGAAGCCGTGCACATCCGACGCTCAGCCTTCCACCTGGCTGAATTAGCCATGGTCCGTGAGGATTGGCGGGTGGCCGCGGAGTTTTTGGACAGTTGCCTGGCAGTCGCCCCAAGCCATGAGAAAGCGACCTACGACCAGTGGCATGTAGCGCGAAAACGTGCCGCTGATCATCTCAAGGCCCTGAGGAGTCCGCGGCTAATCGGAATGAGAGTCTGAAAACCTGGGGCTAATACCCGAGCGACATTCATGGGGCTACTGTGCTAAAGTGATTCAGTGGTTGTGACGTGCGGGATTCGCGGCAGGTTCGGGCGCCGGGGTTCGAGAAAATGAGGCGGCTGGATTCCTTTGGCCGCCTCATTTGTATACTGATTGTCTCTCCGGGCATCAGGGATTTCTGCCGATCACATTTCCGCAACCGCTCCCGACGATGACTCTCCTCGGAATGAATGCTATAATCATCGTGTGGACAATCAGTTAACAACATGTCAACCATCCCCGGGATGCTGGTCGAAATTGACCATTGGTTAAATGTGAGTTATACTTGACCTAGGCTGGCGGTATGTGCGGCAGGAATCGCCGGCCAGTGCATGGGGTTAATGGATAGGTCGTCAGCCAAGCGAGCGTAATCACCCGGCCCTTAATGCATAATTCTATAAAAGATAAAATCTTACAGTCCTCTGATATCGTGGAGGTTATTGCCGAGCACGTCTCGTTGTCCCGTCGGGGCAAGGAGTACATCGGTCTGTGTCCATTTCACCCCGACCACAAGCCATCGATGTACGTCAGCCCCAAGAAACAAATCTTCAAATGTTTCGCTTGTGGTGCCGGCGGCGATGCGATCAAGTTTATCCAGCTTCGTCAACGGGTCACATTCCGAGAGGCGTTAGCAATCCTGGCTCAACGGGCGGGTATTGATCAGCATGTCACTGATGCCGATCGGCGTTCAGACCAACAACGCGATCAGATCCGGCAAGTGTTAACCTGGGCCCGGGATCAATTCCGCCTCAATTTGCGGAAAACCTCCGCCGGTCGCGCCGCCCTTGATTACGCCCTGGGACGCGGCTTGACCGAGGAAAGCATGGAGCGTCATGGTCTGGGTTATGCGGATAACAATTGGGACACACTATTACAGGCCGGCCATCGGGCGGGACTTCAGCCGGACATTCTCCAGCAGGCCGGCCTGATTACGACCAATGAAGAGGGGCGAACATACGACCGTTTCCGCAACCGCCTGATTTTCCCAATCAACGACGGCCTGGGGCGGATAGTGGCCTTCGGCGGTCGCGCGCTGGGAGACGACCCGGCCAAGTACCTGAACTCGCCGGAAACCAGTCTCTTCAGCAAATCACGAATACTGTATGGTCTGGACCTGGCCCGCGGCGAGATCGAGAAACAGGGTCTGGCGACCATCGTGGAAGGCTACACAGATGCAGTAATGCTGCATCAGTATGGCTTTCGGAATGTAGTGGCGACCCTGGGAACCGCTCTAACCGATGCACACGTCAAGTTGATCAGGCCCTTGGCGGAAAAACTGACCCTTTGTTTTGACGGCGACCAGGCCGGCATGCGGGCGGCCGATCGGGCGGTAGAGGTCTCACTCCTGGGCGGAATGGAAGTGCACGTGGTGGTCCTGGAATCCGGGAGCGATCCCGCCGACTGCGTGCAGCAGCAAGGGGCTGCCGGTTTCGAAAACATCTTGAAACAGGCGGTGCATGCGCTGGAATTCAAATGGCGGCTGACGAAGGATCAATTTGCCGGGGCTGGCCCACGCGGTCGGCGAACAGCAATCGAATCACTGCTGGATTTTATTGCCGGAGTAACGGTAGCCGGCAGCATTGATCCACTGGAACAAGGCTTGCTGGTTCGTTATCTAAGCGAACTGTTGGCACTAACACCGGTCGAACTTAATGGCATGTTGGCAAGTTCGATTCAACGTGTCCGGCGGAGCCGGCCGGCAGCCACCGAGGATATACCGGAGCAGTCGGACTATGAATCGGCAATCCATAATTTACCCCATGGCATGATCGTCGCAGTTGAAGAGCTATTCGGCCTGCTGCTGGCGGATTGGCGGTGCACGGAGCACATAGACGACAACCTGGTGCGGGCGCTGGACTCCTGCGAGGCCTGGCGGAGTTTGTATAACGTGGTCCAGAATCTGCTCGAGGAGGTCGGCGAATATCAGCAAGCCGGTATCATCGCCCGCTGCGAGCGGGCTGATGTTTGTGAGCTAGTCAGCCAGGCTTGCCAACGCACGAGAGGTACGAAGCCAGCGATGATATTTGACGTCTTTTGCGAGGCTCAAAAGAGTTTGGCCGCCGAGCTGAATGTACTCCAGACGGAAAAGGCATGGCAAGAAACGAAGAACAAGGATACCGCTGATTGCAGTGAACAAGACCATCAATACAAAGCGTTCCTGCAACAAGTACGCAGCCAACACAAAACGCTGCCTGATTTGCGTGTTTGAACACCGTGCGTCACCTGTGACCGTGCGGTCAAGCGGCTCATGAAGAGCCGCTATTCAAGGGAACATGGAGAACCCTATGGCAGTCGGTAGACCCGACATTGACCCGATCGAACAGAGCGTCAACGATCTGATCGAGATCGGCAAGAAGCGCAAGTACCTCACCTGGGAGGAGTTAAACGAAACTCTGCCCGACGAGGCCATCTCGCCGGAGAAGCTCGAGAGCGTTCTGAACCGCATCGAGCAAGCTGACATCAAGATGATTGACGAGATCGAGGCGGATCGACTGCGTGATGCCAACCGCAAGAAGGCGGGCGGTCTGGAAGGCGGTGGCAGCCTGGACGAGGTCACCGAAGTTGATCTGACCGATACCGCGGCTCGCCGTATCGATGATCCGGTGCGAATGTACCTCACGCAAATGGGTGAGATTCCGCTACTGGCGCGCGAGGAAGAAATCGCACTGGCGAAGAAGATCGAGCTGACGCGCATGGCATTTCGGCGCAAGGTGCTCGAGAACGACTTCTGCGTTAACCAGGCGGTTGAGACCATGCAGGCCGTCGCTGATAGCCGGATGCCTTTTGATCGCACGATGAAAATCTCGACCACCGAGGGTATGGCCAAGGCTACCATTATCAAGCGTCTGCCGGCCAACCTGGCGACTGTCCGCAAGCTGCTCGAACTCAACCAGGGCGACTGGGCCCTGGTGCGGGACAGCCGCGCTCCGGCCGCCGCGCGCAATGATGCCCATGAACGTATGAACCACCGGCGTCGGCGCGCGGTCACGCTGCTTGAGGAGCTTTCGTTGCGCACCAGCCGCATTACGCCGATGATGCGCAAGATAAACGCCATGACTTCGAAGATGGAGTCGTTGCAGGAAGAACTCAAAGCTCACGGCAAGTCCCTGCCGGCCGAAGAAGTGGAAGCCATGAAGGATGAGCTTTATGGTCTGACTGATTTGGCGATGGAATCCCAGGACCACCTGCGTATACGAGTAGACAGTGCCCAGAAGGTGTTCGGCGAGTACGAAGAGGCCAAGCGGCGCCTGGCCGGCGGCAATCTGCGGTTGGTGGTATCGATCGCCAAGAAATACCGCAACCGCGGGCTGAGCTTCCTGGACATCATCCAGGAGGGTAACACGGGCCTGATGCGGGCGGTTGACAAGTATGAGTATCGCCGGGGCTACAAATTCAGCACTTACGCCACCTGGTGGATTCGCCAGGCGATCACGCGCGCCATCGCCGATCATGCTCGTACGATTCGTATCCCGGTACACATGATCGAAACCATGAGTAAGCTGCGTAACATCAGCAAGCGTCTGCTCCAGGATTTGGGGCGTGAGGCCACGATCGAGGAGATAGCCGCCGAGGCCAAGATGCCGGTGGGTGAAGCCCGCCGGGTGATGAAGATCAGCCGACATCCGATCTCGCTCGACCGGCCGGTTGGCGAAAGTGAGGATTCGTACTTCGGCGACTTCATCGAGGACGAGAAAGCCGATTCGCCGGTCTCGACGGCGTCAGGCGAGATGCTCCGGGATCGCATCGAGGCGGTGCTCAAAACTCTGACCTATCGCGAGCGTGAAATTATCAAGTTGCGTTATGGCATCGGAGATGGGTACACCTACACCCTCGAGGAAGTCGGCAAAATCTTCAAGGTCACGCGTGAGCGTGTTCGCCAAGTGGAAGCCAAAGCCATTCGCAAGCTGCAACACCCGGTGCGCGCCCGCAAATTGGAAGGCTTCATCGACAACATCAAGAGTGGCGAGAGCGAGAACTAACCCGCGGACTCCCCCATCCAGAACTACCCGACACCGGCCGGATGAAACCTTCGGCCGTTGTTGTGCTAATTGGTTGCCAGCCAGTCAATAGAACCATTTTGGTTTGTTCCCGAGGTAGCAATCCGATAGCATTTAGTAAGTCTCTATTCTGGAGGATAACCGTGAGCGCTTACAAAACGAACTTTGCTTTCTTGGCAATGGTGGTAATAGCCTCGGGTGCTGTTGCTGCTGCCGCTTCAGTGCCGGTGAGTTACCTGACGCCGGACAGTTTCAGCGCGGCGACTGGAGCACAGGTGAAGCTGCATGTCGAGTCTGGATCAGCACTTAGCACGCAAATGCAGGCCTGGCCGGATGATAAGCTGCAATGGTTTTTCACGCGGGCCAATGGCACTCAGCAGAATCGCGACACCGTCAAGGCTCTGGAACCGCAGGGTCGCGAGGTAGCCGTGACGATTACGCAGCCTGGAGTGACCGTAATCGGTTACGACAGCAAGCCGCTCGTGACGAACGTGGCACCGGCGGAATTTCAGGCTTTTCTGAGCAAAAATGTGTCCACGGGAGCGCTGAAGGCCGGCTCCCGAGATGGTGGCCCTGATCGAATTGTTCAGGTTCGCCGGGTAGAGTCCGCGACCACCATGATCCGTGTGTCGGCGGATGGTGTTGGGGCGTATTCGTCGGCCACCGCGTTGAGCAAGACCGGTCAGGCGGTCGAGATCCGGCCGCTGTTTGATCCCACGTTAGTCAAGCCGGGCAGCGACTTGCCGGTCAGGGTTTATGTCGGCGGGAGCAAGAAGGCCGGCGCCAAGGTGCAGGCCACCAGCGTGAACGGCAACCAGACCGTGAGCGTGCTGGCCGATCCCACCGGGGTCGCGAATTTCAGGATAGATCAAGCGGGCACATGGCGGATCGAGTTTCATCACGCCGAAGCCCTTGCGGGTGATCCCGCGGCTGAATGGAGTTTGTATAGTGCGACGCTGACGTTTGAGGTGGGGTCGGAGGGAGCACAGAAATGAACCGTCAATCATTAAAGCGACTTAGTGAGTACTCTGTTCTCCTGTTGGGCGTGGCCTGGTTGACAAGTGGGACGGTACAGGCTTTGGACTGGGTTGAATTGGGTCCGGCGCCAATCGTCAACGGCCACCACACCGGCCGGGTATCGGCGATCGCCTGTAGTCCGACTGATCCCGACCTGTACTTCGTGTCCGGAGCGGATGGCGGAGTCTGGCGAACTACTGATGGTGGCACATCCTGGACACCATTTACCCAGCACTTGCCGACGACGGCCATTGGCGCGCTGGCAATTGATCCGACCAACGCGGCGATAGTCTACGCCGGCACGGGCGAGGCGAATTACGCGAATCACAGTCGCTTTGGGCAGGGCGTATATAAATCCACGGATGGTGGAGATACGTGGGAAGTGCTGGCCAGCGATGTCTTTGCCGGGCGCTGTTTTTCGAAGCTTATAATTGATCCGACCAATCCACTAAGGTTGTATGCCTCGATCACGCGGGCGGGTGGTTTTCCGGAGTTGGCGGCAGCCAAAGGTCACCCCAACGCCACCGGTCCGCTGGGCGTTTTCCGCTCCGAGGATGGGGGGGTGAGCTGGGCACATTTGACGAACGGACTGCCAGCGCTGTCAGCGACTGACCTGAGCATGGACGTCAACACACCGACGACACTCTTCGCCGGTATCGGGCGC
>JBDRDH010000093.1:0-33118 GCA_043820985.1 Planctomycetota bacterium
GAGGACGCCAGGGCAATACAATAGCGCAGGCGGTCGGAACAACACTTGGACCATTGACCCCTTGAATCCGCAGTCCCTCGTGCCATCCGCTCGCCGGCTCGATCCACGTCGAGTACCTCGATAATCCCAGCGATATCATCAGCATCTGTGGCAGGATAACCGGTGTTGTGGGGCTAATTGGCTTTGGAGTCGATCGGGGTTGATGTAAAATAGATTTGTTGGATAAGGGCGAACGGCAGATCACCGTCTGAAACTGGGTCCAGTTATGCGGTTGTCAATAGCAAGTCTGTTCATCGCGTTTGCGTTCGCGTTGCCGGCGGGAGCGGAGCAGTACTGGGTCACCTGGGAAGGCAACGACTTCCCAGAGAACGAGGGTTGGGAGCGGGACCTTTGGGGACCGGAGCCGATTCGGATACTCGAGGAGGGGATGATGACACTCGACACGCGCGAGACGATCGCGCTGTGGGACGCGTACAAGATGTACCGTTCCTTGGACCCCGGCCCGGGTGAGGTCTTCCTCCTGCAATGGCGCATCCGAGTGGACGAGGTGACCGGCGGGACCGACCCGGGCCTATGGCTCAAGACGGATAATTATCGGTCTATCGATTTCTATCTGGGCATCGACCACGTCGATCTCCCCGGCTTTGTCACCATCGCCGAGTTCGAGCCGTGGGTGTTTCACGAGTTCGAGTTTAGCTCGAGTGACATGGAGAGCTTTCAGTTTCGCGTGGACGGCGTTCTGACGTACGAGGGGACCATGCTGCCGTCCGGCTATGCCTCAATGGTCGGCTGGGGCGATGTGGTGTACGGCGCGTCCAATCTGGCGACGTGGGACTACGTTCGGTTCGGCGTGGTGCCAGAGCCTTCGTCCGCTTGGCTGCTGGGGCTGGCGCTTGTTGCGCGGAGGATTTGACCGTGATCGGCAAACTGTCAGTTGCGTTCTTTGTGGCGGTGTGCGTTTCGGCTACCCACGCGGAGCCGTACTGGGTTGCGTGGGAGGGCGACACGTACCCGGAAGACGACGGGTGGGAGCGCACCGCGTATGGGGGCGGCGCGGAGCGGTGGTTCGAGGACGGTTCACTCGTGCTCGACGGCCTGGCGAGCACGGACATCTCCGACTTCTATCGAAACCAGCGGCCCACCGCCCCCAACGAGGGTGAAGTCTTTGTGATGGAGTGGCGCCTGCGGGTAGATGAGGTCCACGGCTTCGCGGATCCGGGGGTATCCATCACGTCCGAGGGCCAAGCGGCGCTCACACTCGTTTATACGGCCAACAGCATCTATAGCCTGGGCGAAGGTCTCTGGATCAACTTCGCGCCCGGCACTTTTCATGACTACTCGCTCACATCCGCCGATCTGGTCACGTACACGCTACACATCGATGGCCAACTAGCCCACACCGGTCAGTTTGATACGACGGGCTGGGAGTCGGGCGTCGAGTGGGGCGATGTCGGCCAGGGTGCCCGAAGCCTATCGACGTGGGATTACGTCCGGTTCGGGGTGGTCCCCGAGCCGGGCGCCGGTCCTCTGTTGGGGCTCGCGGGATTGACGGGGCTAACGCGGAGGATTCAAGCATGACGAAGCTGATGATCGTGCTGCTGGTGGCGGGGTGTGCGTCGGTCGCCGACGCGGAGCCGTTTTGGATTGCCTGGGAAGGCGACACGTACCCAGAAGAAGACGGGTGGGAGCGCTACACGCGCGCGGGAGGCGCGGAGCGCTCGCTGGAGGACGGGAAGCTCATGCTCGACGGTATGGCGAGCACCGAGATCGTTGACATCTACTACATTCAAACGGTGGTGGTTCCCGACCCGGGAGAGCAGTTCCTGTTGGACTGGCGACTGCGCGTTGACGAGGTCGAGGGATTCGCCGATCCGCTAGTCGCCGTGCGTGTGGACGACCTCGGTGCGGTTTTCCTGCGCTACAGCGAAGACGCTATCTACAGCCTGTTTGAAGATGTCTGGATCGACTTTACGCCGGGCGTGTTTCACGAGTACTCGTTCACGTCGGTCGACATGGCGACTTATGAACTGCACGTCGACGGGCAGTTGGCCCACACCGGGTATTTCGTCGGCCCATGGGGCTCGTCGGGGGTTACCTGGGGGGATGCCACCGAGGGGGCCAGCAGTGTTTCAACGTGGGATTACGTGCGCTTCGGGGTCGTTCCGGAGCCATCCGCTGGCCTTATGTTGCCGGGGCTAGCGCTGATCACCCTCAGTACGGCAGCAATGCGGAGGATCAGAAATGAGAAAGCGAC
The DNA here is from genome assembly GCA_043820985.1 of Planctomycetota bacterium. GTDB lineage: Bacteria > Planctomycetota > Phycisphaerae > UBA1845 > Fen-1342 > JAAYXS01. The sequence goes on from JBDRDH010000093.1 coordinate 2,255, forward strand.
TTTGTAGCCGAGTAGCTTGTGCACTGGCCGGGGTGGTCCTGTGTACTTTGGCCTACGGAGACGTGGTCCTCGAAGAGCACTCCGGGTATGTGGAGGGTGAGGACTACGACGTGACGTGGTCCGAGGAGGACGTGCCCTCGATCGTGATCCTCGAGGCGTCAACCGCCCAGCTTGGCCCCTACGACTTCGAATGCTACGACGATTCGACGGGGCCGCCCGAGCACCCCGCGCCGATTGGATCGATCACTGCCCTGGCAAACATCGGCAACGTCGAGATCATGGTGCGCGGACACGACGGGCGGCAGTTCGGGGCCAGTCACGTGTACCTGCTCCAGCTCGACCAGGCGGGCGTCAGCAGCGCCGTCAAGGAGTTCAAGATCGAGCACGACCTCGGCACTGACGGCGCGACAGAGGTGGGGGAGATCAGCGGTCTGTTCTTCGTCCGCGGGACCGTCCACAACGATATGTACATTGGGACCACGACGGCGGACGGCAGCTTCGACGTGAACATCGCCGTCGCCAACCTGTACATTACCGGCCCGGGCCCGCACTATGGCTCTCTACACGTTGGATCGCTGGAATCCGGCAACCCGCCGCAGGAACACGGGATCGACATCACGGGAAGCCTCCTCGGTACGCTTCACGTGGGGCACTTGGGGTGACTGCAGTGCGAAATATCCGGCACCGTGCGTGTCGGCCAAGATGCAAACGACATATCCATCGACGTCGATCAGGGCGTGTCCACCCCGGTGCAGATCGGCCGGGACCTGCTTGGCACCCTTGAGCTCGCCAGTAGTCAACCGGGTACCGTGCTGACCGGGCAGGTAAATATCGGCCGGCACCTGGTCGGCAACCTGGAAATCACCTACGACGTGGCGGGCACGGACCCCGACCCCGCGATCGTCATCGGGGGCGATTTGATCGGCCGGGTATCGATCAGCGGCGATCTGCAACGCCACCTGGAGGTACAGGGGGATGTTAGTAGTGCCGGCTCGCAGTCTTCGATCTTCGTTGGCCAGGGGTTGACCGGCCAGATTCGCGTGTACGGGTCACTGAAGGACAACTCGGGGGTGGACTACGAGATCGAGGTCACTGGGACGATGACATCCACGGGTGCGGTCACGGTGGACTACGACGGCTACCACGTCGATGACAAATGGAAGATAGATGAGGGGCCCACCGCGGTCGTGCGTGTAAACGGTGTCAATTACTCAGAGAACACGCCAAGCGCGCGCATCTACGAGATCACCTGCCCCAAAGCCGACCTGAACAATGACGACGACCCCAATGCCTACGACATCGACCCATTCATCATTGCGGCCAGCAACAACTGTGAGACTTTCGGCAACTGGTATCCCGGGCTGGGTGGGAGTTGCTACTACCACGGTGACACCAATTGCGACGATGCCGTGAACGCCTACGACATCGACTCGTTCATTCTGCGCATAGGCGACCCGGATAAGTACGCCAGGCAGTACCCCGGCTGTGATCCGTGCCTCGGAGGCGACGGCGGCGGCGAGGGCGGCGGCGCCCCGCTGGAACCGGCTGACGTAGCCGCTTTGTTCGAAGACTACGTGGCCCCCGTCCGGATGCCACTAGTGGTCGAGATGGTCGCCGAGCAGATCGATTATCACGCCGACACCCCCTGCGGCGAGTTCTGGGAAGCTGTCCTGGCGGAGCTGGATTAGCACAGTCGGGCCTGGAGACAGATTCTGAAGCACAAAACCAGAAGTCTTTAGCCTGTACCTTTACTTGCCTGGATCCTGGGATCCGCGCGCAACCCGCTCGCTGGCGCTCGGATTGAGGGGTGTGGCGTTAACCCTCGCTTGCGCTTCGGGCTCGGATTGGAGAGGGAGGGGAGTGTGTGGCTTGCGATTGGGGTGGGGGACCGGTACAAAAGGGGCATGATTGATGAATGGGATTTGACGGCGACGAATCTGTATCGGCTGGGGCGGCGTAAGTATGAAGTCGCGGTGTTGCCGGTGGGGGCGATCGAGGCGCATAACCGGCATCTGCCGGAGGGGCAGGATTGGCGGCATGTGACATACGTGGCGCGACGGTGTTGCGAGCTGGCATGGAATGAGTGTGAATCAGTCGTGTGTCTGCCGGCGATTCCGTATGGGGTGGATTGCAACCTGGCGGCGTTCCCACTCTCAATCCACGTGTCGCAAGCCACGCTGGATGCGCTGGTGCGCGATATTATCACTTCGCTGCATGGGCACGGCATTCGCAAGATCGTGATCGTCAACGGGCATGGCGGTAATGAATTCACGCCGTTGATTCGGCAGATTCAAAGCGATCTGCCGGTGCATGTGTTTCTCTGTAACTGGTGGACGGTTGGCCGGGACCATTACGACGAGATATTTGAAACGCCGGACGATCATGCCGGGGAGTTTGAGACGTCGGTGGCGTTGGAGTTGTTTCCGGAGCTGGTCGAGCCGGACGTCGCCGGTGATGGCCAGGTACGGCCGTATCGCTTCGAGGCTTTGCGGCAGGGGTGGGTAAAGACCAGCCGTGATTTCGCACGGCTGAACGATCACTGTGGCGTGGGTGATCCAGCGCGGGCGTCAGCGGTGAAGGGTCGCCGGTATCTTGACCTGGTTTGTGAGCGGATTAGCGGTTTTCTCGTGGAGCTGGCTGGGGCGGAGATCGACGAGCATTTTCCGCAGGTGCCATGATGAAGTTGGTTTGGACATCTGCAGGGGGGCTGGAGGGCATGCCCGCGTTTTCAGCTTGGGCATGGCACCCAAGATAATGACGGCCGACGCGGAGGTCGGGCCGCTACGGGTGGGTTTCTGCACTGGATTGGTATGGGGGATATAATGTGGCTTGGTCGTGATACGGACGTTGGGCGATGATGTTTATTCGCCATACTTGAGGGATGTAGAGCATGAGTCATGGTCGCTATCCACGCCGATTTGTTTTGACCACGCTTTTAATGCTGGTGGTGGGGATTGCGCCCGCCGGGGCTGATGATGTTCCTGATGTAATTCAGCGCGCGCGGCAGGCGGTGGATAGGGGGCGTTATGCCGAAGCCGAGGTGATGCTGCGCGCGCACGTTTCCGATCCGGATGGGCCGGTGGTGGATCAATATGCGGTCGAGCTGGAGATCATTCGGCGGATTCGGCTGGACTTTGCGCTGACGCCCGAGCGGCTTCTGGCTCAATTGCGGGAGAGCATTCCGGACGTGACGGCGGAGGAAGTGGAGCAGTGGCGCGCGGCGGGGATGTTGCAACATCGTGAGATCGACGGCGAAGTGCGTTATTTCAAACGTGCGGCTGGGAACCTCTTTCGCAAGTATCCGGAGGTCGCGCGCCGGCGAGAGAGTGGCGCGGCGCCGGCCGCCGGCGGGTTTGATCTGCCGAAGCATGTCGCGTTGCTGCTCAAGGAAGCCGACGCCGTTGACGGTCCACTCGTGCACCCGGTCAAGCACCATGTGTGCTATGCGTTGACGGTTAACAAGGATCATCCGCGTTTGAAGAAAGGTGCCAAGGTGCGCTGCTGGTTGCCATTTCCGCAGCAATATCGCCAGCAGGGCGGGGTGCGGTTGATCTCTACCGAACCGGCGGGTGGGCTTGTGGCGCCGGAGGGCACGCCGCAACGGACGGTGTATTTCGAGCAGGTGATCGAGGACGTGGCCAAGCCGCCGACGTTTGTGGCGGAGTTCGAGTTTGTCACCAGTGCGTACGTGCCGAAGCTCGATCCGGAGATGGTGCGGCCGTACGACACTGGGAGCGAGTTGTACCGCTCGTATGCGGCCGAGCGACCGCCGCACATTTTATTCTTCCCCGAACTGGCGAAGCTGGCGGCGGAGATTGTCGGCGACGAGCGGAATCCGCTGCTCAAGGCGCGGCGAATTTTCCGCTGGGTGGACGGGAACATTCCGTGGTGTTCGGAGCGGGAGTACAGCACGATGCGCTGCATACCGGCGAAGGCGCTGGCGGCGCGCGGGGGTGATTGCGGCGTGCAGGGGCTGACGTTCATCACGCTCTGCCGGGCGGCAGGGATACCGGCGCGCTGGCAGTCCGGGTGGGAAACGCTACCCGGGCGTCGGAACATGCACGACTGGTCGGAGTTCTACGTCGAGCCGTGGGGCTGGTTGCCGGCGGATGCGTCGTATGGTTTGCAGCGGCATGACGATCCGCGCGTGCGGGAGTTTTTCTGCGGGCACATGGATCCGTATCGCCTGATTGTGAATCTTGATTACGCGCGCGAGTTGCACCCGCCGAAGACCAGCTTTCGTAGCGAGCCGAACGACTTCCAGCGCGGCGAGATCGAGATCGATGGATATAACCTGTACTTCGATGAGTGGGATTGGGATATCGAGGTCAGGACGACGCCGCTTGATGGTGGGGTGGCCGATTTGGAGGAGGCGTTTGATGCGGTGGTGCCGAAGTTGTTGGCGGAGGGCGATATATCGGGGGCGGTGATTGCGGTGGGGCGGAGTAACAGGGGGACGGCCGCCACAGAGGGCGGCCGCTACGGGACGTGGCGGAAGGCGTATGGGTTTGTGCGGACGCGGCCGGAGCGGGAGACGATGGGGGTTGATGCGGTTTTTGATATGGCGTCGATGACCAAGCCGATCGCCACGGGGACGAGTTTGTTGATCCTGGTCGAGCAGGGGCGGGTCGGGCTGGATGATCCGGTAGGGAAATATCTGCCGGAATTCAACACTGAGGCGAAGAAAGGTGTCACGGTGCGGCATTTGATGACGCATATGTCGGGGATGCCGCCGTACGTGGGGGCGAAGGGGCAGAAGGCCATCAAGGATCGGGCGGGCTTCCCGTGTCCGGTGGAGACGCGGGCGTTTATTCGGGAGTTGGAACTGGCGCGGCCGCCGGGGGAGGCAGTGGTTTATAGTTGTTTGAACGCGATTCTGTGTGCGGAGATTGTCGAGGCGGTGAGCGAGCGGCCCTTGGATCGGTTCGCGAGCGAGCATGTGTTCGGGCCGTTGGGAATGCGCGATTCGGGATTCCATCCGGACGAGCGGCTGCGAGCGCGTTGCGTGCCATCGACGAAGACTGACTACGGACGCGGCGCGGGGGGTTTCTTGCAGGGGCAGGTGCATGATCCGCTGGCGGCGATGCAGGCGGGGGTTTCGGGTAACGCCGGCCTGTTCAGTACGGCGGCCGACCTGGAGTGTTTTGCACAGATGATGCTCAACGGCGGCGAGTTGGACGGCATGCGGGTGCTCAAGGCGGAGACGATCGCCGACATGACCCGCGTGCAGAATCCGGGGGCGAAGAACGCCAAGGGTAAGGTGGATCGGCGGGGGCTATTGTGGGATCTGTATGTGCCCGATCCGGGGGATAAGGGCGTTGACGCGCTGTTTGCGTACGGTCACACCGGCTACACCGGGACGGCGATACGCATCTACCCAGAGCAGGGTGTATACGTGATCGCGCTGGCCAACCGCGTGCATCCGGACGACAGCGGCAAGGTCGGCGAGTTCCGCCGGCAGGTGTGGCAGATGGTTGGCGAGGTGCTGATGGGGATTTCGCCGGAATGAGTGATAACGAGTCGAACAAGCCGCCAGATGAAGTCACTCTGCAGTATGCCAGGGTCCAGCGTCGCTCCGGCTATCGAATGACGCCCGGGTGGCTGGGTTTGATAGGCATCGGGATATGCATTGTGCACATCGTAGTCATGTCAATACTGAACGCGGATGCGAAGAGTGATTTACGGCTGGTGCGAGAATCCCTTCTCGCACCCACATTCGCGGGAATCCTCTCCCGCGAGCGGGGCAGGATGGGAATCCTGCTTTGTTGGGGCCGAGATGGGAATCTCGGCCCAGCGGTGCCTTCCAGTGAGTGGCGGCTCGGCAGGAGCCTCGCCCTCCCACGCGCGGCGGGTGGATTCCGAAACGGCGCCACCGACGAGCACTTCGTCAGCGTTCGTTAAACTCCGCCGCGGTTTCGATCATGGTTAGGTAGTTTTCGGGGGGGACGTAGTTGGGGATGCTGTTGCCGGAGCCGAGGGCGTAACCGCCGTGGGGGGCGGCGTGGTTCAGGATGGTCTGGACGCGGGTGCGGATCGCGGCTTCGTCGCCGAGTGAGAGTAGGTTCACGTCTACGCCGCCGAGTGTGGCGACCTTGGTGGACCAGGTGTCGATGAACTGCTCGACCGGCTCGATGGCGTCCTCGAAGCTGTGCTTGGCGTCGATGCCGACTTCGTTGATCAGCACGGGCATGATGGCGTCGGTCTTGCCGCAGGTGTGCAGGAGGAAAGGGCGGTCGTGCTGGTGGGCCAGTTCGACGAACCGCCGATACCACGGCACGATGTACGTATTCAAAACGTCCGGCGAGACCAGCAGGCCGTTCTTGCTGCCGAGGTCGTCGCCGAGCCAGAGCGCGCAGACGGAATCCATCTGACAATAGTTGGCGAAGACGTCGTAGATGATTTGCCCGACGCGATCGACGACGCCCTCGATCAACGCGGGGCTGTCGTAGGTGGCGAACATGAAACGTTCCATGCCGATCAGGTCCATGGCGAATTCGAGCACGCCGCCGGAGAAGCCGAGCAATCGCATGCCGTCGGGCAGGAGGCGGGTGGCTTGCTCCACGGGGGTGAAGTCGATTTCGTTTTTAGCGGGCCAGTGGAAACGTTCGAGATCGTCCAGTGTGCCGATCGCGCCGGCGTGCTGGTCCTGCCAGGCGCGGGCGCCGGTGCTGAGCGCGGATTGGTCCTGTCCGGCCAGGCGTTGCACGTCGAAGGGGATCGGGGCGGAGATTTTAAGGACGTCGTATCCGAGGCGGTGCATTAAACGCACGTTGGCGGCGACAACTTCGGCATTTTCGACAGGCTCATCCAGCAACGCGGCAACCACGTCTGAGTGGACCGCCAGCTCGATGAGGGGGATGCGGTCGGATTTTTCCCGGCGAAGTACTTGCAGGAAGCGGTGGTAGTCGGGGGTGGGTTTAGGCAGTTTTTCGACGCGTGGGTGCATGATGCTGACCTGGCTGGGACATGGCCTATACAGCCGTGTCACCCGTACATTACTGACCGGTTACAAACCGGTCCCACAGTTTGACTGACTGGTTACAAACCGGTCCCACAGTAGGGCAGTATAACGAATCGGCTTGCTGGTCGTAGCAGCGCTGGGTAGGATCGATTGTGAAACGGGAGTATGACGTATGACGATTGAGTATCTTACGCCGGTGGATGATGGCGGGGGATGTACGCGTCGACATGCACTGAAGGTCTTCGCGGCCTGCGCGGGTGGGGTCGTGTTGGGTAGTCGGCTTCCGCGTGGTTGGGCGGATTTGCCGTGGGGGGAGCACCCCGCCGCCGCCGTGCTGGAGGGGCGGACCCGACCGCCGCTGTTGGGTGAAACGCTAAGTTATGGCAAGGCTCGGCGGCAAGCGCATCCGACGCTGGCGGTGGAACTCATGGCCGGACGGCTGTGGACGAGCTGGAACCAGTTCAGCGGGAAGTGCGAAGCGGTGATGCTAAGGTCGTTTGATATTAACGCGCGGAGCTGGTCAACTCCCGTGGCACTTTCAGCAGCGGATCTGCCGATGCTGGCGGCTGGCGAATCGGCCTTGGCAGTGGTGGGTAGTAGTGTTCTGGTGGTGTGGTCGCAGTTTGGGCCGTACGGCTGGAGCCTGCTGGCGCGGGCACTCGATACGAAAACCGGCAAGCTGTCGGCGGCCCAGCTTGTGGCGGGCGAGCGGAAGAGCCAGGAAGTGCATCTTCAACCGGCGGTGGCGGTTTGTGGTGAACGGGCGTTGTTGGTCTGGCAGGCAAAGCTAGGACGACAGGCGCCGTTTGTGGTGCTGGGGCGGGTGCTGGATGCTGGTGGGCGGCCGTTGTCGGAGACGTTGGCGCTGGCGGCTGATGATAAACACGATCATTGCCAGCCAGCGGTAGCGGCCAGGCCGGATGGCAGTGGATATGTGGTGGCTTACGATCGTCAGGATGCGCCCGGCACGCAGAATGTTTATGTTACGCAGTTGGCGGCTGACAAGCTTGAGCCGGGGAAGGCGGTGGATGTCTCCAGGCATCCGGCCAGCGACCTGGCGCCGGCGTTGGCCTTTTCGCCGGCGGGTGATTATCTGTGGGTGGCCTGGCACTCCAATCGCCGGGGAGAAGATGGCTGGGATATTCCGCGCTGGTATCGCCTGGCGGCATTGCGCATGGCGGATAATACCTGGCACCAACCGTTTGAGTGCTTCGAGGAACAGGTGCGTGATGAGCGCGGCACGGTGCAAAGTTTCGAATTAGTGCGGCTGACGGTGTCACCGACAGGGGTGGTGTGTGTATTGGGGCATGCTTCGCACAATTTCTATCTGCAATATTATTCGACTGAGGGCCGTTCCCCGGTGTTTCGCTTTCCGAAGGACGGCTGGGGCGGGCGCGGCAAGTTTATACCGGGTGTGTTTGATGAGAATGGGGCATTGTGGGTTACGCGGCGTGATCTGGGCACGAATGTGCTCGATAACGTCACGGGTCTGGACACGTTGAGTGGCCCACCGCGACTTGAGGCTCGCGTCGAAGTAGCCCAGATCGAGCTGGCTGGCAGAACGTCACGGATTGAATGGCCTGAGCCGGCGGGTAAGCCGGCGGAACTGAAGGTGTACTTCGGTGATATTCACGGTCACTCGTGGCAGAGTGATGGTATGGGTGAGCCGGCGGAGTTGTTTTTGCGGGCACGCGATGTGTTCAATGACGATTTCCATGCCTTGACCGACCATGACAATTTCGTCGGCCAGCGTCTGACCGACGCGCACTGGCAGCAGCAGAAGGAACTGGTCGAGCACTATCACAAGCCGGGTTCGTTCGTCACGCTCTTTGCCCAGGAATGGACCACGCCACGTGTGAAGCGGCCGCATGGCTGGGGGCATTTCAATGTCTACACGGCGGACCCGGCGATACCGATGCTGGATCACCGCGATCCGCGCTGGCGCGATCTGCCGGAGTTGTACGCCGAGGTGCGCAAATACAACGGGATCGCGATTCCGCATCACATTGGCTGGACGGGTGTGCCGTGGGAGAGCCTGGACACTGATTTGACGCCGGTGGTTGAAATCTGCTCGGTGCATGGGGCGTTTGAGTATGAGGGTAATAAGCCGATAGCGCACCGGGGCGGCATGCCCGGCTGTTTCTATCGCGATGGATTGGCGCGCGGGCTGCGGATCGGTGTGGTGGGTGCCACGGATCAGCATGGCCTGATCTGGCATCATGGCGTCTGCTGGAAGCGTGATGTGTATCGGGCTGGCTTGACCGGCGTGTGGGCGCCGGAGTTGACGCGCGGCGCGATTATGGACGCCATGCGGGCGCGTCGGACGTTTGCCACGACGGGCGTCAAGCTGCAACTGTACTTCGCGATTAATGAAGTCCTGATGGGGGGCGCGGTTGAAACCGCTGAACCACCCGCGTTACAGGTAAATGTCGCCGTCCCGGTCGAGGCGGGTCGGCTTCGTTGGTTGCAAATCGTGCGCGACGGGCAGGTGATCAATACGTATGGCGGCGAAGGACAGCACAGCCGCTATACGTTTGTTGATGAGCAATGTCCGGTGGGTGTGACGAGCAGCTATTACCTGCGCGTGACGCTGGCGGATAATAATATGGCCTGGTCGAGCCCGGTGTGGGTGCGGCGGAGTTAGCACCCCGCGGCGGCCAGCAAGGCCAGCGACAATTCTTCCGGTATCCGGGCGAGCTTGCCGTACACGTTTTGCTCGGCGACCGGCAATTGCCCGGCGGCCCGCGCGGCCGTGAACGCGCGGTGCCCGCTGCCGTGATGCCCCGTTAGCGTGTCGCGAATCAGGTAGACCAGTTGGTCGAAGCGGAGAATGTCCTCGTAGCAACGCCCCCGATGACGCTCGAAGACCTCGGCCAGGGTGGCCGCGTCCAACATGTAACCGAATCCTCGCAGTACTGCATTTGGCAGTGGCTGCGCCCTCCCTTCGGGTTGAAAGTGAGCTATCTGATGCAGACTCGCTCTAATACAGGACCCACCACAGCAGGGCAATGATCAACAGTAGCACGACGACGATCGTCATCAGCCGGCGGCTGGGGTTGGGGGGGGTGATGGGAGTGATCCAGTCGCCGCAGTGGGGGCATTGTTCGGCGAATTCGGCGACCTGGGCGGCGCAGTTGGGGCACTGGGCGGTGGGGGTTTCCTCGTACACGTCCTCGTCGTCAAGGTCGCCGGGCCGCGGGGCGTCGGGATCGTCTTCTGACCAGTCGCCGTCGTATTCGTCGTCGTAGTCGTTGGGTGAGTGGGCCATGTCAACGTACCAGGGGCAGAATGCGTTTGAAGACGTCCGTGCCGGCGATTTCGAGCAGCTCAAATATCGCGGCTTCCACCGTGGTTATTATAGCGCTCGCCGAGCGCAGCCGCGCGAGAGCGGTATCGCGGTCAGTCGGCCGGCGGGAACCGACCGCGTCAGCCAGGATTATCGGTTGCAGCGACATGTCTAGCAGATCCAGGGCAGTCTGGGCGACGCACACGTGCGTTTCCACACCGACCAGCAGGACTTGTGGTCGTCCGAGGCTCTGGATGCGGTCGCGCAGGGCGTCGTGGCGGCAGAGGCTGAAGGTCATTTTCTCGATGGTTTCGACGTTAGTGGCCTGGCTAGCGGCTTCCAGGACATCCGGATTAGTCGGTCCCAGGCCGCGGACGTATTGTTCGGAGATGGTAATTGGCAGATCCATTTCGACGGCGGCCCGGATCATGCGGACACACTCACGCCGGACATCCGCCTGCTGGGTAATGTGTGGCAGCATTTTTTCCTGCATGTCCACCACCACTAGCTGGGTCTGGTCCCGGGTGAGCCGCAAAGTATTGGGTGTTGGCATGGATAAGTACCTCGTTACCCATAAGTTTACAGTAGTCAGCGCGGGTGAAGCCATAATGCCATACCTTGAGGTGGCTGGCAAATAGTCGCTGGAAGTCTGGTCCGAAAAGACTGGACCATTCCCTTAATACGTGTTAGATTTCACATAGGTTTTGTAGCGAGGAGATGCGCGTCATGGATGACGAAACACTGATTGTGGATCGCACCGACTATATCCCCTCTGATCGATTTGAAAACGCGGACCTGATGGAGGCTTGCTCCCCACCGGACGCGGAGCAGCTATTCGCGCCCGAACATGTCACGGAAACGGAGTCGGATCGGGAGGCATCCAGTCCGGAAACACCACTCGTGCGGATGGCCGACGAGGATGAATGTGAGCCGGACGAGGCGGCACAGGTACTCGAAGCCCTGTTGTTTTCGGCCGACACCCCGCTCAGCGGCGCCCGCTTAGCGGACCTGGTGGGAGACTGCACGCCCACGCGCGTGCGGCAGTGCATTGACCAACTCAACGAGAAGTATGCCGCCGCCGGCCTTTCATTCCGCATTGAGTGCATTGCCCGGGGCTACCAGATGATGACGCTGCCGCGCTTCCAGCCCTGGCTGGCGAAGCTGAACAAGCACCGCGCGCAGACGCGTCTGAGTCCGGCGGCCCTCGAAACCGTCTCAATCGTGGCTTATAAGCAACCGGTCATCCGGGCCGACGTGGAAGCGATTCGCGGCGTCGGCTGCGGCGAGGTGCTGAACCGGTTACGTGAAATGGGGCTGGTCAAGATCATCGGACGTGCCGACGTGGTCGGTCGTCCACTGCTGTATGGGACCACCCGGAAGTTCCTGGACGTATTCGGCCTGGCCGATATCGAGGACCTGCCCCCGATGGAATCAATCGTGATGCGGAAACCAGCCGCGCCAGCCATGGATGTAGCGGACGCACCGGCGGATGAGTCGCCGCTCGCCGCCAGCGCCTGAGTTCCACATAAGCACCCGGCTGTCCCCCGCCGATACCAATCCAGATGAAACCTCATGGCGCCAAGCAACGTTCCTGGTTGCCAGCCAGTCTTAGTGCGCGCGGGCTGGTGCTGTTGGTATTGGTGGCGGTGAGCATCGGTTTGCCGGTGTTGCTGGGGCATCATCTTCTCAGTCGGCGTCAACTTATACGCCATAACCGTGGAGCCGAGGCCTTCCTGGCGGTGGCTCTGCAAGCTTATTTTGAATCCGCGGCCAATCCAGCCCAGGGGTATGATGAATGGATGGAGCGTCTGGTCGATCAGAGCCAGCGGGTACGGTGGGGGGGTGTTTTCGGCGCGGATGGCCAGGGGTATGAGTTTCGTCGGCTCACCAGCTTGCGCCGCGAGCTCATCGTCGAACAGATTGCTTTTGATTCCGATAAGCCGGTGTTCCGTCCCCTGGAAGTACGTGGGATACCGTCACACCAGTTTTACCTGTTGAGTGTGCCACAGCCGGAGCAGGTAGGCACCCTGGCGGCAGTTGTGGATCTGGGAGAAGATCTGCGCAGCGATGCCACTCCGCTATTGTTGCTGGGCCTGGCGGGCATGTGTCTGATCGGATTGCTGTCAGCGTATGGCTGGTTCATATTGGCGATTGAGCGTCCGATTCGTCACTTGGGACGCTGGTCGGCAGGTATTCACGGTAGCCTGGCGGACGCCGCGCTTGATTGTGCTCCGCCGGTGGAACTGTCTGCCCTGGTACGGTCGTTGTCCGAATCCCAGGCGGCTCTGCGACATTGGCGGGGAGAGGCCGGCAGCTTGCGTGAGTCACTGGATGAACTGGTGGATGCCCGCACCCGTCAGGCCGAGCGGGTGGCTGGTCGTGCACGTAAGGAGGCCGACACAGATGCCCTGACGGGTTTATTGAATCGCCGAGCACTACAACGCGAGCTTCCCGAGCTACTCGATGCGCAAGTGGCGTGTGAGGGCGAGCTGACGGCGGTTGTATTTGATGTCGATCACTTCAAGCCGCTGAACGATAAGCTGGGTCACCCAGCGGGTGATGAATTGCTGGGCTTTGTCGGAGAATTGCTTAACGGGGCGGTTCGCCAGCAGAACGACCTGGCGGTGCGCTATGGTGGTGATGAGTTCGTGCTGGTGCTACCCGGGACTTGTGTGGGTGATGCCGTGAAAATCGCGCAGCGGTTGCATGCGTTGTTCATGCAACGCGTTCGTACGTTGCCCAGGATCAAGGATCGGTTGGGCATATCGATCGGCGTGGCCGGTCTGCGGGAACATGCGGCGGATTCCTGGGAAGATCTGCTCGCCAAGGCGGATGCGGCCATGTATCACGCCAAGCAGCGCGGGCTACCGGTGGCCAGTTATTCCGGCCTGTCGGCACGGAAACGCCGTGTGGCTCAGCAGCGATAGAATTCCGCGATTCCCGCAACCACGGTTTTCTGCTGCAGTTCGGTCAACTCCGGGTAGATCGGCAGTGCCAGCACTTCAGCGGCCGCCGCTTCGGCGTGCGGGAAGTCCCCCGGTTGGTAGCCGTAAGACGCGAAGCATTTCTGCAGGTGCATGGGTACTGGATAGTAGATGCCGCAGCCGATTTTTCGTTGTTTCAGGAACGCGGCCAAATCATCACGCCGCTGGGCGCGGATGACGTATTGGTGATAGACGTGTCGGCCGTAGACTTCATTGGGTGGGCGTACCCGCGCGGGGCATAGCCCGGTGGCTTCGAGCAGCTCGGAGTAATAAGCGGCGCGGGCGCGGCGCTGCTCGGTCCAGATCTCCAAATGGCCCAGCTTAACGTTCAATAGCGCGGCTTGCAGGGCGTCGATCCGGAAGTTTCCGCCGACCCGGTCGTGATAATATGTGTGACCGCTGCCATGGATGCGCAGCTTGCGCAATTCTGTATCCATCTGTTCGTTATTGGTCAGCACAGCGCCCGCGTCGCCAAGTGCTCCCAGGTTTTTGGTTGGGTAGAAGCTCAGCGCGCCGAAGTCGCCGAACGAGCCGGCCATGGCGCTATCCCCGTCACGGGTTCGGGCGCCAATCGCTTGAGCCGCGTCTTCCACGATGGCCAGATTGTGCTGCCGGGCCACTTCGAGTAGCGCCGGCATATCCGCCATTTGGCCGTAGAGGTGTACGGGAATTATTGCCTTGGTCCGGGGCGTGATGAGCTTTTCGATCCGGGTGACGTCGAGGTTGTAAGTTTCCGGATCGATGTCACAAAACACCGATCGGGCCCCCAGGCGGTGGACGGTGCCGGCGGTCGCGAAGAATGTGAAAGTAGGTACGATCACTTCATCGCCATGGCCGATGTTCAAGGCCATCAGCGAGATCAACAGGGCATCCGTGCCTGATGAAACTCCGACGGCGTGACGAACGCCGCAATAGCTGGCCAGGTGCTCTTCGAACGCGGTCACCTTGGGACCCAGCACGTAATAGCCCGAGGTGGCCACCTCGTTCAGCTCGGCGGTTAACTCAGCCTGGAGGCACTCGAAGTTGGCCGCCAGGTTCAGCGGGGGAACCGGGAGCGAATCCGCGGTTGATGGATTGGCGTTGGCAGGGGGCATGCTATTTGTACCCTCGTTGTGGGGCGTGCCGCCTATTCGTCACGCGCCAGGGGAGTTTGTACCCGCAATCGTGCTTTTATTGAAGCCGGTTGGCTGGTGGCATATGGTGCGGCTTGACGATCGTCGGCTGGCCAGGATGATGCGGTCATGCGTATGGCACGATTTTAATGCCAGGTGGCGTGGAGGCTTGATATGCGTTTATTCATCGCTGGGGGCGCGGGATATGTTGGCAGTCATTGCGTGCGGCGACTGGTTTCCGCCGGGCACGAAGTGACGGTGTATGACAACCTGTGCGCCGGGCATCGGGCCGCGGTTGATCCGCGGGCGAAATTCGTGCGGGGCGACCTGGGTGATGTCAGCCGGTTGCGGGAACTGCTCGGTCCGGGATCCTTTGATGGGGTTTTACATTTCGCCGCTTTCCTGAATGTTGGTGAATCAGTCACCCAGCCATTACGCTATTACCGTAACAATGTGGCCAATACGCTTAATTTGTTGGAATGCATGCAAGCGGCCGAGATCCGGCGGATAGTTTTCAGTGGGACCTGTGCGGTCTATGGTGTTCCGGCGCAGTTGCCACTGACCGAGGATTTGCCCAAGCAGCCGATCAGCCCGTATGGATCCTCCAAGCTGGTGGTGGAATGGATGCTGGAGCAATCGGCTAAGGCCTGGGGCTTGGGAGCGATTTCACTACGATATTTCAATGCGGCCGGCGCGGCGGCGGATGGATCACTCGGGGAAGACCATGCTCCGGAAATACATTTAATTCCACTGGTACTGCAAGTCGCACTGGGGCAACGCGAGAGAATATATATTTTGGGGAGCGATTATCCCACGCCGGATGGCACGTGCATTCGCGATTACATTCATGTCGAGGATCTGGCCGAAGCCCATCTTTTGGCCATAGAGAATGTCGAAGAGGGTCAACTGGAAGCATACAATGTTGGAACCGGTTCCGGCTTCAGTGTCCGCGAAGTCATTGAAGCGGCGCGAGTAATAACCGGACACGATATACCGGCTAAAGAAACCAGCCGGCGTCCAGGAGATCCACCGGTTTTGTATGCAGACTCTGATAAGCTTCGTGAGCGGTTTGGGTGGCAACCGCGTTATCGGAACATTAAGACAATAGTACAAACTGCCTGGGGCTGGCATCGTGCGAATCCCAACGGATATGGTCCGGAATAAAAAGTGGTAAAAGTTGTTTAGGACAACCGATGGTGTTATAGTAACTAGTGGATGGTTGCAGGTGGTTATTTATAATACTGCTGCTCTATTAGCAACGTATTAACGATCCATTATTCTTGTCTTTTCATTCACCACCCTGTGCCACCGACAACTTAACGTTGTTCGTGGTAGCGGTCAGCAGACAGCGCTCACCATAGAGTGCCACAGTCTACGCTGATCGGTGGTGAATATCCCTGCTTTCCCGCATTAGCTCTGTTGATACCCGAAGTCCAGGTAGTGGTTGTTCTGGCTCCGTCTACGCTGACTTCGGATTTTCAGGGTGATGCCGCCTAACCGTGCTTGAGGTGGCGTGCATCCCCTGATGGCCACGAACGCCAGTGGGCGTTCAATCGTATTCATAGTTGAGCCATACAGGCAGGAGTTTAGTAAATGTCCTGGTCCCCTCACAGCTTGCGTAAGCGTATGAAGGTTGAAGAAGCTTTCGGTCCGCCGCTCACTCCCGAGGAGCTTACCGGCAACCTCTCGCAGTTTGAGCATCGCCTGAATCGTGAGATGCGATGTCCGGCGGGCCGAAATCAGGTTTATGTGCGCTCACTCCTGACTGGTACTTCGACGACTCGCCCTCGGATTGCGCTGAAGTGCCCCCTCCGCCGCGATATAGGGCAGACCCCGGATGTGTTCTATGAGCACATCCGGGATGTCTGCTGCGGTGATCATGAGCAATGTCCCGCGTGGCAGGCCATGAAGGAACGCCACGTACAGACATAGTGGTTGGGTTTTATTTGAAGCGGCGTCGTGGATCGGCAACTACCGATCCGTAGCGCTGGGGAGCCTTTCGAGCCCGGTGTGAGACTTCGTTAGTCACACCGGGTTCGTTTTTATGTGCGATGGGCTATTCCGCTGGCCTAGCCACGGGCGGGGGCATCAAGCCGCAACTTTTGAACTTCGGACTTGAATGAAGGCGATTGTTCGGGTGTGAGAATCGTGCCAACGTCCGCGATAATTTTATCCAGTAGTTCCGTTTGCATGACTGGCTGGATCTGGCCGAGCTTCTTCACGTGTGCCCGGAAGTTGCTCATGACCTGCTCCAGGCGGCCCTGCTGTTCCGCTGACAGATTAAGTGAGCGGGCAATACGTACGACCTGGATGGGTTGGAGTTGGATCTGTTCGAGGTATTGCACTTTTTCCAGGCGTTTGATCAGTTCATCCAACCTGGCTATCTGTGGATCCGTGAGTTGGGGGGTGAGCCCATTCAGGAAGTTTGCCTGGGCCTGTACGCCGGGCGCCAGGGCGCGCAACTCGGCCCGCAGCTCAGCCGCGCGTTCTTTATCGCCAGCGTCATCGGCTTCCTGAATGAGACTGGAGAGCTCGCGGATCTGTGTCAGCAAATCCTGGAGTTCGTCAGGAGATTTCTTGCCCTCGACCTCCAGGATCGCGAAGAGACCTTCAGTATGTTTCCACTGCTCCTCGGTCAGCTCGAGCTGATTGCAGAGCCAGACCAGCTTGGTCTTCACGGACAGTGGTGTCGGCTCACCTGGTTTGGGCTGCCCCGGCCAGGGGGGCAATCCGCGGTCCTGGGCAGCGGCCGAAGATACCAAAGCAACCACAAACAGCGAAGTGAGCAGAACGCGTAGCATCATATTCTCCGGAGTCTTAAATATTTCAGCGAGTTTTCGGTACTGGTACCGGCACCTCGTGCCGTCCAACGAAACCGGTGTAAGTGTACGGGCCGGCTTGCTTTTCGCAACCCAGACGGTTGCGACCAGGGCAGAACCGTCCAGGACCTTAACAATCCGCCGCAAAAGTCCGTGTTGGTCTGCAAATGTAGCGGCCGGGCTCTGTCCCGGCCGTGGAGCGCGGGGAAAACGCTCCTCCACGACGATGTCCGGGACGGAGCCCGGCCGCCACACGCCTTTTGCGACGGAGTGTTAACCATCAAACTCGTTCGCTATATTTCCGATATATATAGTGGAGTACCCCCTTCATTTGCGGAATGGTGAGCTGAATCCGTGAAGTTCTTTGACCTAAAAGGGTTTGCGCGGTACCCTAAATACTGGAGACCGGAGGTGCCAGTAATCATTGACGGCAACAACCTCCTGTATGCGGCCCGCGATGCCGAGGGCGATGCGCCGCTGGTTGGTCGCTCGATCCTATGCGACACGGTCGGCGGGTGGGCTCTTCGACGCGGCGAGAGGGTCCGTATAATTTTTGATGGGCCCGCGCCCTCTGACGGTCTGGCCAGCCAGATCGGCAATTCAGAAATACAGGTCAGTTACAGCGGGTCGGCTACAGCCGACGCCGCTTTAATCGAAATTCTGGAGACGGATTCAGCGGCCCGGCGTTTGCTCGTGGTTTCGTCTGATCGCGAGATCATGCAGGCCGCCAAACGTCGTCGAGCCCGTTCGGTGCGCTCGAACGAATTTTGGGCGCTGATGAAGCAGGATCTGTCACGGCCGTTGCCGCGACGCCGGGAACCGGAGGAGAAGGAGCATGGCTTGAATCCGCGGGCCGCCGAGCAGTGGTTGCGCGAATTTGGACTAGAAGGACCGGATGCCAAACCGGTCAGTGGTGATAAGTAAACACCCGAGCGCCTCCAGTTTCTCGAGGAGACGTAGCTATGCCAGATTACCAAACAATTCCAAGCACGCAGGTTCCGACATCCTTTGTCGAACGCCGCGGCGAATCCCGCCAGTCAGTCGCTGGCACGTTGTGGCTGGTCGATCACAACGGCTCCACTGTTTTCCAATGTCAGTGTATGGAGGTCTCCCCAAGTGGCATGCGCTTACGGGTGCCATTGGGTTATGGCGTGGCCGAGGGGCAGCGCTACGAACTCCGGTCGCACGTACCGGGTACACGTCCGATTGAGGGGTTCGGTGTGGTCGGTAGCCGCTGGGCGACGGTGGTGCGTACCCAAGTGCGTCTTGATGCCGCCGATGATCACCTCGATGTCGGCGTGGCCCTGGATGCCGCTGATACCACGGCCCTGTCGGTATCGGCTACAACGGCCCTGGTGTAAGCGCGCGTTTGAGAATCTTGCCGGTGGGGCTGCGCGGCAGTTCAGTCGTTATTGTAATCCGGCGGGGGACCTTGTAACCGGCTAGTCGCTGGCGACAAAAATCACGCAATTCCGTCTCGGTCGTTTGGGCATGCTCTTTGAGAATCACGAAGGCTACCGGTAACTCTCCACGAACCTCGTCCTGGACACCGATGACCGCCGTTTCGGCGACCGCCGAATGTTCATTGAGTACATCCTCGATCTCGCGTGGAAAGACATTTTCTCCACCGACGATGATCATTTCCTTGGCCCGGCCAGTGATGAAGATGTAACCATCCTCGTCCAGGTGGCCGACGTCGCCGGTATACAGGGTGCCTTCGCGAATGGTGGCCGCGGTAACTTCCGGCTGGTTGTGATAGCCGAGCATGACACAATGTCCGCGCACCGTCAGTTCGCCGGTCTGGCCAGGGGGCAGCTCATGGCCAGTTTCATCCACGGCGGTCACCGTTAACCCCGGAATCGCCTGGCCGACCGAGCCGATGCGCTGGCCCCAGGGTGTGTTGAGGGAAATGATCGGCGACGATTCCGTCATGCCGTAACCTTCAAGGATCGTGATTCCAAACCGCTCGCGGAACGCATCGTAGACTCGGGGCGGTAAGGGTTCGCCGCCGCTGATGGTCAGTTTCAGCGAGCTGAATGTAGCGGGGGTGATCTTCTTCATGTTGGCGACGGCGGCCAACATACTGGGAATCGCGATCAGGATGGTGATTTTTTTCTCGGCGATCAGTCCGGTCATGGCGGCCGGGCTGAAGCGGGGTAGATAGTGCACGGTGGCGCCGAGCATCAGCGGCAGGACGGTCAAAGCGGTAAAGCCGAAGCTGTGGAATTGAGGTAGCACGCTGAGGAAGATCTGCGTTGGGTCGATGCGCGCATGGGTGATACTAGCGCGGACGTTGTTGAGCAGGTTATCGAAGCTCAAGCGGACGCCCTTCGGCTTGCCGGAAGTCCCTGAAGTGTAGATCAGCGTGGCGAGATCATCGGGGGCGACATCCGGCGGATCACATGCTCCCGGAAGTAATGTTTCCGAGTTGAGCAGGATGGTTTTCAGACCGGCGGCGGTGGCAGTCGGCTCGAAGTGCTGAATGGTGACGACCAGGTCCAGTTCGGCGTCGCGGATGATGTGGGCCAGTTCCGCCGGTCCAAGCAGGAAATTTAGCGGCACGGGAGTTTTGCCGGCGTACCAGCAGGCGAAGATCGCCACGGCCCCGGCAGTTGAGCTGGGGGTGAGAATGCCGACGTGCGGTTGGGTAGTTTGGTTGGCGATCTGTCCGGCCAGGCCGCCGGCCAAAGCTTGGAAGCTGGCATAATCCAAAGCCAGGCTTTGGTCGCAAGCCGCGGGTTGTTGGGGCTTGTTATTGCAGATGTTTTCGAAGGTATCCAGCAGGGGGTGCATGCCCGGCTCCTCAGGTTAGGTGCTGATGTGCTCATAGGTTAAAAGCAGTGGGGTTGCGCGGCAATCCCGGTTTGCGAGTGAGTGGTCGGGGCCGATCGCAAGTTCATGGGGGTGGCTTGAGGGCCAACTCGTAGAAGACGACGCCGGCGATGGGATTGTCGTAGTAGCGCTCGATCTCGCGGAAGCCGAGGGATTCATATAGGGCCCGGGCGGTGCTCATTGACGCCAGCGTATCCAGCCGCATGCGTTCGTAGCCGGCCGCGTGGGCGATGGCGATGATTTCGAGCGCCAGGCGGCGTCCGAGGCCCCGCCGGCGGAAGGGTGGCCGGACAAACAAACGCTTCATTTCGCAGATTTTGTGGTCGAAGCGCTTCATGGCGACGCAGCCAATCCACTGCTGTTCCACGGCGGCCAGGAGCACGCGCGCGTTTGGTGGGGCGTAGACGCCGGCCAGGTCCTCAAGCTCATGTTGGAAGTCCTGGAAGCACAAATCGTGCCCGAGTTGGTCGGCGTACTCGACGAAGAGTTCGCGCGTGATATCGTAATGCTCAGCAGTCTTAGCGGTTACCAACTTCAACATGTCAGTTGGATTCTATGACAAGAGCACCTGAATGGCACACTGGAGTGCCGCTGCCAGCCCCCCTGGATGGGGCTCATTGTAATTCATGGTGGGAGGAGGTTTTCGTGGGCGGCGGGTTGCGGTACGCTGAGTCCATGCAACGCAAAATATTCACTGCCACGGTACTCGGTAGCCTGGCCGTGCTGGCGGGCTGTAATCAACCCACCGATCAGCAGCGGATGTGGCTGGCGGAGGGCGAGCGGGCTTACAAACAGCAGCACTACGAGCAAGCGGTTCAGCAGTTATCGCAGTTTGTCAACGCCGCCCCGCAACGCCCGGAAGTGGGCCGGGCCTTGTATGTGCGCGCTCTGGCGCAGGCACATCAAAATGAACGCAGCCAGGCGCGCTCGGACCTGGAACGCTGTGTCAGGTCAACTGATGATCCGGATGTTCGCTGGCGGGCCTATGCCGTGCTGGGCACGCTGGACTACGAGGATGGCCAATGGGCCACGGCGGGACGTGTTTACGCCGCGGCCATCGCCGATGCGCCACGCGAGCCACCGACTGATGTGATGCTGTTCCGCCTGGGTGTGTGTTGCGAGCGTAGCGGGCGCTGGGATGACGCTCGTGGACCTTACCAGCGGCTTTTGGTCGAGTATCCCGAGAGCAAGCTGCGGGATTCGGCCCAACGACGGCTGGACATCAATGCCGATCACTTCGCGATCCAGTGTGGCTTATTCAGCAGCAGTGAGAACGCCGAGAACATGATGCACGATCTGGAGCGCAACGGCATGGTGCCGCGCATTCGGCGCGAGACGCGCAATCGGGCCATATATCACGTGGTGCTGGTGGGGCGCTATGGGAGCTACGAGGAAGCGTTGCGTGATCTGGCACGTGTGAAAGGTTATGTTCCCAAGGCAGTCATCTGGCCATAGCTGGTTGGGAAACGGTTGATTGGGAATGCGGGTAACAATACCCGCGGCGGCATTTATCAACGGAGCAGGTCATGACTCGTGAGGAAGCCTGGAATTTGCTGTGTGAGTACACCCAGAATGACTCCCTGCGTAAGCATGCCCTGGCGGTGGAAGCCGCCATGCGCCACTACGCCCGTCATTTTGGCGAAGATGAAGAGTTGTGGGGCATTACCGGTCTGTTGCACGATTTTGACTATGAGCGCTGGCCGAATCCGCCGGACCATACCACCGAGGGAGCCAAGGTTTTGCGAGAAAAGGGCGTGGATGAGGAGATCATCTCAGCCATGCTTTCCCACGCGGCATGGAACGTGGAGGAGTACCCGCGTGATCGCCGGCTGCGTAAGGCGCTGTTCGCGGTTGATGAGCTGTGCGGTTTTCTGGTGGCGTGTGCCCTGGTGCGACCCAATCGGCTGGAGGGTCTGGCTCCGAAGAGTGTGAAGAAGAAGATGAAGACGGCCTCATTCGCGGCCGCTGTATCGCGTGAGGACATTCACGCCGGCGCGGAGCTGCTGGAGACACCGTTAGACGATCATATCCGACACTGTGTGGCGGCATTGGAGCCGGTGGCGGCAGAACTTGGGCTGTCCTGATCTGATCGTCCTATAACTACGGGCAAATGGCTGGCTATGAGGCGTTCATTGTCAGTCAGATTTAGCACGACTCGCAAATAATCTCTGCTCCCCTGCGTCTGTTACTTGTGGAAGTGCATATGAATGGACGTCCGGCGACCCCCCGAAGTCTCACCGGCGCCGAGCGTGCTCAGCTTGACAAGTTGGTGCATGAGTGTGGCCCCCGGTTACTCGGATATGTCCGCCGGATGTATGCTCGCCGTATTGATGCGGAGGATATCGTGGCCGAGACGTTCTGCCGGGCGGCAGCGAACATTGAAACCCTGAACGGCTGTGAGCGGCCGGATCTGTATCTGCTGACGATCGCTCGGAATCTATGCCGCGATTTTTTGCGTCGTCGGCGGGAGACGCCGGCGGGAGATTCGTTACCTGACCAGCCGGCCGCGGCTCGACAGCCGGCGCAGTGCTTTGCTAGTGTAGAGCAACAGCGTGCCATGTTAGAGGGGGTCGAAGCTCTGCCGGAGCCGCAACGTGAAGTAGTGATTCTGCGGTTATCAACGGATATGAAGTTTGAGGAGATCGCCGAGTTGTTGCAAACGCCGCTGGGTACCGTGTTGTCACGGATGCACTCGGCGGTACATCGACTAAAGGCGCATTTTGGTCGCGATCATGAATAGTGAGCAGCAGCCACAATCCGAGCAGCGGTTGCCTGACGAGCTTCTGCGTCTGGCATGTGAGGGCGGGAGCCAGGACGCTGCCACGCCTGAGCTACAAAAGCGGTTGGCCGAATACAATGCCATACGGGCAGAATTCGAAGAGACCGGGAAGATGCTGGGGGACTTGCGTAAGGCACTGGAACCGCAACCGTTGCCGGAAGCACTCACGGCGCGCATTCGGCGCGAGTTTGATGCCCGCACACAGCGCTCGCCGGTCGTGCTTTTGCATCCTTTCCGGGTGGCCGGGCTGGCGGCGGCGGCGGCTTTGATCCTGGCCTTTTTGGGCCCCTTGAATCTGCCGGGCATCTCCAGTTCGGCGCCGGAGCCGGGCGCAATTACGGAGACAGACGCCGCCGCGATCTTGTCGGTTTTCAGCGCGGTGGATTGGAGCAGTTATATGGACTACTCCATGCAGCAGGTGACGAGCGATCTGGATGTGATCGGGCAACGGATCAATCGTGAGCAAGAGTCCAGCTCTTACCTGCCATGGAGTCTGGAAGAAGACTGGGATGTGGCTCTGGGGGAACCAGGAGCCATGAGCCCACCGGCGCGAACACCTGTGTGTCGCACGATACTTAATAAGCACGAATTGGTGAATTCCTACAGCGTTAAGTCGGCGGTGAGAGCCAGGAAAGCAGAATGCGGCACGTGTGGCCAATCGCAACAGCCATACCTGGCCGGATAATCAGGATTCCGACACCAACCACCGACAAGACGCGACTGGAGAAACGAGATGAATACTGTACTAAGTTCGCTGCTGTTTCTATTGCCACTGGTCCTGCCGCCAGTGAGTGCTCCAGACCAAGACAGCTTTGAGCCGCCGCCGCCCAAGGAGCACGCGGAGCATCAGGACCAGCCCCCACGCCACATGCAACCTGGCGCGCATCCCCAACCGCCGGGGCCACCGATGGGTGAGGATCGTCGCGGCCGAGCGGATGTCGAACGTGGTGACCGGCGCGGACCGGGGCCACGGGCGCCCTGGGTGCCGTTAATGCGTGTGCTGGGTGAGCATCGTCCAGAGTTGGCCGGGCGTCTCGAGCGTATGCGTCAGCATGATCCGGACTTGTTCGAACGTGTTTTGATGGAAGCTTTTTTGCCCCGCATTGAACGCGCCCTGGATGAGGCGGAAGCGGACATCAAGCGGCGCGGTCCGCAGCGGCCGGGAAGGCCCGATGAACCACGTGGTCCGGAAGATGGCCCGCGCGGTCAGCGCCCCCCAGGCCCGGCCGCCCACGAACGGGAGTTTGAACGCCATCTGCGCGAGTTGCACGAGCGGCAGGAGGAGTTCGAGCGACGCACGCATGAGTTGGTTGAAAAGATTCAGCGCCTGCGCGAGGAGGATGCCGAGCCGGAAGCCCGTGAGGCCCTGCAACATGAATTGACGGGTGTGGTCAACGAGCAGTTTGAAGTGCGCACCGAGTTGCGCGAGATGGAAATGCAACGCATCGAGCGGGAACTCGAGCGCCTGCGCGTGGTTATTGAACGTATGCGGCATGAGTTTGAACGCCGCCAGCAGGAGCGGGAGAAGATCATCGAGCGTCGCGTGCGGCATCTGATGGGAAATGACTTTGGCGACTGGTAGGTCTGGCACCTAGTCCATATTGCTGCTTACACGACGCGGTTTACCACAGAGGCAGAGGCACGAAGAATGCTATGGAATGGCGCGCTGAGACATGTGGGTTAGATGTTGAGTAGATGCATCTCAGGATTCATTCGTGTCCCCCACGGCTAAAGCCATGGGCCACCCGTCTGGTTCTTCGCAACGACAAGTTAATCCTCGCTGGCGCTTCGGGCTCGGTTCATTCGTGTCTCCCACGGCTAAAGCCATGGGCCACCCGTTACCCGTCCGGACAGGTAACCAGGATACAGATATGTCGGGGGAGGCCGCGGCGGAGAACCGTGACAGTGGGACACCGTCGCTGTTTATTGGCGGAGCAGCAACGTATCACTTGCCGTGCCGTGTTCCGTCCGTTACAAGTGCGACCTAATTGGCGTGGTGTGAGAGACGGAGCACACGGCTATGAAGCTATCGGAAAAACTGCTGGAGAAGATTCGGAGTCACAAAGCCCTGGTGGGTGTCATCGGGTTGGGATACGTTGGCCTGCCACTGGTGCGTGAGTTCTGTAACTCCGGTTTTAGCGTGATCGGCTTCGATGTCGATCCCAAGAAGGTTTCACAACTCAAGTCCGGCCAGACCTACATTGAGCATTTGCCGGCGAAGCTGTTCAACCCGTTTATCAAAAGCGGCCAGTTCGTCCCAACGACTGATATGAAGCTATTGCGCAAGCCGGACGCGATCCTGATCTGCGTGCCGACGCCGCTGGACAAGATGCGCGAGCCGGATATGACGTATGTGCGCGGGACGACTGAGCAGATTGTCAAACGGCTGCGTAAGGGTCAGTTGATCGTCCTGGAATCGACCACTTATCCCGGGACGACGCAGGAGGTAATGCGGCCGATTCTGGACGCCAAGGGTCTCAAGCTCAATCAGGATTACTTCCTGGCGTTTTCGCCGGAGCGTGAGGATCCGGGGCGCACGGACATCACCACGCGGGATATTCCCAAGGTGGTGGGCGGCGCGGGCCGCGCCAGCGGCAAGCTGGCCACGGCGCTGTATGGCGAAGTGCTGACGAAGGTGGTGCCGGTTTCCTCCTGCGAGGTGGCGGAGGCCTGCAAGATCGTCGAGAACGTATATCGCTCGATCAACATCGCGTTGGTGAATGAACTCAAGATGCTCTTCGATCAAATGGACATCGATGTCTGGGAAGTGATTGCCGCGGCCAGCACCAAGCCCTTCGGCTATCAGGCCTTCTACCCCGGACCCGGCCTGGGAGGCCACTGTATTCCGATCGATCCGCTGTACCTGTCATGGAAGGCGCGTCAGTATGGCCGGCCGACGCGGTTCATCGAACTAGCCGCCGAGATCAATACACATATGCCGGAGTACGTCATCGAGCGGGTGGCGCTGGCGCTTAACGAGCACGGCAAGGCGGTCAAGGATGCGCGTATCCTGGTGCTGGGTCTGGCCTATAAGAAGGATGTTGATGATGTGCGGGAGTCACCCTCGGTGACTTTGATCGAATTGCTGCAAGCGCGGGGCGCCAAGGTGGATTATCACGATCCGCACATACCAGTGGCCAAGCCGATGCGCGAGCACAACATCACGCATATGCGTAGTGTACCGCTGACGGCGGCGCGCGTTCGCAAGTACGATTGCGTGCTGATCGCGACCGATCACAGCACGGTGGATTACGACATGGTGGTGAAAAACGCGAAGCTGGTGGTGGACACGCGCAATGCGACCGGGCATAAAAAATGGCCGGCTGGGCGTGTGATCAAAGCCTGAATCATGCACGCCCCGCCGGCATTTTATAAACCGGACGGTCTAACCCTATGCCGCCCGGGGGATTCAAGGGCTGAGCCAACCCGGGGGAGGCATTGCAGGTCAAGTACAACTTTTTATATGCGGGCGTCATCGCCCCGCTGCGACGCACTGCCTGTCCAGCAACACCCCGGTTTTATTGACTCAGCCATATTCTCTGAGCTTGCGCACCTCCACTATGCAGGCGCAAACAGACCTGCCTTCATACCTCCTCACTTGTTAAAACACTAGCCGATTAGCTGCATTCACGCCGCGGTTAAGTCCGCAGGGTGTCAACATCTATGTAGCCGAGATGGCATATACAAGTATCTATCGCAGAAGAGCCAGAGTCAAATTTATTTGCCTTCAGGATGTGATTTTCCGGGGGAATCATGCCGGCGCGGGCCTTCATTCAGGCTTTGGGCGTCGTCTGTCGCGTCATCCCGTGGGGCGCGCATTGCACGCCGCTGGGTGAGAAAGTCCCGAAATTTCTGCTCTAGTCCCTCGGGGACGCGGCCCGAGCCCAGTGCCCCGAGAAATGAGGCGTCGCCCTCGTGGCTATTGCAGAAGTGTGTCACCAGCCAGGTCTGCTCCATGCGAACACGTGGTTCAATATCTTCCAGAGGCCGCGCTAATTCCTGGCTCAGCCAGATGGTGAGCGCACCGGGCAAGCGGCGCTGCGTCATTACCGGTCCGGCGGTTAAACAACCTTGGCGAAAAAGGAACAGCTTCCATGAACGCCGCCGGGTTACCGGAATGACGAATAGATCGTTCATCTGTTCGGAGCGGCGTAGTGCCGGGGCCCACGACTTTTGCCACTTGGCGACAAAATCGAGTTGTTGCTTGACCTGGCCGGCTTCCTCGAAGCGCTGGGCGGCGGCGGCGGCATTCATCTTCCGCTCGGCGGCCTGGAGCCACTCCTGATGGTTGCCGCAAGTGAAGCTCCAGGCGGCCCGACAGCGCGCCTGGTAATTCTCGAAGGGGGCACTACCGTCACAGGGTGCATCACAACGCCCCATTTCGGCGTAGGCACAACTTTGTCCATGTGGCGCGCGGCGGACCTGCTCCGGGTAGCGGCACAGATCGAAGAGATCCCAAAGGCCCGTCAGGGCTTGTTGGCAAGTGTCATGCGTCAACCAGGGACCGAGATATTCACCGGGTTCGCACCAAATGCGATTGGTGATTGTTAGTTCAGGAATCGGCTGTTGCCAGTCCACGCGTAAAAACCAGGCGGGGCCGAAGGAGATCAGGTGACGGTAGCGCTTGGGGTACATCTGACGTGCCAGGCGATAATACCACCAGCGACCCTCGAAAGCCGAGTGTACCTCGCGCCACCGAATACCGCGGGCGATTTCGGCCAGATCGGCTTTACCGCGGCTGACCTGTTCCAAATCAGTCAGGCGTGATATTGCCAGGCGGCGTAAGTGCTGAGTAGTGCCAAGTTGAATGGGGACCTGCTGGTCGGTGAGCAGCAGGTAGACGGCCGGGTAGCCGGGCAAGGGTGCTAAATCCGCATGTTGCGGGCGGCTTTGCCAAGACAGGCTCTCGGGCAATGCCGTTTGAATATCGGCGTCTTTGCGATGTTCTGAAGCAGACATGTCCGAGCCGGGTGGTGCGTGGGCCTACTCTATCAGCATTCCGCTAATCCGGGCTTCGAAGACCATCTTGCCGTTGACAAAACCCTGGGTGGCGCATTCGGTTCTTTTCGTGCGCATACGCAGGGGTTTACCGACCACGACAAAGCGGCAGGGTGGCTCGACGGTGCCACGGTATTTAACTTCGTCAATGCCCGCCAGCCCGACGAAAGAATCTGTTTCAAGCAGGTCGTGTGTCAGGTAGCTGGCGAGTTGGGCGGCAGTTTCGATCATCAGCACGCCCGGGAAAAGCGGCCGGCCGGGGATGTGTCCACGCGTCCACCATTCGTTCGGGCGTATGTCGTGATAACCGGCATAGATCTGCCGTTCGTGGTCGATCAGTACGATTGCATCTAACAAGGCGAACTCATGTCGTTGTGGATTGACCCGCAGGATCTGTTCGTGGCCCGCGACCAACTTCGAGAAATCAAGAGTTGCCGGATCGAGAATCGCCTGAGGAGGCATAGGCGGCCTGCTCCCGTGGTTTTATGAACTCCGGCCCGTATGCATGCGAACAGTTGTTATCAAGCTCACCAATTACTCGGCTGTCGGGGTGGACTCAGCGGTCTCGTCCGACTCGCGCAAATTCAGGATACGTTTGCGCACATCCTGGGCGGTATTCTTGATATCCTGCATGGCTTTGCGCACACGGGTACCGGCCGCCTTATTACCGCCTACGGCCTTGTAGACGTCGTCCGCGGCCTCTTCCACGAGTTGCTTGAGTTTCAGGTATTCCTCCACGTCGCTCTCCGTAACAAGGCTGACCGTCGACCCACCATAAGCACGCCGGTTCCGGTCCTTTTCCATACTTAATGACACTCGACCGCTGGAGGCATGCAGTTGTATGCCTCTTAGCGGTGGTTCTAGCACCGCAACTCCGGCTTTGCAAGGGCTTGGGGGCGGTGTAGATCATCATTGTCGAAACCGATCCCGAATCTATCCGACTCCGGCCTGGGCACTGTGTATTATAATGTCCGAGCTTGAAAAGAGTATTTTTGCAGACGGTTTTCGTCTTCGGAGGACCTTAGCGCATATGCCCCAGCTTCCAGAAGATCGTATCGGGCGTCTGCGGGAGATGATCGCTCGGCTGCCCAAAACCCCGGGCGTCTACCTGTTGAAGGATCGGGCGGGGACCGTGCTGTACATCGGGAAAGCCCGCGACTTGCGCGCCCGGGTAGCGAGCTACTTTCAGGAGTCAGCCGATCTGCTGAATACGCGTGGTCCGGAGATCGCCCACATGGCGACCATGGTCGAGAACATCGATTTTCTGGATTGCGACACCGA
Source organism: Planctomycetota bacterium (assembly GCA_043820985.1). GTDB lineage: Bacteria > Planctomycetota > Phycisphaerae > UBA1845 > Fen-1342 > JAAYXS01. The sequence continues at coordinate 31,307 of JBDRDH010000093.1, forward strand.
GGTTGACGCGCTGCTCAAGGAAAGCCGGTTGATCAAGGACATTCAGCCGCCGTATAACGCGCAGCTCAAGGACGATAAGACATTCCCGTATCTGGAGATCACCAACCGCGAGGATTTTCCGAGCGTACACGTCACGCGCCAGCCACGACGGCGTGGCGGCAAACTCTTTGGTCCGTTCATCAGTGCGGGGCAACTACGCGCCGCGGTCAACGCGTTACAGAAGGTGTTCAAATTCCGCACCTGTGCGCTAAACATCAGCGTTGACGACGAGCAGCGGCGTTTTTTCCGGCCATGTTTGCTGCATTCCATAAAGCAATGTACGGCACCGTGCGCGGATATGATCAGCAAGGAAGCTTACGCGGCTGACATCCGCCGGCTGATCCGCTTCCTGAACTCCAAACGCAGCACGGTCCTGCGGCAGATGGAGAAGGAAATGCGGGAGATGGCCGGTCAGCGGCGTTACGAGGATGCCGCGGTATTGCGCGACCGTATCAAGGCGATTCAGTCGTTGGCGCTCAGCGGCAATGTCGATGAGCATGTGCAACCCGAGGTTTTCTATATCGATCCGCAGGTGGGCACGGAAAAGCTGCAACGGCTGCTCGATCTGCCACAACCGCCGCGGATTATCGAGGGGCTGGACATAGCTACTTTACATGGTGAAGCCTCGGTGGGCTCGGTGGTATGTTTCATCGATGGGAAGCCGTACAAGTCCGGCTATCGCCGCTTTAAGATCAAAAGCGTGGCGGGAGTTGACGACTATGCAATGATCCGCGAGGTGGTTCCCCGGCGTTACAAGCATGCGGTCATCTCGGAAGAGCTGTTTCCTGATGTGATTCTGGTTGACGGAGGTCTGGGGCAACTGCACGCCGCCCTGGAAGCCTTCGAGGCGCTCCATGACGTGGTGGAAAACGAAGGTGCCGCGGCGGCGCGGCCACCGATGGTGGTGGCGCTGGCCAAGCGCGAGGAGCTGATTTACGTCCAGGCGCGAAGCAAACCGCTCAAGTTGGCGCGGAATAATGAAGCCTTGCGGCTGCTCCAGCAAGTGCGTGACGAAGCGCATCGCTTCGGTCAGCACTATCATCACATTCTGCGACGGAAGCAGACGTTTGACGAGGAGGTGAACGCCGGTCGCCGGCCGCCCAAACAGAGCTCCGGGAGTACAAGGCGTCCGCGCAAGAAGCCACCGCCGAAGGGTATCACCTTTGAGGAAGACAACTCACAACTGCCGCCCGGTGATGAATAAGCCGGTCATATCCCGACGGACTCAGTTTGCTCCAGTGGCAGGTGGTCGTGTTGGTGGGGAGGGGCCGTTAAGCACAAACCAATGCCCACCAGCAACAACAGTCCCGCGCCGACGATCCAGATAGTGGGTGGCAGGTCGCTGGTGCTGTCTGGTCGGAGGAAACCGAGACGTTCGAGTAGCGGGGCCAGACCATCCGTTCGGGTCATCAGGACCATGATGGCGTTATGCATCATATGTGCCAAGATGGCCGGCCAGATTGAGCGATATTGGATTACCAGCAAACCGAAGATCGCCCCCAGCATGATGGTGAGCGCCAGGCGATGTACGCTGTGGTGCGAGATGCCAAAAGCGAAGGCTACTACCAGGACGGCCGCGGTTTTACCCAGCGTGCCGCGCAAGCCGCTCAGGACGTAGCCGCGGAAGAACAGCTCTTCGCAGAAGGCCGGCACCAGGGCGAAGAAGAAAACCAGTGTTGCCCAGGGCATGTCGCCCAATTGTTTCTCAAGCGGCGCGGCGGCCTCTCGGAAGCCGGGCGGTAATGGCAGGAACCGTTCCTGCACCGCCAGCCA
>JBDRDH010000094.1:0-15230 GCA_043820985.1 Planctomycetota bacterium
GGGGGACTGGCTATGTAGTTCTTATATCGTGGGGGTGTCATTTTGTCGTCCTCGGTTTCATTCTCTCAGCGCGGCGTTGCTGGTGGTAGGCCTCGTCATACGGGACGCGGTCGTGCCAGCAGCGGTAGGCGATTTTCACCCAACGGTCCGCGATGCCGCGTAAGGCGGTGTAGTGCGCGATGCCGGCCTTGCGTTTGGTTTGGTAGTCGTCGCGGGCCCAGCAGCCCTCCTTCCGGATCGTGTTGAAGGCGAACCAGAGCCAAGCCTGATGGATGGTTGTGTCGCAGGCGCGTCGCCGACGAACAGTTCTGTGCTTGCCCGACTGCAGCGTGATCGGGGCGACGCCCCAGCGCGCGGCGACTTCCTGGTGCCCATTCCAACGCCCGCGATCTTCGCCGAAGCCGGCCAGCATGGCGGCGGTCGTGACGGTGCCGGTATTGGGCAGCGAGCGGAAGATGATTGCTTCAGGATGTTCGTCCACAAGTTGCTGGAGCCGCTCATCAACTTCCGTCAGCCGCTGGTTGAGGGCGCGGATGGTTGTCACGCGATGGCGCACCTCGGCGGCGTGGGCTTCGTTGCGTGCGGCTACCCCGGTCGGGCTGGCGAGTTTGACGGCGACATCGAGCCGGCCGCGCGTAGCCGCGTGCAGTCGCCGCCCTTTTTCCCAGCGGTGCAGCTTGGCGTGGGTCAGTTGGGCGAAGGCATCCGCGGTGGGGAAGGCCTCCAACAGATCGAGCACCCAGTTGCGGTGCAGCGTTCCCGTGGCTTCCAGGCCGTGCGGGTGCCAACGGACCAGGTGGTTCCGCAAACGCTGGATCTGTACGGTGCGCTCCTGGATCAGGTCCTCACGGAGGGCCACCCATTCGCGCAACGCGAGCGTGGCATCACCGTCCGGTTGCAGCGGCCGCAGGTGCACGTGACTGCTGCGCAGGAATTCGGCCATGCTCCACGCGTCGCGGTCGTCATCCTTGAGGCCGGCGGGCGTGAAGCGTTCGCGGGTGCGTTCGGCCGACTTTGGATTCAGTCCGTAAACCTGGATTCCCAGCCGCAGGAGGCGATCCAGGAGCAGACTGTCATGCAGTTCGATGGCCACGTGTACCATGGCCGGGTCCCGGCCATGGGTCAGCAGCCAATCGAGATGACTCAGTCCCGGCTGATCGTGCGTGACCGAGGCACGTTCCAATACGGTTCCCTGGTCATCCATGAGAATGACGCGATGACGCTGTTCGGCCCAGTCGATGGCGGCGAAGATCATGTGCTCTTCTCCTGCCGAACCGTGGTACAATGGCGTTGTCGGCGAAAGCTGAAGCTTCGGAGCCCCTATTTCGGCCCTCGCAGGGCTACTGGCTATCGTCCGTCGCACTCCAGCCGACGGCGCAGACCGAGACAGTCCCCCAAGGCCGTCGTACAGCTGGGGGGGGTGGTCATGGGCCTGCGTCCGCCGACCACGCGGGTGGGCCGCGGTTCGAGACGGCTCACCCGCCATCGTTTTACCAGTCCTGGATTTCCCTGCTTGGGGACAAATAGGGGGGGGGGTACAATACTCGCGTACCTCACTTTGCGCGCGACCAGTATGGTTGCCGATCTCAGCACGTGGAGTATGGCCTCAGAGTGCGAAGCGCACGGAGTGTGAGCGCATGGCTTCTCTCTGGAAGGCTAGAGGGGGCAACTACGCGACAAACCGCGCGGGCTCCATCGTTTTCCGAGACCTGCGCGCATCGGGGGAGCGGGGCGCCAACAGAACACAGCCATCTTGTGCAAGTGGACACTCAGAAAGGAAGGTGTGCCATGAAAGTGGTTCCTGTAACACTCGGATTGATCTCGCTGGGCCTAGCGTCCGTTGCCGGGGCAGCGGCTGGTGAAGCCTGCCTGTTGGCTTGGACCAGCACGTACTGCGTCACCAGCGACGATCCCGTCGACTGTATTTGCTTCGGCGCAGCCCCGCCAGTGGAGGGCTATTGCAGCGGCGACTACGAGACGGGGGTGGAGGGCATCTGGAATCCCGAGGGGTGCCCTGGAGGGGGCGCGAACTGTACGCTCTTCACGGTATCATTGGAGCGGTGCTCCACCAAGCATCTGTGCCGTCGCGTTGACAACATCAACCACACGCATTGCTTGAGTACCAGCGACTGCCAACACTGGATATCATACACGTATGCATATAAGTACGAGGAAGCTGGCGGCGTCTGCAACCAGGTGTATAAGCCGATCTAGGATTACGACCCGGAGCTGGAGGCCCATTGACGGCCTGGACATGCCCCCCGCACGCTCGGGGACTCTGACACAGAGGAGATGACATGGCGATTCAGTCGATCGTACTTGGGTTGCTTATTGCGCAGCAGGCTGCGTTGAGGCCGCCGGAGGCGCTGCGGAATTTCGCACAGGCCCGCGGGCAACTGCGTACCGGGCGCATTGCCTGCGTCGTGACCAACGGACCGCGCATCGTCGGGATGCCGGTGCTGCGCTACAGCATGGAGATTGCCAGAAACGGCGACCGGCTGCACACGTACCTGGGCGACCCGGAGGGCGTCTGGGGCCGAGACATCTACGGCTATCCGATGTTGGCTGGCCAGACGCGCCTCCTGGTGAAACCGGAGGGCGCCTGGGCCAAGTCCACCTGGAGCTTCAGCGGAACTGTTATTCCGACGTCCAAACTCGATTCCCGGCGGGCGATCTTTCCGGGAGGAATCGTCGATCTGCGCGTCATCGGTATGGCGCCCGACTGGGACGCCTTGGTCGACCGAAGCGTGGATTCGGTATTGGCGCATGCCACCAGGGAGTGCGCGGGGTATGCCGTCGAACGGGACGGCAGCTTGCACCACGTGACAGTCCATTATCCAGATGACCGCACGCTGGTCTACGAGATCGACGCCGCCAAGGGCTGGAACGCGACGCGCATCAGCGGGTCCAGTGGCGGCAACGAGTGGGAGAGCATCATCGAGCTGCGCGAAACGGGAGGCATCTGGTTTCCGGAGAAAACGACACTGTACATCAACGGCGCCCCACGCACCGAATGCGTCATCTCCGAAGCGGCGTTCAACTCGCCCGTCGATCCGGTCGCCTGGGAACCGGCTGACATCGGCTTCGAAGTCGGAATGCAAGTGGAGATCGTGGGCACGCCTCCGGAAGGCAAGGGAAAGTTCTGGGACGGCGAGCAAGGCATTCCATATGACCACCTGCGGGAGCTGCTGCAGTCCGGCACACTCCAACGCGGCCCGACGTTTGAGCTCAAGCGGAGCGGCGACTACCGGCAGCCGGGCTCCGACCTCGTCGAGCGCCTGCGTGTATCACCCGGCGTGCTGGCGTCCTTCGTGTCCACGTGGGAAATGTATGTCGTCGATTTCTGCGATCTGTACGGCCTGAACCGTGAGCAGGTCGGGAAGGCCTACAAGTGCCTGCACCGCGCCCAGGACAGGGCCGACCAGTACCTGAGCCGACGCCGACAGGATTTCGCGGAGCTGCAGAAGAAGCGGGCCGATGGCGAGCTTAGCGCGGAGCAGGCGCAGCAGAGCTTCGATAAGCTGCGCAAACCAGTGGACGACATCTTCGAGAACGAGCTGAAACCGGCCCTGGAGAAGATCCCGACGCAGAAGCAGCGCGACGCCGCCGTGGAGCGAAGCAAGAGCCGGATTAATCTCTTCGCCAAGCCGCAGCAACCGGCCCGCAAGCCTCCGGAGCCGTCCGGGAAGCGCCCATAGCCTGGCGCTCGAGTTGGGCGCCGAGGTCGTGGAGAAGAACCTGGAGCGCGTCGACCTCTACATCGCGGAGGAGGCCTTCCTGACCGGCACCGCCGCCGAGATCGTGCCGTTGACCGAGGTGGACCGCCGCCCGATCAACGCCGGCCAGGTCGGCCCGATCACGAAAGACCTGATGGCGGCGTACACCCGCCTCGTCCGCGGCGACGCCGCACCGCCCGCGTGACCGGCGTGCCAACCATCGGCGCGTAGCGGCCGACCCCCGAGTCGGCCGTCGGAAACAACAGCCATATCCGTTCCACAACGATGTAATCGCGACGTGCGGGTTTCCGCCACCCGGGGTCGGCATATCGAGGCAGAAAAAACCGGTTTTACTCACCACGAGTATAGACGCAGCCGCAGGGGGGGGGGGACAATGCTTACGGACGGTGCCGCCGCGCAACCAGTCTGGTTACCGGGCTTAGTACGTGGATGACGGCCTCAGAGTGCGAAGCGCACGGGGTGTGAGTGTATGTTCTCTCTGCGTGTCAATCCGGGGCATCTACGCGACGAACCGCACGCGCTGCATCCTGTTCGGAGACATGCGCGCGCATCGGAGGTACTCAGCGTCAACGGAGTACTGATCTTGTATCGCGTGGACATTCAGAAAGGAAGGTGTGCAATGAAATCACTTATTGTGCGAGCAGCGTTGATCTCGCTTGGCCTGGCGGTCATCTGCGCGGCAGATGGCCCGTGCCTGCTGGCCTGGACCGAATCGTACTGCGGGCCCAACCAGGACGCCGTTGACTGCGTCTGTTTCGGGGCGAGCCCGCCAATTGAGGGAGCCTGCACCGGCAACTACACGACCAGCGTCTACGGCATATGGAATCCCGTTGGCTGCTCGGGCGGCGACTGCACCACAGCTACCGTGCAGAACACTATTTGTACAAGATCATACTACTGTCGGCGCGTTGACAACTTTAACCATACGCACTGCTTGGCGGACAGCGACTGCACGCACTGGCTAAGCGTCACGCACGCGAACAAGTACACGATAACCTGGAACCTTTGTACCTACAAGTATAAGCCGATCTAGGCAACGGCACAGTCGTGCCCAGGCGACTCGATCCCTGCGCATGAACGGTGCGCTGGCGGTTTCCAGGTCCCCGTATCCAGGGAGCTTGAACAATGATCGCGATAGTCATGATTTGCCTGTTGGGCCGATTCGCGGAACCGGTCAAGCCCGAGGCGCTGCGCAATTTCGAGCACGCCCGGCAAGAACTTCGCACGGGACGTATCTCCTGCATCGTGACCAACGGTCCCAAGGTCATGTCGATGCCGGTAATGCGCTACGGGATGGAGATCGCCAAGAACGGCGACGTGCTGCACTCGTACGACGGTGACCCCGAGGGCATCTGGAGCCGTGACGAGAACGGCTACCCCATGTTGGCCGGAAGCACGCTGCTTCTGGTCGAGAATGACACCGCTTGGCTCAAGCACACCTGGGACTTCGGAGGCACTATTGTCCCGGACGGCAGCCCGAAATCGAGGCAGCTCGCTGGTTTTCTTGGAGGCATTGTCGACCTCCGGACTCTGGGAATGGCGCCCGACTGGGACGGGCTGGTCGACCAGACGATCGACTCCATCTTGGACAAGACAACAAGGGACTGTGCCGGCTATTCCACCGAACAGGAGGGCAGCCTGCATCGTGTTATCGTCCACTATGCGGACGATCGGGTACTGGAGTACGAAATCGACGCAGCCAAGGGCTGGAACGCGACGCGCATCAGCGGCTCCAGTGCCGGCAACGAGTGGGAGAACATCATCGAATTGCGCGAAGCGGGAGGTACCTGGTTTCCCGAGCGGACGGCCCTGTACGTCAACGGCAGCCTGCGGACGGAGTGCGTCGTCTCGGAGGCTGCGTTCAATTCGCCCGGTGACCCCGCGGGCTGGACTGTTGAAGACATCGGCTTCGAGGTCGGAATGTACGTGCACACGTTGGGCCAGGAGAACCCGGAAAGCCGCGGCAACTTTTGGGACGGCTGCGACGCAATCCCATACGAACAGATGAAGGTGCTGTTTGACTCTGGCGAGCTCAGTCCCGGGCCGACCCTCGAGCTTATGCAGTCCGGTGACTACGAACAGCCGGGCTCACGACTCGTGAGACGTCTGCGCATTTCCCCCGGCGTGCTGACGTCCTTCCTGTCCACCTGGGAGTTGTACGTCATAGATTTCTGCGATTTGCACGGTCTGAACCGAGAGCAGGTCGAGAGGGCCTACAGGTGCCTGCGCGGCGCCCAGGAACGCGGTCACCAATACCTGACCCGGCGGGCGTCCGACTTCGCGTCGTTGCAGAAGAAGCAAGCCACCGACGAGCTTAGTACCGAGCAGGCGCAGGCGAGGTTTGAGAAGCTGCGCAAACCGGTCGATGACATCTTCGAAAAAGAACTCAAACCGTGTCTGGAGAAGATCCCCACTCGAGAGCAGCGCGATGGCGCCCTGGAGCGAAGCAAGGACCGAATTCATCTCTTCGCCAAGCCGCGGCAACCGAACCGGACGCCTCCCGAGCCGCCCAGGAAACGCCCATAGTCTGGCGCGCATCGCCACTCATTCCCGGCCGTCGGTTGTCAGTTCAGCGGGCAGCCTTGCTTGTTAAAGCCCTCGAAAACATCCTTGAGCGGTTCATGTTCGTCCGGCCTGGCGTTGTTGAACATGACGATCGCTTCACTCGCCAGTAAGTCGCACTCCATATCCGCGCCTTGATCCAGTATGGTCTCGGTCAGCCCAATCTCCCGCGCGGCCCAGGGAGAACTCCGGGATCCAGCAGACCTGGACCGGAGGATAGCTGCCTCCGGGATATGCCAGTATCCTCTGGCGTGGATCGAGACGAAACCGGTCACCCATGGAGGCGCCCGTGTGTCGCAACCGCCACCAAAGCTGTGTGCAACGCTCGCTGTCAGCGGCCTGCACTATCATCCTGACCCATCGTCTACAGCCGTTGATCCTCGCGGCGCTAGCGGTCATGCTCGTGTTGCCGTCGCTAACGGTTGGCTGGGTAATCGACGATCATTTCCATCGCATCACCCTGCTGGGTTCGGACGCTTTTGAAGACATCCTCCCACCGCCGCTGGATCTGTTTCGGTTTCTCGATAACCCGCAGCGCACCATGCGGGCCGTCGATATCGGGTTCCTGCCCTGGTGGACCTATCCGGATATCAAGGCGGCTTTCTGGCGACCGTTGACGTCACTGACTCACTGGCTGGATTATCATCTCTGGCCGGACATGCCCGTCCTGATGCACGTTCATAGTCTGCTATGGTTCGGATTACTGATCATCGTGGTGGCCAAGTTGTACCGGCGGTTCATGCCAATCGCCTGGATGGCGGGGCTGGCAGCGTTGCTCTATGCCATTGATGACGCGCACGGCATGCCGGTCGGTTTCCTGGCCAACCGCAATGCCTTGCCATGTACGCTCTGCGGCGTACTGGCCATCCTGGCTCACGACCGTTGGCGCCGCTCCGGCTGGATGGCTGGAAGTGTGCTGGGCCCAATTCTGCTGATCCTGAGCCTGCTATTCAAGGAAGCCGGTATCGCGACTTGCGCCTATCTGTTCGCGCATGCTGTCTTTCTGGATTCCGGCTCATGGCGACGGCGAGCGATGGCGCTACTGCCTTACGCCGGCGTCGTGCTCGTCTGGCGGATCGTCTGGTCGAGCCTGGACTACGGTGTGGCGAACGCGGGCTTGTACATCGATCCCATGACCAACCCCCTGGACTATGCCCTGGCGCTGGTAAAGCACGTGCCGCTCCTCATCCTGGGGCAGTGGGCCGGTCCGCCAAGTGAAATCGCGTTGATGTTATCGAGCAGCCACGTTTGGTTGTTATGGGGAGTCGGAGTTCTGTTTACGACGCTGCTGATGTGGTTACTGCTGCCGTTGCTGCGACACGAGCGCACGGCGCGTTTCTGGTTAGTAGGGATGTTGCTGGCGTTGTTACCGGCTTGCGCCACGTTCCCCGCCGACCGGCTGCTGTTCTTCGTGGGGATCGGCGCCATGGGCCTGCTGGCACAGTTCCTTAATGGAGCCTTCGGTCAACCCAACTGGCGGCCGACGGGACGCGGCTGGCGCGTGACAGCGCTCATAAGCGGATCCGTATTCTTAATCATCCACCTGGTCATAGCCCCCCTGTTGTTACCACTACGCGCCGCTTATCCTTCCGGCGGCCGCCTGGCGGAAAATTTCAAGGTGCGCGCCCAGTTCGATGAATCCATCGAACAGCAGGATTTGATTCTGGTGAATCCCCCCAGTGTCCTGCACGTGGCGTATTGCATGATTGAGCGTGAAGTCGAGGATTTGCCGACCCCCCGCCGCATGCGTTCGCTGGCTACCATGATACAGGACATGGTGGTACACCGACCTGATGCCTACACTCTGGTGATCCGTCCGAAAAATGGATATTTATCCTGGCGCTTTGAGCAACTCTTCCGTAGCGACAAGCATCCCTTCCAGGTTGGCGAACGCCTGGATTTAACCGGTTTAAGCATCACGATAACAGAGCTGAACGCGGCTAACCGGCCAGCAGTAGTGACTTTTCGATTCGCACAGGAATTGGAGAGCCCGGCATACCGCTGGCTGCAATGGCAGGATGTCGACTTCATTCCCTTCACGCCCCCCGCGGTTGGCCAGCGTCTCGAGCTACGTCCCGGTAAACCCGTTCTTTGGTGATAGATCCACTCCCGGCGGTCGCGTCAGCAAACGGCACTATCCGGACTCACACACAAATATCACATTCATTTCCCGATATAAGCACACCGCCTGAAGCCAGGATCTCACCCGCCGGCCCCATAGTTCACCCTTTATGAGATTGGTGCGATAAGAATCGAGGAATCCCTGACGGAATTCCGTGTCGCGGTGGAATTCCCAGTGGCAGCCATCCTAATGTTGAACAGGAAACAAGGTAGACCCCTTTAGCTCACATCGCCACCGGTATACATCTGAAACAAATATCCATGGGTCAGGCTGCTGAGGCTATGTGACCCGGAAAGAGGAGAGAAGGCATGAACTACAAGAGTATGATAACCACGATCATGGTTGTTTTATCAGCCACCTGCGTCGCGGGAGCGGATACTACCATGGTCTATACGCCGGACCCGGCCGATCTGTGGGAATTGGATCATCACTCGGTCTACACCTGGGGTATCGATGTCCCCCTGGCTCCCGGTGAGAGTATCATTTCCGCCGAGTTGAGCTTTAGTAACATTCGTAATTGGGATGACAACGACAACGTGCTATATATCCATCAGCTCGACTGGGCCGAACTGGGCGCTGTGGATATCCACGATGACAACCAGTATGGCGGCGACTACTTCGAAAATGTGTACGCGGACGAGCATACCCATCTGGTAACTTACGAGAACCTGCCATCGACTCCCCAGGATCTGACCTATACCTTCACGGCCGATGATTTAACCGTGCTGAACAGCTACCTGGCGGATGGGCGGACCGCGCTGGGCCTTGACCCGGACTGTCACTACTACAACTGTGGCGTGCAACTGACGCTGCAAACTCCCGAGCCGGCTTCCCTGACACTACTCGGTGTGGGAGCGTTACTCTGGTTGCGTCGGCGAATGTGGTAGTTCCAACAGTACGGAATTCAATAGAAGCGTGCTCCTTCTCTTGGGGAACGGAGCACGCTGTTTTATGCGCCCATGAAACGTTCCTCGGCCAGACGAATTGCCGCCAGCATGCCCTGGGCCTTGTTAAGCGTTTCCTGGTACTCATTTGACGGAATGGAATCCGCGACAATCCCGGCACCAACCTGCGCGTATGCCTTCCAGTAGCCCTCCGCCGCCGGTTGTATGACCAGCGTTCGCAGGGCAATGCAGGTATCCATGTTTCCAGCGAAATCCACGTAACCGACGGCCCCCGCATACGGTCCCCGGCGGGTTGGCTCGCATTTGTCGATAATCTCCAGCGCCCGCACTTTCGGAGCGCCACTGACTGTTCCCACCGGTAACGCCGCCCGCAAGGCGTCGAAGGCCGTGCGCCCGGCGCTCAGCTTGCCCGTTACCGTGCTGCTGATGTGCATGACGTGACTATAGTATTCAACATTCATCACATCGCTGATCTTCACGCTGCGGGGCTGACAAACACGCCCCACATCGTTGCGGCCGAGGTCAACCAGCATGACGTGCTCGGCACGCTCTTTCGGATCAGCCAGCAACTCCTGGCGCAACCGTTCGTCTTCCGCCTCCGTAGCCCCCCCGGTGTCGCGTGCCGGCCAGGGGCCGATTGGTCACGACGCCGTCCTCAACCCGGCACATTACCTCCGGGCTGGCTCCCACCAGCGTCACTGGAGGAGTCTTCAGATAAAACATGAACGGCGATGGATTGATTACACGCAATGCGCGATAGATGTCGAATGGCTGGGCGCGAGTATCGACTTGCAACCGCTGTGAGGTAACTACCTGAAATATATCGCCAGCCCGGATGTACTCCTGACAAGCCGCGACCACCCGCTCGAATCCGGCCTGATCGAAGTTGCTGGCATACCGCTCGAGCGCTGGAGCTGGGAGTATCACCTGTACCGGCCGCATTGATATCGGTTGGCTGATCTGCTCGATGACACCTTCGATACGCTCCCGGGCCTGATAGTAAGCACGCTTCAACCCCTTGAATGACATACCCGCGTCCACCGCGGCATGTGCTACTACCAGAACGGTCTTGTGCACATGATCAAAGATGACCAGCGTTTCATAGATATCGAAGAGCAGGTCCGGCAGGCCGCGATCATCGGCCGGTGCCGCTGGTAGTCGTTCATAGTAGCGCACCGTGTCGTAGCCGGCATAGCCAACCGCGCCACCCAGGAAACGCGGCAAACCGGGTAGATGCACGGCGCGATACTTTCGTAATTCCTCTTCAAGTAATGCCAGGGGATCAGCACTCGTGGCTTCACGCGCGCGGGCCGCCAGCCGATCGCGAATATGCACTTGTCGGCGAGTAACCTCAAAGCTCACCGCCGGATCAGCCCCCAGAAAGGAGTAACGCGCGATCTTTTCCCCGCCCACCACGCTCTCCAGCAGGAAGGCATGCGACGAACCGGCTTGTAATCGGGCGAATGCCCCGACCGGTGTCAGTTCATCACAAATCAGTGTGGCCACCACCGGTACGCGGTTATTTTGCCCCACCAGCTCACAAAAACGCTCGAATTCGGGCACTATCAGTGACATGGCCACCAACACAATCCAGTGGATCATTAACGTTTAATCACCGCTCAGCCGCGGGATGGTGCGCCAACTTGTGCAGCATTTCCAGTTGCACGCGCGTACCCAGTGCCACCAGAATATCGCCAGCCTCCAGAACCGTGTCAGGCCCTGGGGCGACCAGCATCTTGCCGGTGCGTTTGCGCAGCGCCACGATCGTCGCGCCCGTGGTTCCCCGCACACCCGAGGCCTGAATGGCGGCTCCTTCCAACGCCGATCCGATCGCCACGGTCAGCTCTTCCATTATCAGTTCGAGTTCCTCGTCATGCATGACTAGTTCTAAAAACTCGACCACGTGAGGCCGCAGGGCCATATGCGTCAGCCGCCGACCACTGATACCATAGGGCCACAAGACCCGGTTGGCTCCAGCCGTGATCAGCTTGGATTCAGTGCCCTCGACATTAGCCCGCGACACAATGAATAAGCTCTCGTTCATCGAGCGCGCTGACAGCACCACCAACACGTTCTTGGCGTCATCGTCGATGGCCGTTACGAGTCCCCGAGCGCGTTCAATTCCGGCCTGATTGAGAGTCTCATCATCGCCGGCATCACCCAGGACCGTCAGGAATCCCGCCGTCCGCGCCCGCTCGATGGCTTCCTCGGAACGATCGACCACCACGAGATCGTGTTTCTGGCGGCGGAATTCGTCGGCGACCTGATAGCCCATGCGCCCAAAGCCGCACACTATGTAATGGTTATTCAGTTGGATGATTTTCTTTTCCATACGCCGTTTATCCCATATGCCTTTTAACTCGCCGGCGATCAGGTAATTGCCAACCGACGTGATTGTATATGTGAACGCTCCCACGCCACACAGAATCAAAACTACGGTAAACAGCCGCCCGGTCTGATCGAGGTCGTGCACCTCCCCATAACCCACGGTCGCCACGGTGATGACCGACATGTATATCGCGTCGATCGCGGTCCAGCCGCGTTGGCCTTCAAGCAAGTAGTACCCCACGGCCCCGCCCATAACCACCGTGCCCAGTACAAACAGGCTTTTGAACAGGCGTTGTGTGATGCCGGACTGGGTAACAATCATCTGAGTAGTGCAGCTCCAGAAATCAAACGGCCGGATGTCCTCTTACCGCCATCAGGTTCCTAGGGCAACAAGCCCAGACGCTCCTGGGCATCCTTCGCTTCACGGGTGCCGGGGTACTCGCGGATGATCCGCTCCAGCAACTCCCGCGCCTTCTTCTTCATGCCGGTCTTCATGAACGCGCGCGCCTGCCGTAATAGCCCCGCCGCCTCGGGATTACTCGGCAGGTCGTTCTTGCTGACCGGCCGCTCGGAGCCACCAGCTTGTGGACCAGTCGCCTGGCCCTGGCCGCTGGGCTCGGTGGCGGATCGATCCGGTACGCGCTCCTCCGCTGGCTGACCCGATTCCGCCAGTGCCGCCCGCAAGGTATATTGAAAAGCTGGCTCCGTAACCGAGCCGACCGCTCGTATGACGCCCCGCCCATCGACCAATACGGTCCAGGGTGGCGTGCCGGCCGAGAATACCTCCCGGTTGTATTTTTCGCCTGATTCACCTTCGTAATGTTGCGGCCAGACATAGCCCAGTCGCTCGGCCGCCGCGCGCGCCTCGGTCAGTTTCGCCGGACCATCATTATTGATCCCGACAAACCGCACACGCATTTCCGTGCGGCAGGTGGCGTATAATTCCGTCAGGGCCTGGGCGTACTCCGTGGTGGTGTCTCGGCGATTCCAAAAATCGAGTATCAGCACGACGCCGAAGCGCTCGCGCACCGCCAGCCGCGTGCCGGCGGAAGCCGTGATCTCAACATCCGGAGCCGGCTGCCCCAGACTCTTGGCCCAACGCCGGCGTTGAGATAGTAGCCGGCTTTGCTCCTTTCCCGCGACTTCAGCCAGCTTCTTGAGCGTCGCTTGCACCACATCCGCGTCACCAGTCACAACAGCCACCAGATAACGCGACTCAAACACTGTCTGCGTATCCGCAACGTAGGGTTCCAGCTCTTTCAGCTTCGCCGCCGCCCGTTGCACGTCACCCACCGCCAGATTGGCGCAGACCTCGAGCAAGAGCAATCGGCCGCAATCTTCCGGCTCCAGTCGTCGACCCGAGAGATTCCATTCTCGCAGTCGCGCCACGGCGGCAGTGCCCTGCTCCGTCGAGATCACCTGCCCTGGCGCGCACAATTCCGCATGCAGTTTACGCAGTTCCTGCAGAGTATGGGCGTCCTGCCCTGCTGCCACCACCGCACAGAGCAGTACACCAACCAGCGCTCCCGCTCGTTGTATTACTGACATCTTCATTTTCAGCCTCCGTACCAATCGCCGTCACACCACGGTCATACTACCACGCCATGCCACTCAGGTAACCTGCCCGACCGCGCGCGGGATTAGTAGCCTCATGGCCCCGTTGCCTGGTCGTCTTCTTCCTCCGGCGGATCGATGCGCAGAGGATGATGTCGGACGTACCACTGCATCTGGCGGGCCATGCCTATCAGAATGTCCACCTCGTTGATGCTCATGTCGATCCGCCCGAAGAGATGTCGTAGCGAATACTTGAGATGATCGGGATTCTGCCCGAAGAGGAATCCGATTTTGTCCAGCCCCTCGAACAAGTGCTCAAAGAGCATCTCCTTGCGCTCGTGCGGGGCCCAGCCGGAGTGCATGGTTTTGGGCAGCTCCGGGCGGTCATTTGTACCTAACCACGCTCGACGTAATTCGTAGCACACG
The DNA here is from genome assembly GCA_043820985.1 of Planctomycetota bacterium. Taxonomy (GTDB): domain Bacteria; phylum Planctomycetota; class Phycisphaerae; order UBA1845; family Fen-1342; genus JAAYXS01. The sequence goes on from JBDRDH010000094.1 coordinate 13,635, forward strand.
ATCGCCACCGAGGTCGCCAGGTTCAGCACGGGGTAATCATCGTCGGCGGGGATCGTCACAACGCGGTCAAAGTTTAGTAACTCCTCGGTCCGCAAGCCGAAGTTTTCGCGACCGAAGGCCAGGGCTACTGGCCCGCCCTCCGCCAGTTCAAGCGCCTCCCTGGCCGCGACCTCGGGCGTAACCGCCGCCTGTCGGCGATACATGCCCAGCTTCGATGTGGCGGCGTAACTCCGTACACAGCCTTGCAGCGCCGCCGAGAGATCGGGCACGATGCGCGCTCCGTCCAGCACCGGCTGACCATGGGCCGCGTAGGCCACGGCCTGTTCATCATCGAGCCTGGTGCGTGGCGCCACGACCACCAAGTCCGACAGCCCCATGTTAGCCATCACGCGCGCCACCGCGCCAACATTAGCCGGCCCCGACGGCGACACCAAAACAATCCGCACCTGCTCCAGCATCCCGCCATTCTAAACCCCCCACCGCCCCCGACCAGCCCCCACGTGTGCTTCCCATTAATCCTAACGCGCAGCGCCAGCAAGCGCCCCAACCGTCCCCCCTCCCAGGGGGGACCACAGGGGGGTTTTGGCCGCGCACCATCACCCGCTCCCTCACGGTCGTGGCTCTGACCGGTATCCCGCCCTGAAAGGGCGCCGGCGCCTAGCCACGGATGGACCGCAGCGCAATCCGTGGATAGAATGTACGCCAAGAGACCATTCCGCCCTGAAGTGGCGGGGGAGGCGAACATGCCGCGGACCATCACATATTTGCCGCCCACGTCTGACAAGCTGAATACGGCGATCCCGTCGCACTCTCGGGGTCTCTAGAATGTAGGAGCCGACATAATGATACTGTCTCTCGTATTAGCCCTCCTCGTCGCGCAGGAGGCCGCATTGCGCCCACCCGAGGCACTGCGGAACTTTGCTCACGCCCGCCAGGAACTCCGCACGGGACGCATTTCCTGCACCGTGACTAACGGGCCGCGTATCGTTGGCATGCCGGTGCTGCGTTACAGCATGGAGATGGCCAGGAACGGCGACCGGCTACACTCGTACCATGGCGACCCGGAGGGCATTAGTGGCCGAGACATTTCCGGTCGTCCGATGTTGGCCGGACAGGAACTCCTCCTGGTGCAACCGGATCGCGCCTGGGCCAAGTCCACCTGGGACTTCAGTGGGACCATTATCCCAAAGCCGAAACTCGATTCCAGGCGCGCGATCTTTACCGGCGGAGTCGTCGATCTGCGCCTCCTCGGCATGGCGCCGGACTGGGACAGGCTGGTCGACCAAAGCGTGGATACCGTTTTGGCACAGGCCACCAAAGAATGCGTGGGTTACAGTGTCGAGCGCGAGGGCAGCCTGCACCATGTCATTGTCCACTATGCGGACGATCGCACGCTGGAGTACGAGATCGACGCCGCCAAGGGCTGGAACGCCACGCGCATCAGCGGCTCCGGTCCCGGCAATGAGTGGGAAAATATCATCGAATTACGCGAGACTGGCGGCACCTGGTTCCCCGAGACGACGACACTGTACGTCAACGGTGTCGCGCGTACGGAATGTGTCGTTTCAGAGGTGGCGTTCAACTCGCCCGGCGATC
>JBDRDH010000095.1:0-24561 GCA_043820985.1 Planctomycetota bacterium
CAGGATAAAGCGCTCCGCTCTGTCCGCCGAATCACCGATCGCGAAGGATTCGACGGCGACGCACTCTGGATAGTCGGACCCTCAGGCACCGGTAAGAGCGCGTTAGCCTGGATCATTGCGCGGATGTTCGCACGGGCAGACATTGATATTATCGAGCTTGACGGCGAAGCGTGTACGATCGACGCGGTCCGGCAATCGTCCGAGACTATGCGCTACCACGCTTTGTCTGGCGGATTCCGCGTCTGGATTGTGAACGAAGCGCAGGCCATGACCAGCCGAGCCGTGCAAGCGTGGCTGACGGTGCTCGATAAACTGCCGCGTAACGTGCTGGTGATCTTCACGACTACTGAAGATTCCGCCGATCTGTTTGGCAACTATGACGGGCCGTTCCGGTCACGCTGCAAAACGATTCCGTTCACAAATCAGGGGCTTTCGCAATTGTTTGCCGAGCGTGCGCTAGAGATTGCGCAGGCGGAAGGATTGGACGGCAAACCGATGGCGGCATACGTCAAACTGGTCCAGCGCTGCCGGAACAATATGCGGGCGGTGCTTCAGGCCATTGAAGCCGGCGAAATGCTGGCAGATTAGGGAAGGTGGACAATGCAAACCGCGTGGAACGTAGACGCGACTAAGATCCTGACTAGCGTGGAAATCGCTCACACTCTGTCCGATCTCAAGCGCCGGGGCCGGCGGTCTGTAAATAGCCGCATGAATCTGATCATCTTCCGGCTGGCGACTTGCTGTGGGCTCAGAGTGTCAGAGGTCATCGGCTTGCGGCTATCCGATGTGCGGCTCGGGCTGGCACGGCCATATCTGAACATCCCGAGAACCATTGCCAAGCGACACAAAGCCCGACGTGTACCGCTCTGGTGGGATCGGGGTACGCTGGACGATCTGACGGCTTGGCGTATCGAGCGAGTCCGGCAAGGTGCTGCTCTGGGTGATTTGTTTGTCTGTTCACAGTCTGGCCGGTCTTTCGGCAAATCCATTGACCGCCAGAACGCCCGCGACCGGTTCAAAGTGGCCTGTCGGGTGTTGGGGCCAGAGCGGATCGCTGAACTAACAATCCACCATGGCCGACACTCTTTCTGCTCGCACGCGCTCCAGGCTGGCCGTACTCTGGCCGAAGTGCGGGATGCTGCCGGCCATGCCAACGTGGCGACCACGAGCATCTATCTGCACGTGACTTCTGATGATGGCGATGAGATCGGTGATATCTTCGGGCAGGCGGGGTAGGCCGGGCTGGCAGAACTGAGAACGCGCCAGACGGCCAAATCTGTTACGCCCCTACTCGCACCCCCCGGCGGAGCATTGCGTTGATTCTAGGCCCACTATCGCCGCGCCATCAGGGGCTCAGCGTATGCTCAGCCGGCGCATGATCAGGATTGCGAGTAGATCGTTCAGTGTCGCAATCGTAGCGTGATCCAGGTAAACCCGGCCCGAATAGGTAAACATAAGGTAAACTTCGGGACATGTGGTTGTAACCCTCGACCGGTGTTGTGTTTCTGGCGCGTGGAAACGGTTTACAAAACCGCTGCTCTACCAATTGAGCTACGGTGGCAAGGCCGGCGCAGTGTTTCGCGCCGGAACGCATGATATCGCGCCGCCTGGCCACAGGCAAAGACTAATGCGCTGGTGGCCGCGGCCGTCCACGGGGTTCCTGTTATCAGGTTGCGATGGAGCAGCCTTTTCTGCTAAACTAACATTTGAAGATCCGGTAACGCGAGAACTCCGAACGCGCGCGAGGCTTTGAAGGGAGAGCCCCCGATGCAACGATCACCGGCTAATGTAGGGTGGCCCGAGACGCCCGGACGCAACTCCAATCGGGGCACCACACACGTCTCTTCGAGCGTCCAAAACAGTGAGTCAACCTTGGCCACAATCTTGGGTACCGACTTTGACCTTAGTGGTCCGCCCAAGTGCGACATCGAAGGTCGGCATGACTGGCCATAGCAAGCATCGAGTTGAAGACGTGGCGACGAACTGGTAAAGATGCCGCCGGCCATCAGCAGCATGTCGGCCTGGCGACTTCATGTTGAACGCGCGCGGAAGCAACTTGATGCGCGCAGTGCTGGAGGAGACATGAGTATCTGCAGCCACAAGTGGTCGATGTCCAACATCCGCGGCGGGTACCTGGTCGTCGAGGGCTGTCGCCACTGCCAGGCCCGCGCCTCGTTCTTCTCGACGGAATCCACGCCGCCGGTGGACGACTATCACGAGGGCAAACACTACTGGACGTATCTAGGCAGCTTCCAGGCGATCCAATTCGATCTCGCGTGTGACCACTGTGACGAAATCATCGATCTCGGCGCCATGGTGGGCCTGATGCTCTCGACCTGCTCCAACCCGGAGTGCGAGGTGTCCCGCCTGGCCGCTCGGGAGGGCCGGGGGACCTGGGTTTACGTGGCCCTATGCGCCGACAGCACGCACGCGACTGGCCAGTGCGTGGGGGAAGCGGAGGTCACGGCGCTCGCCGAGTACTTCAACGCCAATATTAAAGCCGCGAATAAGAAGGTTATCGTCGTGCCGTGCATCAAATGCTGCAATATCGATACGTGCGCGGGGATCGTTATCGCCGACACAGGGCTGACTGAGATCTACTAGGTTCACGCGTGGTCTGATGATATCCAGGCGACTGCTGGAGAAGCGGATAATAGAAGGGAACCGAGATGAAAGTATCCGAACTGGTGGAAAAGACAGAGCTGGCCAGCATTGCGGAGTATGAGGACAAGGAGGTGGAGGGAGTCTATATCTCCGATATGGTCTCCGATATCATCACGGGAGCGATGGCCAACGGTCTGCTGGTGACACTCCAAACGCATAAGAGCCTGATCGCCGCCGCGAATCTGGTTGATGTGGCCGCCATCGTGTTCGTACGGGGGAAGAAACCGGCCGCGGATGTTGTTGAACTGGCCAAGAAAGCCGGCATCGGGCTGTTGGGCACCGATTTGGACACTTGGTCGTTCGCAATGAAGCTCTATGAAACCGGTATCCGGTAGTCGCCGCCGCCGGTCGCGGCCAAAGCGTCTTCGCGAGTGAGCGCATCGCGGCACATCCGCGCATCGAGAAGGGATCAGGTCCGTGGCGAAGGATGCATTCAAAACAATGATGCGGGAATTCGCGGGTGAGCCGGCAGATCTGGTCCCGGTCTTGCAAAGAACCCAGGCGGCCGACGGTTACCTTTCCGCTAACGCGGTTCGTAAGATTGCCCGCTGGCTCAAGATTTCCGAGAACGAGATCTACGGCGTCGCCACCTTCTACGCCCAATTCCGCTTCAACCCGCCGGGCCGGCACCACATCAAGGCCTGCCTCGGCACGGCCTGCCACGTCAATGGTGGCGAGCAAATGCTCGATGTGCTCAAGCGCCGGCTGGAGATCGAGCCCGGCGAGACTTCGGCGGATGGAGAGTATGACCTCGAACGAGTGGCGTGTCTCGGGTGTTGCGCCCTGGCGCCGGTGGTCACGATCGACGAGAGGACCCACAGCCAGATGTCCGTACTGAAGCTACTGAGGCTGCTGGATGAGCGCACAGAAGATCAAAAAGCGCCGTGAAGCCGCGGTGAGGAAGTGGGAGCGGCTACAGAACAGCCGGCAGCCGGTCATCTACGTCGGCGCCGGCTCCTGTGGCCGGGCCGCCGGTGCAACGGAAGTCATCGAGGCCATCAAGGGGTATCTGCGGGCACGGAAGAGCAGCGCGAAGGTGATCGAGGTGGGCTGTATCGGCCCGTGCTATCTCGAGCCCCTGGTTGATATCCAGATGCCGGGCCGGCCGCGCGTGAGCTACTCGAACGTCGACGCGCCACGGGCGGTGAAGATCCTGGAGGAGTTCTTCGAGCGCGACGGCGTGCCGACGACACATCTGGCCGGGCACTTCGGCGATGGGGAGTTCGACGGCGTGCCCCGCTTCTTCGACCAGCCGATGCTGGCCCCGCAGGTGCGCATCGTGCTCAGGAACTGCGGCATCATCGACCCGGAGGACGTCGATCACTACCTGGCCCGCGAGGGCTACGCCGGCATCGAGAAATGCCTGTCGATGCAGTGGCCGGACGTCATTGAGATCGTGAAGGCCGCCGGCTTGCGGGGGCGCGGCGGGGCGGGCTTTCCGACCTGGCGCAAGTGGACGTTTTGCCGGGAGACCGCCAGCGACCAGCGCTACCTGATCTGCAATGCCGACGAAGGCGATCCCGGGGCGTTCATGAACCGATCCCTGATCGAGGGCGATCCGCACGCCGTCCTGGAAGGCATGCTGATCGCGGCCTACGCCATCGGTGCCAGTCAGGGTTACATTTATATCCGGGCGGAATATCCACTAGCCATCGCGCGGCTCAAACACGCCATCGGACAGATGCGGGATCTTGGGCTGCTCGGCGATCGCATACTAGGCAGTGATTTCAGCTTCGATATCAAGGTCAAGGAAGGCGCCGGCGCGTTTGTCTGCGGAGAGGAAACGGCCCTGATCGCCTCGATCGAGGGCCAGCGCGGCATGCCACGCACGCGGCCGCCGTTCCCGGCCGTCGCGGGCCTGCGGGGCAAACCCACGATTATTAACAATGTCGAGACACTGGGGACGTTGCCCAACATCATCCGCAACGGCGCCGAATGGTACAGCCGATTCGGAACGGAGACTTCGAAGGGGACCAAGACGTTCAGCCTGGTCGGCAAGGTCCGGCGCACGGGACTGATCGAGGTTCCGCTCGGAACGACGCTGCGCGCGGTCATCTATGACATCGGCGGGGGGCTGATCAAGGACTTCAAAGCCGTCCAGACCGGAGGCCCCTCGGGCGGGTGCCTGGGGGAGGAGTTCCTCGACACGCCGATCGACTATGAAAACCTTGCCGCGGCCGGCTCGATCATGGGTTCCGGCGGGTTGATCGTCCTCGACCGGGACACCTGCATCGTTGACACGGCGAAGTATTTCCTGAGCTTCACCCAGCATGAATCGTGTGGCAAATGCGTGCCTTGCCGGGTGGGGACCAAGCACCTGGTTCGAATCCTGGAGCGGATCTGTCGCGGCCAGGGTGAGCTAGAAGAGTTCACCCGGCTCGAGAAACTCGCCGGGGCCGTGCGGGGTGGTTCGCTGTGCGGGCTCGGGCAGACAGCCCCGAATCCGGTGCTGTCCTCGTTGAAGTACTTCCGCGACGAATTCCTGGCGCACATCCGGGACAAGCGCTGTCCGGCGGCCGTGTGCCGCGACCTGGTGGTGTATCGCATAATCAAGGATAAGTGCACGGGGTGCCAGCGTTGCGTACAGGTCTGCCCCACTCAGGCCATTTCAGGACCCCGCTCGGAACCGCATAACCTCGACGAAGAGAAATGTATCAAATGCCGGTCGTGCTACGAGGTGTGCCGCTTTGACGCCATAGCCGGCGACGCAATCGTAATAGAATCGTGAGGACGACGTGAGCCCGAAGAACACCCGCATGCGCAAGCTGGAGATCAACCACCGCGAGGTCTCATTTGCGGAAGGTGTGACCGTCCTCAGGGCCGCCGAGTTAAATGACGTTTACATCCCTTCACTGTGCTCACACAAGGACCTCACGCCCTTCGGTGGCTGCCGGCTGTGCGTCGTCGAGATCGACGGCATGCGCGGTTACCCACTGGCGTGCAGCACCCTCGCCGCCGAGGGCATGCGCATCCTGACCGACACGGCGGCGCTCCGTGAGATGAGACAAGAGATTCTCCAACTGATCCTCAGCGAGCATCCCTCCAGTTGCCTGATCTGCGGCGAGAAGGACGAGTGCCGGGAGAGCCAGCAGACGATCAGAAAAGCCGGTGTTACCACCGGCTGTCGGTCCTGTCCCAACGATGGCCAGTGTGAGCTCCAGGACGTGGCCGAGAGGATAGGTGTCACCGACATCAAGTATCCGATTGATTATCGCGGCTATGAGGTCGAGCACGATGATCCGTTCTTCGACCGGGACTACAACACTTGTATCCTGTGTGGCCGTTGCGTCCGGATGTGTCAGGAAGTACGGGGGACGAGCGTACTGGCGTTCAAGTTCCGTGGCCCGCGCTCACAGATCGGACCGGCTTACGGGCGAAGTCATGTCGAGGCGGGCTGCGAATTCTGCGGTGCCTGCGTCGACGTGTGTCCCACTGGAACGCTGGCCGACAAGGTCTCGAAATGGGACGGCCAGCCGGACGGTAGTGAGGTCTCAACCTGTCCGTTCTGCGGCATCGGCTGTCAGCTCGAGCTTCAGCACCAGGGTGGCCGCCTTTCGAAAGTCCGCGCGAGCCTGGACCCCGAGATCAACGACGGCCAGCTCTGCGTACGCGGCAGGTTCTCCATGCCGGAGCTGACCCACCACCATTCCCGGGCGAACAAGCCCATGCTGCGGCGCGGGCAATACTTCCGCGAAGTGACCTGGGAAGAGGTGCTCGACGAGACCGCCGGAAGGCTCAAAGGCCTCGGCCCGACCGACTTCCTGATGGTGGTGTCAGGCGACCTCACCAACGAAGGGCTCTATACCGCCCAGAAGTTTGTGCGCACCTGCCTTGGCTCGAACAGCATCGACTCGACTGCGCGCGAGTTGCTCCCCGGAGGTCCGGGACTGTGGGCCAAGCTCTTCTCGCTGCCGATCTCGATCCATGGGATACGTCAGGCGGATACTATCATCGCGGTTGGGCTCGATTCCCGGTTTTACTTCTCCATCGTCGGAGTCGATATACGGCACGCCCTGAAAGCGGGGGCCCGTCTCGTGACCATCGATCCGCGCAATTCGAACCTGGCGGGCTATGCGGATCACTGGCTGCGGCCCACGCCGGGCAAGGAAGGCGCTGTACTCAACGCACTCGCTCAGAACCTATCCAAGAAGAATGACGGATTCGACAGTATCGCGAGAAGGGCCGGTGTGGACAGGCAGTCGTTGGCGAAAGCGGCCGAGGCTCTGGCTGACGGTCGGAACCTCGCGATCGTGGTTGGACCCACGGCCTTCGCTTATGGCAGCAATGAGGATCTGATCGATGCCCTGATGAGACTCGCCCGCCGGAAGAACACCACCTTCATGCCGCTTTACCACGGGGCGAACACGCGCGGGCTGCTTGAGCTGGGTGCCATGGGTGAGATCCTCCCCGGACCCGTCCGGGCGAAAGGTCCGGGCATATCGCTGGCCGAAGTAACCGCGGGCCAGGCGAAGCCGAAGGTGATTTATCTGGTCGGAGAAGTACCGTTCTTCGAGCGGCCGGACTGCGAGTACGTCATTGCTCAGAACACGTACCAGCCGCCATTCGCGGTGGACGCGTTCCTGCCCGCCGCGAGTTTCGCGGAAGCAAAGGGGACCATCACCAACATCGAAGGACGGGTGCAGCAGCTTGTCAAAGTCGAGAACCTCCCGGACGGCGCGGTGACCGGCTTCGCGCGGCCGGACTGGTTCATATTCAGCCAACTGGCCGAGAAACTGGATTATGCCGGATTCAAATACAGAAACGCGCAGGCCGTTCTGAAGGAGATCGGCCAGAACGTCGCGGGTTTCCCGGCCCGACCGGATCGGAAGCCGCGCCGGCTAACAACACGAACGGCATTTCCCATTGAGCGGCGGAAAATCCGCATCGCTGGAACAGGTTCGTTCCTGCTGGTGGCCGAACCGGCCGGCTTCGGACATCGCGGACTCGACTTGAGTTCCAAGGTGGAAGGTCTGGGGGAACTTGCGCTCGAAGAAGGTTTTCGACTCGACCCTGCGGACATGGCCAGGATGAAGGTCAAGCCCGGCGAGCGCATCGTCGTCTCGATCGGCAACGTGACCGTGAGCGGGCCGGCCCGCGCCGACCCGGAATGTCCGCCGGTCACTATATATTTTCACCGGCCGGTGTGCTTCGGTGGGCTCGAGCACCGCGCCGAACTCGAGCCGCTCTATCGGCTGCGAATGAATCCAATCAAGGTGCAAGCGCGGGCCGCCCGCTTATCCGGTCCGAAGTCCGCGAGTGACGCCGTCCCCCGAAAGACTCGGGCGGCGTCCAGATAGCAGGGAGGGAGGCGAGAATGTATGAAGTCGTACAGCGCCGGATGATCGTCCCGAACCTCCACGAGTTCACGGTCCAGGCGCCGGAGGTGGCGGAGATGGTCCAGCCGGGGAACTTCATCATCCTGAGACCGGACGAATACGGCGAACGGATGCCGCTTTCGGTGGCTGACTGGGATCGCACGGCCGGTACCGTCACCTCCATCTTCATGCAGGTGGGGGGATCGACGGCCAAGCTGGCGCGGCTCCAGCCCGGCGACTCCATTCCGACCTACGCCGGACCGCTTGGCAAGGAGACGGTGATCGACAACTACGGGACGGTGCTCTGCATTGCCGGTTGCTATGGGATCGGGAGCATCTATCCAGTAGCTCGAGCCCTGAAGGAAGCAGGTAACAGGATCTTCACGCTCATAGAGGCCCGCAGCTCGTTTCTGCTCTACTGGCAGGACCGTCTGGCAAACGTTTCGGAGCGAGTAATCGTAATCACGCGGGACGGCACCGCCGGCTACAAGGGGCACATCAGCCGTCTGGGCGAGATCCTGAAACTGGAAAAGATCGAACCGGACCTGATCATCGTCAACGGCTGTACCTTCCTGATGATGAAGACCTCGAAGGTAACCGCGCCACTAGCCACGAAGACCATCGTCAACATGAACCCGATCATGATCGACGGCACGGGGATGTGTGGCGTGTGCCGCCTGACGGTAGCCGGCAAGGTCAAATTCGCCTGCGTGGACGGCCCTGATTTCGATGGGCACGAGATCGACTGGGAGGAGTTCCTCATGCGGCGGCAAACGTACAACCCCGAGGAGGTCCAGCCACTCCGCAAGAGCGGCTGTGCCTCCCATTTTTAGGCCCGGAGGTGCCGAGGTGGCCAAGCAGATCGACTACACCCGGCGGTCGATGCCCAAGCAAGAGCCCTTTGAGCGCATCAGGAACTTCGACGAAGTCGCGCTGGGTTACACCAGGGAACTGGCCGTGGCGGAGGCCTCGCGCTGTCTGGGCTGCAAGAAGCCGTTCTGCGTGGACGGCTGTCCGGTCGCCATCGACATTCCCGGTTTTATCAAGTGCATCACGGCGGGCGATTTCGCGACGGGTATAAGGAAGATCAAACAGACCAACGCTCTGCCCGCTGTTTGTGGGCGCGTCTGTCCACAGGAGGACCAGTGTGAAAAGCTGTGCATACTGGGCAAAAAGGGTGATCCGCTCGCAATCGGACGCCTGGAGCGCTTCCTGGCCGATTGGGAAGCCGCCCGCGGGCAGACCGAGACACCTGCGATCGCTCCGTCCAGCGGCAAGCGAGTAGCGATCGTCGGCTCCGGACCGGCGGGTATTACGGTGGCCAACGACCTCGCTCTCCGCGGGCACGACGTGACGATCTTCGAAGCTTTGCATGAAGCCGGCGGAGTCCTGACTTATGGCATTCCCGAGTTCCGTCTGCCCAAGGCCATCGTGAAGCGCGAGGTCGAGTATGTGAAGAGCCTCGGCGTGACGCTAAAGGTCGACTACATAGTGGGGAGAACCAGGAAAATAGATAAACTGCTTGAGGAGTTCGACGCCGTTTTCATCGGCGCGGGCGCGGGACTGCCGTGGTTCATGGATATCCCAGGTGAGAACCTGAACGGCGTCTACTCGGCCAATGAATACCTCACCCGCTGCAACCTGATGAAGGGCTTTCGCTTCCCCGAATACGACACGCCCATCAAACGCCCGTCGCGAGTGGCTATATTTGGTGGGGGAAACGTCGCGATGGACTCTGCCCGAACGGCGCTACGGCTGGGAGCCGACGAAGTGCACATCGTCTATCGCCGCAGCCGCGAGGAGCTGCCGGCCAGACTCGAAGAGGTTGAAAACGCCGAGGAGGAAGGTGTCATCTTCAACTTTCTGACACTGCCGTTAAGGTTGATCGGCAATAAAAGCGGCTGGCTTACGGAGATGGAGTGTCTGAAGATGAAGCTCGGGGAACCGGACGATTCGGGCCGCCGGCGCCCCGTTCCGATTGAGGGCTCCGAGTTCCGCATGCGGCTCGACGCGGCGGTCTGCAGTATTGGGAACAGCCCCAATCCGCTCATCCCCATGACTACTCCCGGTCTCGAGGTCGGAAAGCGAGGGAATATCGTGGCGGATGAGAGCACCGGCCAGACCTCGCGCCAGAGGATGTGGGCCGGGGGAGACGTCGTCACCGGGGCGGCGACCGTGATCAGCGCCATGGGCGCTGGCCGCAGCGCCGCCGCGAGCATCCACGAGCACCTCCTGGCAGAGAGGCCCTGACGCGATGACAACGAACGCGCTGCGCCCGGAGACACTGTTATGAGGCTGGTTGAAATCAGGGACGCTCTGCGGTGTGAAGTGCTGGCCGGCGAACATGACCTGTCGATTGAAGTGGATACAGTCGTGGCCTCCGACGGAATGAGCGAAATCCTGGCTTTTGCCCGGCCGGGTGCCTTGATGATAACCGGCCTGACGAACATCCAGTCCGTCAGGACGGCCGACATCGCGAACGTGCGCGCCATGATCTACATCCGCGGCAAGCGCCCCGATGACAAGGTGATCGCCCTTGCGCGGGACCGAGACATCCCCGTGCTGACAACCGCTCTCGGGATGTTCGACACGTGTGGAATTCTACGCGAACTGGGCTTGAAAGGCGGGATGTAGCCGTGGCCGAGGAGCTACTGAGGAAGACATATCAGCTTCACGGCCGCGATTTCGACAAGGCCGGCGAGACGGCTACCGAGATTAAGCAGGTCCTCAAGGGGCTCGACCTGAACACCGACCTCATCCACCGGGCCGTGGTCATAGCGTTCGAGGCCGAAATGAACGTGGTGATGTACGCCTCCGAGGGAACCTTGACCTTCATCCTTACGGATGCGGAACTCAAACTGGAGATAGCCGACGAGGGCCCCGGCATAGCGGACCTCACGATGGCGCTCACCGAAGGTTTCTCCACCGCCAGTGATGAGATGCGCGAGATGGGCTTCGGCTTCGGCATGGGCCTGCCCAATATCAGGAAGAACTCGGACAATTTCAATATCGCGTCCGAGGTCGGTGTGGGTACTACGGTGAGTGCAACGATACGACTGGATTCACGTGTCTGAACAAACGCACGGTTTCACGATCGACACCGGGAAGTGCACCGGCCGGCTCGCCTGCATGCGGGCTTGTCCCACGCAAGCGATTCGCGTCCGAGACGGAAAGGCGTGCCTCCTGCCGGAACTCTGTATCGACTGTGGACACTGTCTCAAGGTGTGTCCGAACGGTGCGATCCGGGCCACCACACGACCCTTCGCGGAGATCGGCAAGTTCAAGTACAAGGTGGCCGTGCCATCCCCCGTTCTGTTCGGACAATTCCCGGCGGGCATGACCCCGGCCCACGTCGTCGCTGGCCTGGAGAGCTTCGGATTCGACGCGGTCTGGGACTTCTCGGTCGAACTCGCCCTGGTAAATCGTGCCATCCTGGAGTACCTGGAGAGATGGGAAGGGCCGTACCCGTTGCTGTCCGTTTCATGCCCAGTGATCGTCAGGCTCGTTCAGGTTGCGTATCCGTCCATGATCGACCAACTCATCCGCATCCAGCCGCCGCGCGAGCTCGCCGGCCGGGAGCTCAAGCGTAAATACTCCGAGCAACACGGCCTCGACCCTGATGATGTGGCCGCCATTTACATAACCCCCTGTCAGGCGAAGACCATCTCCATCCTTCGTCCGGCCGAGGGGGCCCGGAGCAACCTCGACGGCGCGCTGGGCATCTCGGACGTGTACAATGACATTCTCGCCTCATCCCGTACACTGGACATCAGCGAGACGCGGGCCACCACGAACGATGTCCTCCACAGCGCTGACATGCTGCGCTGGTCCACCAGCGAGGGACAGGGCTCGATCCTCTCCCACCACCGCTACATGTCCGTGACCGGCCTGTCGAACGTCATGCAGGTCTTCGACGACATCGAGAAGGGGAAGCTGCGCAACATCGAGTTCCTCGAATGCCACGCGTGCTGGGGAGGGTGCGCGAGCGGGAACCTGACTGTCGACAATACATATGTCATGCTCGGCAAGATACACCGCCTTCTGGATGATTTACCCGGCAGCGATCCCGGCGTGGAGGCAGAGGTCGAGAAGAGGTATCGTGACGAGGACTTTTCGTTGAAGGGACCCATCAATCCTCGGGCCGCGGGCAAGGGCGCCAGCGATCTGAAGGAACGAGTCAGAAGGGTGAGAGCACAGGAGGCCATCAGCATGTCCCTGCCCGGCCTCAACTGCGGGCTATGCGGCGCGCCCACCTGCAAGGCTTTTGCCGGTGATGTCGCCGACGGCAAGGCCAGGCAAGACGAATGCGTTCTCTACTCGGATAAACGGCTACGGCAACTACGCAAAATCTATCTGCGCCGCGAAACGAGTGCGGATTAGCGTCGCGATTGGTCACGTTGCTGGGCGATGATATAATCGAGACAGATGGTCATCTGGAGAGACTGCGGTTCGATCGACGTGCTCAACTACAGCACAGGTTATGCGGCACGTCGGCTGAACTCGAGGATTGGGTGCCAATGGCCACGTGGAGCGCGCCGCGCAGGCCCTTGTCATGACACGGGCCAGTTCCATCATGGTTCTCGGCCCCGGGAGTGATAACCATGTCCGCGGATATGGACGAGGACGAGGCGCTGCGCATCGGTCTGGAATCGTGGCGAAAACACGCCGGGGAACTCGTGGATGAGGACTCCTGGACCGGCCGTTGTCAGAAGTGCGGGGCCTGTGTGGAGAACTGTACCGCCGCCAAGTTCGGCGAGGGTTTCGATCCGCGCGAGATCATCCTCAAAGTCCGGTACGGTCTCGGCGGAGAGCTGCTGATCGAGCACTCCGTTCTCTGGCAATGCTTCAAGTGCAACAACTGCTATGAGGTTTGCCCGCAACCGGTCAAGCCGGTCGAAGTGTTCTCGTGGCTCAAGGGAATGCTGACCGATCTTGTCCACAAAGGGCATTCCGGCGAGGCCGGAGAAACGCCGGCTGATCGCTGATTCCCGCGGCGATCGGTGCTTGGGGGTCCCGGTGCCTGCCGAACACCCCATCACCCCATTCGATGTTGATATGCCTCCCTCTGTCCCCGGTTAGCCGGGGGTGACGATCGAGTCGACCACCTGGCAGAAAGCCGCTGGCTCTTCGAGCATCATCAGGTGACCGGCGTTGGCGATCTCGATATATGACAGAGCGGCTTGACGCACAAAGGTGGGGACATCCCAACCCGCCGCCGAGCGCTCACCGGCGATCAGGTGCAGCGGTACGCCACGCGCGACAACTCGCCGCACCGCGTCGAGGTAAAACGGATCGGCAGTCTCCTCCAGGATCGCCTGTGACATCGCGTAGACAGTCTCCGGCGGCTGGTGGTCGAGCAAAAGATCCAGCCAGGCAATCCGCTGAGCGTTGGGCTCAATCCCCCACTTCGCCAGACACGCGGGCAAATCCCGCCGCATGACCTGATACACCTCGGACCACTCGCGCGGCGATTTAGTCACGATCTTTTGCGCCCAAAAGGCGTCCTTCAGCGTGAAGTTGCCCTCGACATTAATAATGCCGGCGACGCGCTCCGGCCGCTGATCCGCCACCAGCATGGCCACCGCCCCGCCCATGCTGTAACCTAAAAGCCAAACCGGAGTATCAGGCAGCGCGGCGATCCGGGACGCGACATGCAGCGCCTGCTCCCCGAGGGTCAGTCGATCCTGGGCCACATCGCGCTGCTCGCCATAGCCCAACAGATCAAAGGTGTGCACCTCGGCATGTGTGATGCGCGCCGCCGCGCCAAAGTAGTCCAGCGAACCAGCCAATCCGTGAATCATCAACAAGGTCGGCTTGGACATCCTCAATGCTCCAGGCTCTGGCCTGACCTTAAGTACCCAACGACGATTATAGCCCATACCACGGACTGTCACCGCCAAACCGCGGAGATGCGTATGTACAAAGCCCCGCCAATCAGATGTTGATCGGTTTCTGGCACCAGATGAAGTGCGCGAAGATGTTTCGCGAGACACTTGGCCATGTCATGCTAAAACTACACGCTTGGAGCAGTACGCATGCGTGTTTCGAGCCGACGACTCTAAACCGTCAGAGCACGACGCCGACGCATGAACACCAACGCCGCCATCAGCAGCAAGGCGGTCATGATGACCAGACCCCATTCAGAGACCGCTGGAATACCGGCGGGCCGGCCCGCGCCCAAGATGCGGGTCGGGACGGTCCTGCTAATTCCACTGCCTGAACCGCCGTCATCATGCGCTACGTAGAAGTTCACCATCATGGGCGGTTCCGAGCTTTGAAAGTCGAAGCCACTCATGTACTGGCCAGGCAAAATCTCGTAGCTAGCATCCAGTACCCTCCATTCAATCGCGTATGGCGTCTCTTCAAAGACACTGACCGCCCAGCCCTCGGGGGCCATACCGAGATATGGGGTCTCGCCGTGGTAGTTCACGCGGAAGAACGAGATTCCACAGCAGGAATCAGGTTCATTGAAAACAGTGTACATATGCAGGCCGCCGCCGCCGTCGGTGTGCTCGGCGCCGGCCTGCCTGTTCTCCGACGTGGGGATCGGGTTGGTGGCGTGGTCCTTGCTGCCCGTCGCGCAGAGGTCTTCCTCCTCGGCACCCCAGGTGCCGTCGGCGCTGACGTCCGTGCGGCGCTCCAGGTGCAGGTGGTTGCCGAACGTATTGGCGCAACTGGCGCCGTAGCCACCGATCGTTCCGATCTGGGTGTCGGCGGTAACGGCCTGCCCTTCAGTAACGCTGATCGCCGAGAGATGCGCGAAGACGGTGTACGTGCCGTCGGTGCATTTGACGACCACCATGTTGAAATTCTTGAACCAGTCCGAATTGGCGGCATCCGTGCCGTAGTGCGTGCCGTCAAACGCGTAGACCTTGACGACCGTCCCGGCACAGCCGGCCTTGACCGGCGCCTGGGTGGATCTGCGATTCTCGCCCTCGCCTTCGAACACGGCGATGTCGACGCCGGGGTGGGTCTCCTCGCTGCCGTTGCGGGTTCGCTCGCAATACCCAGACGTCACCGTGCCACCAGTCACCCAAGGCTCCTGGGCATCCGCCGGCAGCGCCCATATGGCCACGCTCAGGATTACTAGAATCATCCACACGCGCTTGCTCATGACATTTCTCCTTCGGAATCCCCGTAGGTTACTGACCTTGGCTCTGATCCAATTGGCAGGCCCGGCGGGCGGTGACCGATGATTCAGCCCTCTGGACTGGCATATTGGCTGCCGCTTTCGACTATCCCCTGCCATGGATCTCGTCCGCCACGTGATATGTGATTGATTTTCCGCGCGTCCTGGCAACCGCATGGCGCTTTTCACCGGTTGGGACAACCGACCGGTACAGCTCTGAAGCCACTATCGGCACTGCGGTGAGATATGTGCGCTCGACTAACGCCAGGCGCTCATTGACATTTGTACTTCTGATACCGCGACTCTACTTCAGCGGCATCGGGTGGCCCGAAACTGAATACAACACCCTATCAGGATAGCTTGGAGGGTGGCCCGATATCAAGATAATTATCTTTTAGCGGTATTAATCCCGGTTTGAGAAGATATGTGGGCTACTCCAATTGTGCAATCAGGTTGGCGGACCTGGTTATGTATCAATTGTGTACTTACCCGGGTGGGAATTTATCGTGGTACCGCATTCGGAACAGCGGCCGCTGACATTGCCGGTCAGATCGTAACCACAGGCCAGGCAGATTGGCTGGCCCAGTTTGCGGAGTTCGAGGCGCAAATTGCATGTAATCCGACGCCGCACCAGCCAGAGTGTCAGGATCGCGGCCAGGGCGGCGCCCACCGTGGTGGCCGCGACACCCCAGATCTGATTGTAGCTTGCCAGACCCGACCAGTTCAAAAAACGCTCGGTACCCAAGCGCAGGGCAACCTGACAACTGACCTGCGCAACTAGAGCAATTAACCAGTAGCGCCAGCTTTTAAGCACCGGATTGTAGGCGACCCGCCACAGTTTGCGGCCCGCGGCGCGCGTCTCCACGCGCTCCAACTCGGGAAACCAGGGATGTTTTCTACGGTCAGACAAGGCCTGTTCGCTCTACGCCGCTCACGATCAAATAACAACTACAGCCGGGCGCCGCAATACTTGCAATGCTTCGCGTCGGCATCGTGACCCTCGGCGGCACACTGTGGACAAGCTTGCGTGCTAACCGGTTTCTGACTCGACCTGGCGAGTGCGACCGTGACAATGCCGGTCGGCACCGCGATGATCGAATAACCCATAATCATGACGATACTAGCCAGAGCCTTGCCGGGAATGGTATGCGGCGCAATATCGCCATAGCCAACGGTGGTCAGTGTCACGATGGACCAGTAAACGGCGCCGGGGATACTGTTGAAGCCCTCGTTGTGTTCGCCTTCGATGAGGTGCATCAACGTACCGATGATCAGCACCAGAATCAGCACGGTACCGAGAAAGACGGTGATTTTATGCCGGCTTTCCCGCAGGGCGCGCGAGAGCATGCGGGCCTCATTTAAGAAGCGAACCAGCTTGAGCACCCGGAATATACGCAGCAGTCGCAGGGCCCGAATCACCAGCAATGTTTGTGCCCCGGGCAGAACCAGGCTCAGATAGGTCGGCACTATGGCCAGCAGATCAACTATCCCAAAGAAACTGATGATATAGCGCGTCGGGCGGCCGACGCTGAGTATCCGCAGGATATATTCGATTGTAAAAAGGATGGTGAAAAGCCATTCAACGGCCCGCAGTGGCCATTCGTACCGGTCGCGGATAGAAGGCACACTCTCCAGCAGCACCGCCAGCACGCTCAGCACAATGCACCACAATAGCGCTACGTCGAAAGCCTTACCGACGGCGGTATCCGCTTCGAAAATTACTTCGTGCATTTTCCGCCGCCAGCCGGCGACCGAGTTTTGTGATGTGTCCGGCCTCATGCCGGAAAGTGTACGGGCCCGCGTACCGGCTACCAAGTGCCGCAGGGTCGTGCATTGAGGTGTTCCGCCCGCCCAACCGCTACAATGATCGGATGTCTCGAGGAGCACCACGCCCGTGAGCACACTCCTAGCTGTTGATCTGGGGGTCAAGACCGGCTTGGCACTCTATGCGCGCGACGGCCGCCTGAAGTGGTATCGCTCGCGTAACTATGGCAATGCGCCCCGATTGCGGCGGGGTGTCCAGGGGCTCCTGGGCGAGCTTGATGATCTATCCGCAGTCGTGCTGGAGGGCGGCGGAACGCTGGCGGATATCTGGCAGCACGAGGCCGAGCGCCGGAACATCGCGACACGGCGGATCAGTGCGGAAGTATGGCGTAGCACCCTGCTGCACCCCCGCGAGCAACGGACAAGTGTGCGGGCGAAGCAGACCGCCGCTGATCTGGCGCGGCGGGTAATCGAGTGGTCTCAAGCCCGTCGACCGACATCATTACGACACGATGCCGCCGAAGCCATCCTGATCGGATTGTGGGGAGTACTGGAACTGGGCTGGCTCTCCCAACTACCCCAAGCGTTGCGCCGCTGAATTGGGTGGCCCATGGCTTCAGCCGTGGGGAACACGAATAGGCGATGAACAATTCCCGAATGCGCCTTAGTGCTCCTCCGACCCGGGTGCTGCTGGAGTCTCGCCGGTCTCTGGGGCGAGGTAATAATCCAGGCCGGTCAGCAGCTTCTCGCAATCCATCGGCCGCAGCCGGAACATCCGGTTCTGCTGGACCCAGCCGGCCAGGCGCGGCAAATCGCTGAGCCGTTCCTGGACGAGCTTCAGCGTGATCAACTGACCGTCTTTCAACCTGATGTTCACGGAGATGGGCGCCGCCAGCAAACCAGTCGCCTCCAGGTCGGCGGCGTGGTATTCGAGATAGGTATCGACACGTAGACCGACCAGGGTGTCCAATAACTCGTTAACACGCTTCGACCTCAGCCTGACGAATGGATCCGGAGCAAACTTCCAATCATCATCCTGCCTGATCAGCTCCAGAGAATCGGCCGGCCCGATGATCGTCAGGCCAACCACGCTATCCGCCTTGAAGCTGAACAGCCGGCGATCGATCAACTCGGTGGTCAGCACGCGGTAGATGGTCTCGTCCAGCTCGAAGATGTAGGGACTATCATCGAAACGGCAATAGGCGACGTTCTCCTTCCGGCCGACCAGCAGCGTATGCGTGCTGGCCCGCGTCGTGGGCGCCGAAGCTGGCTGGCTGGCCGACTCGGGCGGGGCCACCGTGGATTCCTCCACCGCAAATTGGACCAGTACCAGCGGTTGGTCGAGGCCAAAGCTGGCGAAGTCATCCTTGCCAGCGACACGCCGGGCCCGCAGGCGCGTCAGATCATTGACCAGGACGCGCACGCTTTCAGGATCGATGGGGGCGTTCGCCGGCGTGATAAATGCCCACTCGCGTTCCTGGCGCTCCAGTTCATAACGCACCGGACCGCGAGCCAGGGTTATGCGCTGAATGCTATCCACATCGGCATTGAAAATATCACGGGAGCGCAGTGATAGCGGCGGCACAACCAGACGCCGGGCCTGGGCGGCGCTGACCACGAAAACCGTCGGTTGCCCGGCACACATGACATAAGCATTTCGCCCGCTGCGGGTGATGTCCCCAACATGAACGCTCACCGGCGCCACCATCCCGCCGGCGGTGACGGTGATTACCGCGCGCGGCTGTTCCAGACCGTACTTTGAAAGCCCCTCGGGTTTGGTGACGTAATCGATAGCCCTCAGATCCTCGAAGGCTTCCAACAGTTCGATAACCGCCGGCCTTTCCAGCGCGGCCAATTCACCCGTGCCCTGCCACAAGCCGTCCACATTCTCCAGCGTGGCAGTCTGGCCGGCGATGGTCAGTTCCAGCCGCGTGGCATCATTGGCCTTGATGCGTGTAATCGCCGGATCGCGCAGCTTGACCATATCGGGTATCAGGTTCTCGACGTCGGTACACTTGACACTGACCACCCACTCTTGACCGGCCAGGCGCGCGTAGCGCGTTTCGTTTTTCGGATCGGCGAATTGTCCCACCTCGATGGTGTACGTCTGGCGCACGGTTTCGTATCGCGGCTCGACCGGCTGAGTGGTCGCCGTGGTTGTGGGGGGCAACTGTTGTTGCGTCTCGGTGGTAACCGTCGCGACCAGATAGGGACGATCCAGACCATAACGCAGCAGCGCTACGGCCGCGTGATCGTCGACAAACTCCTGGACGCGCAACTGGCCAAACCCGCCCAGCAGGGCCGTGACCTCGTCGGTCAGGGCGTAAGCCTTGTCGGGTTCATCAATGACCCAGTTATTCGCGCTGCCCCGCGTCAAGCGATAGGCTTCGCTGGCCACGCGCACCTCGAGCGCGACCGTATCATTGGCTGTGATGGCGCACAGCTTCCTGTCACGATAATCGTTGAGGCTCTTCTTCACCTGAGCAGACAGATCGCGGCTGACAACCTGAATTGTCTCCTCACCGGCGACGCGCACGTAGGTGTCATCGCTCATGGCCGCCTTATTACCGATCTCCAGGACGTACTCCTGTCCCTCCGGATCGATCATGGTGAAAACGGCGACCGGCGGTTCCAATCCGACATCGACGGCCCTGACGGCGTCCTCGTCCTCCGGATTGATGCGGATTCGCGCGCGCAAGTTGGAAAATGTTGTCGCCAGACTATTTACGGTCCAGTTCTGAACCGGAACGCTCAGGGGCTCGGCGGCCTGCCATACGTCAAGCTGTGCCGGATCATCAACTCTTGGGTGACGCTCGAAAACCAGCCGCGGCCGACCGGAACGTTCAATTTGTATGCTGATGATGTCGTTACCATCCGGTGCCGGATCAAAAACCGCTTTATCTTCGGGCGTGGGGGGCGGCGGCCCTTCCGTCATCCCCGGCTCGGGCAAGTCCTTGGGAAAGAACAGCCAGACGGCGCCGACTATCAGAAAAAGTGCCAGCAGAATAGCCGTGGTCTTGAAGTTCATCTTCGCTTACCTCCGCCGAACCAGCCACACGGCCACCCCCAGCACCAACACGACGGCGGGCCAGATGCCAACCAGGAACCAGGGCAGGCGCGCGGCCCACTTCGCATCCAGGTCCCTGAGCCGAGGCACGTCACCCCGCCGGGGTCCCAACGAAACGCGTTCCTTCTCCCCGGAGAGCCAGTGCATGCTGTTGATAAACAAGTCGGTGTTGGCCGGGTAGAACTGTTCGAGCACCCGGGCGTTGCCGCGCTGCACTATCCCGATGGCCTGGGTAACCATGTCCGCCGCGAATTCGGTGCTGCCAAAGACAACTATTTTGTGTCCGGCCTCGTTCGTGGCCGTCACCGCGATCGGGAAAGGCGCCGCGACGTCCTCCGGGCCGGGCCGCACGCCCTGGTTCTGTCGCAACTCGTCGTTCAGGCGCATCACGTCCGTAATGGCCCAGACGTCCTCCGTTGGGCGTACCTCCGCGATCACCTCGACCGTCACTCCCGCCGGCCGGTCCTCGTCGCCGAGCACTGTCACCGGCGATACGAGGTAGAAGCCTCCCGGCTCGGACTGGAGCGGCTTGCTGATGGGATGCTCCGTCAGCAGAACCGCCTGATCAGTCATGAGCATCGGCCGCTGGATGGCGGGTACCCACCACCCCGGCTTCTGAGGGTTCGGCGCAAATTGCCACGCCAGGTGGTTGTATTTCACATCCACGCCCCAGGTGGATTTCAGGTACTCCGCGTAGTCGTAAGTGCCCGGTGAAGGCGGCAACATGGGTGACGGCGAAGGCGCCGGGGGGGCAAAACCCGTCAGGAATATCGCCATGCCCGAGGCCTTGATGGCTTCGTAAAGCAACTCACGGTCGGCCTCGGTCATCCCAGCCGGGGGAGTCGGTTGCATCGGATTGGCCGGGGGCGGCGGCGTTGGCGCAAAGACCACGTAGATTGTGCGTACCGCGCCCGCAACCACCGGCGGTGTTTTCTGCTCGGATATGTCCCAATCCTCAATCAGGAAGTTGGATTGTTCAAGCAACTCGCCGAGAGCCTGGAACGGGGCGGTCGGCATCTGCCGGGTCATGGGATTCATCTGCGAAAAATCCGGCCGAATGGGAGAAGGTCCACCAAAGCGCGTGAAGACCACGGCGGTCTTGTCAGTCCGGGTGAGTTGCAGGATGGCGGAGGAAATGGCGGCCTCGCCGACGAATTCCCGTGTATCACCGTCCGGACTGGGTGGGGTACCAGGATTGGTCGGTGGGCGCCACACTTCCCAGAAGGGCAGCACACGGGCTTCCTGATCGGTGGCCACGAGCAATGGCGGACCACTCCGCCAGCGGGTCAGTTGCGAGTAGAGTTCCTCCAGCTTGACATCTTCGAGGTCCCGGGTTGCTTCGAGCAGGGTCTCGATTTCGGCCACCAGTTTCTCATAACGGCCGGGAGATTCCAGAAAAAACGTGCGCATCTCCGGCGTCAGCTCGGTGATTTTGAGGGCGCCGCCTTTCATCCAATCGCGGACCGCTCCCAGAACATCCCGAATCTCGGTGAGGTATTCACGAACCTGGCGCACGGCCGAGCCGTAGCGGGGCACTTCGGATTCCACCAGGGCCTGTATATCTTCGTTAATCTCGCCGGCACCTTGCAGAATTGCCCGCAGATAGTTCTTGACCTGGTTAATATTGCGATCGCGCTCCAGACGCGCGTCGCCAGCCGTCAGCTCCTCCAGCCGCTGATACTCACTGGTTACCAAGGCGTTGACCTGCTCATTCATTCCGGGGAAGCGGTCCAGGGCCTCTCGGTGTGGCCGAGCTTCATCCGCATAGGCCGGCAGTTCCCGCAGCCGGGCCAGCATCTGTTCGGCCTTGGTCTTTTCGACCGTCGGATCGACAAAGCGTGTGTTGACCCGCGCCCCGCCATCGGCATCGTACAGTTCGAGCAGATCCTGAAGCTCGCGGTAACGCTTCTCCCCGAGCTGGTCGCGTTCCTTGTCCGGCTCGGGAAATACCGCGGTGATGTGCACATTCTGGTCCAGGCCGCGCAGCATGGCCACGGTCCGGGGGCTGAGACTGTTTACGCCGGTACGGGTCAGGTCGGACCGCAGCTTGAAGTGGCCGCTCAGCCAAACCACGCCAATTGCCAACACGGTGACGAGCAAGGCTTGCAGGACCACGTTGAAGCCGAAGACCAGCCGGCGCTGTGATGCGTTCGTGGCGCGCTCTACCGCCATCGTCGAGACTCCACTACCTTGACCGTCAGGAACAGGAACAAGACCGCCGACGCGAGAAAGAACATGATGGCGTCGGTGGCCACCTCGCCACGGGTGAACTGTCCGAAGCGGCCCATGACATTGATTTGTTGCAGCACCTCGCGCTGCCAGCCTTCCACGCGTGCCACCACAAAGAAAGCGAACCAGGCAAAGAGCATCAGTGGCACGGCGCCTAGAATCCAGGCCACGATCTGGTTACGCGTCAGGCTACTGGCTAACAATCCGAAGGCGGTGAACATAATGCCCAACAGCACCAGACCCAGGTAGGCCGCCAGCGCGGCCCCCCAGTCAGGATTGCCGAAGATCTCCATCAACAGCAGATAAACCAGCGTCCCGGCGATCATGATCAGGTAGAAGAGCAGCGACGCCAGGTACTTGCCCAGCACCACCTGCACGTCGGAGACCGGGGCGGTCATCAGCGTTTCCACCGTCCCGCTACGGTATTCCTCGGCGAGAGTACGCATGGTGACAGCGGGAATGATGATCGTCAGCACGAAAGGCGTCCACATGAACACGTCCCGCAAGCTGGCCGGGCTGCCCGGACTGAAGGCCCCGGTGGCCCAGACAATCACGCCGGTCACCAGCCAGAAACCACCAATCACGATGTAGGCGATCGGCGAACAGAACAACGATAGCAGTTCGCGCTGCATGATCGCGGTGATGTTCCTCATTGGCTAACCTCCCGATCCCGGGCGCGTCTCGCGCACGCCGGCCACGATCTTGACGAAGAAGTCCTCGAGAGTGGCGATGTCGCGGCGCAGCTCGCGCAGCGGCCAGCCCTTCTCGGCGGCCAGCTTCGCCACCGCTTCGCGCACGTCCGTGCCCGCCGCGATTGACAAGCGCGTCCAGCCGTCGTGCACTTCGGTGCGCACATCGGTTACGTCGGCGAGCTGCCCGACGCCGGCGGCTACCTCCTTCGGCACGCCTTTGACCTCGGCGATCAGCTTGGACTCCCCGCTGATCCGCGCGCGCAGCTCCGCGGGCGAGCCGGACGCCACCAGCTTACCCTCGTGGATGATGATGATCCGCTCACAGGTCGCTTCGACTTCCGGCAGGATATGGCTCGACAGGATCACCGTGTGTTCCTTGGCCAGCTCGCGGATCAACGAGCGCGTTTCGCGAATCTGGGTCGGGTCCAGCCCGATCGTCGGCTCGTCGAGGATCAGTACCGCCGGGTTGTGCAGCAGGGTGTCCGCCAGCCCAACCCGCTGGCGAAAGCCCTTGGAGAGTTGCCCGATCGGCCGGTCGATCACGTCGTGCAACCAGCAGCGCTCGGTGACGCGCGCGATCGCGGCCTGCCGCTCGGTGGCACCCAACGCGCGTAGCTTGCCGCGGTAGTTCAGGTACTCGCGCACCCGCATTTCCGGATACAGCGGCACGCTCTCGGGCAGGTACCCGACCACGGCCCGCACGGCCATCGACTCGGTGAACACGTCGTGCCCCGCGACCGTGGCCGAGCCGGCGGTGGCGGGCAGAAAACACGTCAGCATCCGCAGGGTGGTCGTCTTACCGGCCCCGTTGGGCCCCAGAAAGCCGACGATCTCGCCCTCTTTGACAGTAAACGAGATGTTGTCCACCGCCCGATGGCTACCGTAGTACTTCGACAGGTTCCGTACTTCGATCACGGTCCAAATCCTCCTGCTGGAAGTACTTTCAGACCAGTGGGATGCAATGATCCAGTCACATTTTGGGGGATCACAACCGCCAATGTCCGTGCCACATACCTCCCTGACACCGTGTACCACTGGCGGGTATCCAGCACTGACACCTTACAAACAGAGCAATTCTAGTTGGCGGCCGGAACCTGTCAAGATCGGTGGCCGGCGGGCCCGCGGCAGTACCGGGGGATCGAATCGCGAGACATGTTGACGGAAATGCCGGTGACAGGGTTGCACAACAGGGGGGCTTGGCGATAGGGTTTGGTAGTATTCTGAGCAGACATTATGATCCGGCTCTTGGAATAGCACTGAGAGGTGCGATATTGATGTTGGCGAGCAGTGATTACGGCACAGTCGCCATCCTGATCCTGGCTGTGATGGGGCTGACGGCCGTCATTCTGATACTAGCGCACGTGGTGGGTCCGAAGCGTCACGGTCCAATCAAAGATGATACTTACGAATCAGGTATGAAGCCGGTCACCAGCGCCCGGCGGCGGTTCAACGCGCGCTTTTATCTCGTCGCGGTGATGTACTTGATATTCGGCGTCGAAGTGGTCTTCCTCTATCCGTGGGCACTTATCTTTCCGCAATTGCGCCGCGGAATGAGCGCCGCGTCAGACGCCGCCGCAACCGCCGAACTGTCCTCAGTAGCGCAAGCGGCCCCCGCCCTGGCAGAGGCCGGCTATACCCCCGGCTTTGTGTTTGGTGCCATGGCGATATTTTTCCTGCTGCTGCTGGTCGGCTTCGTATATG
>JBDRDH010000096.1:0-3724 GCA_043820985.1 Planctomycetota bacterium
AAGATCACCGCGACGCCGAGACCTGGGGCGTCCGGCTGCTGGAGTTACAGGACCAGGGCTTCCAGCCCGAGGCGACCATCGCCGACGCCGGCCAAGGGATCCGGGCCGGACAGACCCTGGCCATGCCAGAGGTGCCCTGCCGCGGCGACGTGTTTCACGCCCTGCACACTGTGCAATCGTTGGCCACGTTCCTGGAAAACCGGGCGTACGGGGCCATGGGCACCGTCGCCAATCTGCAGCGGAAGAAGGCCCGGCTGCGGTGGCAAGGCCGACGCACGCAGAGCGTCGCCGTGAAACTCAGCCATGCGGAGCGGGAAAAAGCCCGGGCGGTCGCCTTGGCCGACGACGTAGCCATGTTGCTGAAGTGGTTGCGTGAGGACGTCCTATCCTTGGGCGGGCCGAATCACGCCACGCGCCGCGAGCTGTTCGACTTCATCGTCGCCGAACTGCGTTGCCGCCAGCCGCTTTGTCCCCATCGCATCGGGCCGGTGGTTCGCGCGTTGGCCAACCAGCGCGACGATCTGCTGGCCTTCGCTGCCCAGCTCGACCAGAACCTGGCGGTCCTGGCCGCAGAGTTCCAAGTCGCGGTGGAAACGGCCCGCGCCGTGTTGAACGTCGAACTTCTCCCACAGGACGACGCCTCACGCTGGCGGCGCGAGGCCGCGCTGCGGAGCCAACTCGGCAACCGGTATTTTCCGCTGAGTGTCGCGATGGTCGAGGTGGCCCGTCAGACGGTCCGCGCCAGTTCGCTGGTCGAGAACCTCAACAGCCGGTTGCGCAACTACTTCTTCCTCCGCCGCCACCTGGGACCGGACTACTTGGCTTTGTTGCAGTTCTTTCTCAATCACCGCCGCTTCGTGCGGAGCGAGCGGCCCGAGCGGGTCGGCAAGAGTCCGGCGGAGCTACTCAGCGGCAGTTCCCATCCCCACTGGCTGGAGATGCTCGGCCACGTCCGGTTCTCCCGCAACTGACCCCGCGTCGGCAGCCGTTTCTCTGGCAACCCCTTCCGGGTAACACCCAAGGTCCGCGCCTGTTACCCAAAAACGCGCAGAATTGGGCCAGGCCCTCTTCTCTGTTCATCGATGCGCCGAAGCCCTTGGCTTTCTTGGAGTTGCGACCGTCCGGTAACAGTAGAGTCGACGTGTGGCGCGGTGGTGTAGGTGGAGGCTTGGTCTGTTGCCGGCCCTTTCGGTTGCCGGTGCCCTAATGTCCGCCACCATGCTCCGTTTCCACACGCCGCTCATCGAACCGGACGTGCGGTTCTCCCGCATCCGGCTCTCGGACAAGGAGTCACGCGTTCGCACGCGGAAGTCTGCGTCGTAGCACCCGGAGCTCAATAAGCCCCAATTGTTTGTAGCCGTATTGGAGGGGGAAGCGTGCTGTCCCCCGCCCGGCTACTTTGTGCTTCCGACACAGCCACTGACGGAGCCGCTCCCGCGCGTGGAAGTCCACGGCGCGATAGGCGCGACTGACAGATCCATAAGAGAAGTAGTTGGCCCATCCCCGAATCATGAGGTTGAGGCGTCCCACAATCTCCTCTGGGTCGGCCAGGCCCCACCGAGCACTGGTCTGCTCGCTGATCGCCCGGCGAAGCCGGGTAACTTTCTTCTGCGAGGGGCGGGCACCGATATACGGCTGGCCCGTCCGCGGTGCATACCCGCGCCCGAATGTGTACCCCAGGAAGTCAAACGATTCATCCGGGACCCGACAGACATGCGTCTTCGTCTCATTCACCGTGAGTTTCAGCCGCGTCATCATGTCCCGCATGACCTGCATCGCCTGGTCGGCGTTGCGTCGGCAGCAGATCACAAAATCATCGGCATAATTCACGATGCGAGCCTGCAACGCCCGCTGATGGCCCAGGACTTTCCAGCCCAGAACAAACCTCCGCATGTACAGATTCGCCAGTAACGGGGAGATCGGAGCACCTTGCGGGCTGCCACGTCCCTCGTCCTTGTTGCGAGTCGTGCGATGTATGCGACCTCGAGAATCCCTCTCTTCCACGGGTGCCACAAGCCAGAGCTTGATGAGATGCAGTACCGCTTTGTCGCTTACGCGGCGAGCGACGCACTGCATGAGCTCGGCGTGCGATATGGAATCAAAGTAGCCCGAAAGGTCAGCGTCCACCACCTCCCGGTAGCCGGCAATCAGCAGTCGGTGTACCGCTTTGACCGCAGCTTGTGCGCTGTGACCTTCACGGTATGCATACTGCTCAGGTTGCAGATCCGCTTCGAACATAGGCTCCAATACAATCAATGCCGCCGTCTCGGCGACGCGGTCTTTGATCGGCGGAATTCCGAGAGGACGCTGCTTCCCATCCGGTTTGGGGATCTACACGCGTCGTACTGCTTGAGGCTGGTACTTCTTCGTTCGCAAATCCTCCGCCAGTTCGTCCAGCCACTTCGTGACACCGTACTTCTCGATTTCTTCGAACGTCTGCTCATCGACGCCGGGAGCACCGCCGTTAATCAGGCAACGCCGCCAGGCGCACCAAAGCACGTCCTTCCGATAAATCTTGTCGTACAGCGTGTAGAAGCGAAAAGCTGGCGATTCCTTCGCTTTGGCGTGCAACGCCTCCTGTAGCTCTTGAACCGTAGGTAGAGTTGGTAGGCTCATCGCCAATCTCCAGGTCCCTTGCCACTTGGGACGTTGACCTTGAACTGAGACCCCTTCGCTCCACCGGCATTACCCGGCTTCGTCACTACTGCGGGCCTCTCCGCCACCCCATACGGCCTGGCCTGTCCCTCGCGGGATTCCAGTTGGTGGTCACGCGCCGCCACCATTGGGGCTTCCCGTGTTGCGATACGCTTCCATGTATTGGCATGCCATCGCCATTACCCCGACGGGACCAGGACACGGATGTCGTTCGTTGCGTGTCCTGACGGCGGCCTTCCCCATCTTCTCGTTGGGTCGGCTCCCGCATTAGGTCTTTCGAGGCCTGCTCGGCGTTCACTCGCGTTACGGCCTGCCGACTCGCTGAGCCGCTATACGGCCCTTTTCCATCGAAGGCTTCGACGATATCGTTACCTCCATCGCCGCTCCGATTGCTACCGGCTGGAACGACAGTTGCCGGGCGGGAATTGCACCCGCTGAAAACGCACGCCTTTCACGGCGCACGAGAAGAGGCGCCGGTACTCTGAACCGCCAGCGAATGTTGCCTCACCCACAAAACCTAAGCACACGAAGTGTCCGTCAAACTGGCGCCATCTCACCGAGACGTGGAGCCGATGGTGGGCTTGATCTTTCACGATGGTGGGCTGGATGAAGACGCGACGTTCGTCGCGGCTATGAGCGAAGACACCGACCCGGAAGAAGGCGAGGAACAGGAGGAACAGCAGTGAGCAGCCCTGTCTCAGAAAGACGTAAGATCGGCGATCTGCGACCAAGCCAACTGCTGTATACGTTCGGCGTGGGGGCTATTGTGGAACTGCCCAACTTGTCTGTCATGGTCATGGGCCTGGATGATTGGCCGGTGGAGCAGGGTTCCAGCGAAATCCCCGAGCCGCGATTGCTCCGCGCGGTCCAGCGAGAGTTGGGGCGGCAGGTGGCCAAGCTGCTAACCCCGCCGATGACGCCGGAATCCACTGGTTTTCAGTCCAACCCTTTCGACGAAACAGCCAACATCGGCGTGCCGGTTGCCCCCTTCCCTCGCTGGCTCGTCTGTCCGCATTGCCGGCTGCTGGCTCCCATCCAGTCCGGTTTGTTCGAGTTGAAACTGGACCCG
>JBDRDH010000097.1:0-8358 GCA_043820985.1 Planctomycetota bacterium
AGCGCGCGCGGTGGCGAACCAGCCAATACACCGTAACGCCAACTAACAGCACGATTATGCCCCAACACAATGCCACGACGAGTTTCGCGCTCAAGGTGAACGCCGGAGCTTGCTCCCCCCCACCGACCAGTGTTGACAACAGCACGCCCCGCAGGCTCATGTTGTTGGCGTTGACGTCCGCCGAGAGTCGGCTCAGGTTGCTCAGCCATTGCTCATACACTCCCCCCGGCAGCACCACCCACGCGGCGAGCATGGACGCGCAGATTACCACCATCCCCGCGACCAGCCCCTTGTAATCCCGCCGCAATAGGAAAATGCCCAGATACGCCGCCGGCGTGACCTTGGCGACCGCCGCCAGGCCGATCAACACTCCTGCCCATACGGATTGCCCTCTTACCAACGCCAGCACGGCCCCCGCCAATAGTACCACCACGATCAGATCAAACTGCCCCCAACGGAACAGTTCCGCGACCGAGCTGCTCAGCAGAAACGCCGCCGCCACTAACACCGACGTCGGCGAGCCGAACTCCACACCCAACGCCCGCCATAACAGCAACATGGCCCCCAGCCCCAGGCCGAATTGCATTATGGCCCACGGCACCTGGGCGGCGGGGTATGGCAAACGTGCGAAGATACTCGCCACCGCTAACGTCGGTGGCGGATAGACGTATGGGACAATCGATTGCTTGCCCGGCAGCGCGACCGCCTCACGCACCGCCGGCCGATCGTACGGATTGACGCCCTGGTGCAACGCCCGACCGGCGGCGTAGTAAGCCCGGAAATCGAGTTGATAATTTCGCACCGGCGATACGACGGCAAAGCGCAAGCCGGTGATAGCGAAAAGAACGACCAGCAGGATCACTCCCGCCGAGCTGGAGCGGTTTGACAGCGGAATCTGTGACTGTTCAGAGGGCATCTGGTCGTCCGATAACATCAACCTGACTCGGCAACGCGCACGAGCCCGTCCAGCAGGATTATCGGCAGGTTTATGTGGGAGCTGTGTGCACTGCGACGATCTTCAGGCACACATAAACATCACTGACATGCATCTTCCAGGGCCTTTCCCAAAAGCAGCACCGGCGGTTATCCTCCGCCAAATCCACGATGAGCAACGACCCACGAAAGCAAGCGCTGATCGCACTCTTACTACTCGTGCCAATGCCCTCACTGGGTACGGCGATGGGCTTGTGGATCGCGCCCGGTGCGTTTGGCAAAACGATCTACTTCATCTGCAAGACGTGGATCCTGGCGTTGCCGGCGGTGTGGCTGTTGTGGATCGAGCGCGGGCGGCTGTCACTGTCGCCGGCGCGTAAGGGTGGGTTCGTGTTTGGCGTGGTGTCAGGACTGTTGATCAGTGCACTGATTTATGGCGTTTATCGCCTGCTGTTGGTGTATGGCCTGGATACGACGAAACTGCGCGAAGTTGCCGCCGACAGTGGCTTCGCCACGCTGGGATTGTACGTGGCGTTCGCGGCTTATCTGACGCTGATCAACGCGGCGCTGGAGGAGTACGTCTGGCGCTGGTTTGTGTTTACGCGTTGGGAGCGTCTGACGTCCGCCTGGGCCGCCGCCATCTGCGCCGCCGCTTGCTTCGCGCTGCACCATATCCTGGCCCTTGGTATCTTCCTGCCGTGGAGCGTAACGGGGCTCGCGGTGGCGGGAGTGTTCGTGGGTGGCGTGGTGTGGTGTTGGTGCTACAAGCGCTACCGTTCAATCTGGCCGGGCTATGTCAGTCATGCCCTGGTTGACGTCGCCATCTTCATTATCGGGTGGGAATTGCTGTTCGTGCGCTAGCATGCATTTCGAACACTGCTGTTTACCACAGAGGCACAGAGCCGCAGAGAATAATTTAGAGGCCGGGATTTAGTTGCGGAGTAGATCACCGATCTTGTTTTGCAACTCGCGGTCGGCCGGTTGCACCAGGGCGCGGTCCTTAAAAATATAGGCGTTAATGCCAGGTATATCGGCCACACGCTCATAGGTTTCATCGATCCAGGGACCGAGCTTGACGGCGGGCGGGCCTTTGTCCGGTCGACGCCCGTGCAGCCATTCATAATCTTCACAAGAGACAACCAATACCACTGGTGGATCGGCCTTGAGCGTTTCGTCCAACTCACGCATTACAAAGTTGGCTTGCTCCCCCACTTGTCCAACCTTCTCGGTGGTAGTGAAGCGGCTGGCGTTTTCCCGCCGCGCCCAGAGATAAACTCCCGGGTAATAACCCCAACAGTGAATCTTGTCGTCCGGCCCCGTGACAGCCTTGACCGCGTCGCCAATCACTTCCCATTGGGCGCGCTCACCCTGCTCGACGCGGAAGACCCACAACGTGCTCATCTCCTCCCACTGTCGGCGGCCGGCATCGAACGAGAAGTACGCAATGGCCACGAACGCCGCCGTCACCCAGGCTCGTTGCTGCAACCGCACGAGCAGGCGCATCTCGGCCTGCAACACATTGACCAGATAGGCGGCCAATAGCAATAGTGGTGGAATCGTGGGCACCAGGTAGTGCCGGAACGCGTGCGGACTGAGTAGCGCGCCCCAGAATGACGCCAGGAACCAGATCGAAAAGAGCAGGAAATACCGCGGGCAAACCGGCTTCAAGGCCCGCAGGGGTTGCTCAATTTCAGGGGGCCGAACCCGCGGGCGCACACGCCAGAGCACCGCGTGAACCGTGGCGGCGATGGCCATCAGCAGCGGCAACCGCAGGATGGGAAAGAAGTGTTCTTTCAACAGGTACCACGATTTATAGCTATACGGCCACTCGCTGGTACCCGTGTCAAAATACGCGCGGTTGAAAAGGAACACCGCGAATACGGCTTCCCCCAGCGCACCCTGGGCGGCCAGTGCACCTGCCGCGGCGAGGACGACGACACATACACCCGCCAGCATCAGCAGGCAGCGCCGAAAACCGTCGCGCATGGACACATCGCCCGTCAGGACCAGGATGATGGTATGCAGTCCCATCGCCCCCCAGGCCGCCAGGCCGACCTGCTTGAATAAAAACGCCACCCCGGCGCACAACCCGACACTCAGCCACTTCCACCAGCGATCGCGCGCGAAGCCACGCACGTAGAACAACACCGCCGCCAACTCAAACGGGACCAGAAAAGTCTCAGTGCGATTGGTACCTCCCGTAAAGAAGGCGTGCGTGAGAAAGAAACACAGCAGCACGGTCGAGCACGCGGCGGCTCCCCGGAAAAAGAGTGAGCTGCAAATCGCGAAAAAACAGGCGTGCGCCGCGACCAGGGCGACCACACACAGACCCACAACACCCAGGTAGCTGTCATTGCCCAGTATCATCCCCAGGGCGTTGATCCAGTAAATACCCGGAGGTTTGTTGTCCCACACGTCGAGATAGACGGTCGCGCCGTGGGCGATGCGCCAGCCGAAATAGCCGAACATCTGGTCGTCAACCACGTCCCAGCGAAAGTAGGCGATAACCTGCGAGAGTGCTATCAGCGGCACGATGACCAGGCCCATGGCCAGGATCAGCACCGGTAATGGCGTATTTCGCCCGGACTCCTGACCGGGGATGGCCAACGGCGGCGTATGTCTCTTGTATTCGAGGCTCAACGCGTTACTCACATCTCAAACGGGCACGCGGCCCCGCTGGACGAACAGCTAGGTCAGCTTACGGGCGGTTTGCAACCGTTGCTGCACGTAATCCCAGTTGATTATGTTCATAAAGGCTTTGATGTAGTTCGAGCGTTTGTTCTGGTAGCCCAGGTAATAGGCATGCTCCCATACATCAATCACCAGTAACGGCACGCAACCCCATACGCCCATGTTCTGATGCTTTTCCGCCTGCAACACCAATAGACGCTGGGCAACCGGTTCAAATGCCAGGAGTGCCCAGCCACTACCCTGCACCTGCTGAGCCGCGGCGGCCAGTTGCGCGCGGGCCGCGTCCACCGTGCCAAAATCACGCTTGAGCAGTATGCCGAACTCACCGTCGGCAGGCGGATCGCCACCGCCATCGCGCTTCATGCAATTCCAATATAGACTGTGCAACAGGTGCCCCGAGGTGTGGAAGGCCAGGTTGTCGGTGGCCGCCCGGACCTGTTGAATGTCGGTTCCGCCCACCCGCCGAATGCGCTCCAACTCGGCCACTGCCGCGTTCGCTCCGCGCACATAGCCCGCATGGTGTACGTCGTGGTGTAGCTTCAGTGTTTCGGCGCCAATATACGGCTCGAGATCGGCGTAATCATAGGGCAGCGGTGGAAGCTGATATGGCCCGCTGGCGACACCCCCCGCTTCGCTGCTGGTGGGAGCTTCCTGGCCCATAACCGCATCGCTGCCGAGCGCCAGCCAGCCGCCCACCGCCACCGCCGAACCCAGAACTTCGCGGCGTGTGATCCGTGACATGTGCAATACCTCCGATCCGTCTGTTATGACGTGCAGTCCTGTGGAGCCGGGATCAGGCAGATAAATTCCAATGGCTCCGCGCCACTGTTGAGGAACTGGTGTTTCTCATTTGGTGGCATCCAGACCACGTCGCCGGCCTGACAGTTTGTTTCGCCCTGGGCGCCTTTAACGATTCCGACGCCCTTGAGAATCAGCACTTCATGCTCGTAATCATGTACGTGATGAGGCGTGTTCCCACCCGGGGCCACTTCAAAATGGCGCATGTGAAATACCTCGGCACCCTCATCCGGACCGATCAACATCCGCATCCGCACACCCTGGGCGCCTTCCAGATCCACTTTATTCTGTGGGTGTCCAGCGATGGGCTTGAGCTTCATTGACTACTCCTGTTGCTTGCCGAGCGTGCGGGGCAGCATTGCCCGGTGATTTTATTCGCGGCTGATCCAGCAATCCGGGGCCCGGGTGTAGCTGACAATCTCTTCAGGTGTGAAGAACAACTCGATTTCGGTTTTGGCAGTCTCGGGTCCGTCGCTGGCGTGCACCAGATTGTATTGCTGATCGAGTCCGAAATCGCCGCGAATCGTGCCCGGTGCGGCCTCCCGGCCATCGGTGGCACCCAGCAGGTTGCGCACGACCGTGATGGCCTGCGGACCCTCCAGTACTGCCACTATCACTGGACCAGCGGTCATGAACTTCACCAACGAGTCGTAAAAGGGCCGCCCAAGGTGGACCTGGTAATGCTCCTCAACCTGGGACCGTGGCGACTGCTGGAGCTTCATGGCGGCGATTCGCAGTCCTTTGGCCTCAAAACGCGCCAGAATCCGACCAACCAGCAGCCGATTTACCGCATCCGGCTTGAAGATGATCAGTGTACGTTCCATTCCTGCTCCTGATTGACTATTCTGTGAGCGGAGATTGTAGCCGATTGCGCGTGGGCTACCAACCAGCCCGCCGCCAAAGGACCTGCACTGTGCACGTATTATCTCGCGAACGCTCAGCAGCCATCCAGAACTGTCAGTGGACGAAGCTGACGGGTTTTGCGCTGACGTTCCTCCTGCCGCTGGCGGCATGTACGGCGGGCCGGCCGCCACTGACTCCGCTGGAGCGGGCCATCGACGAAGCCGCCCGTCCGATCCTGGAAATGGATCCGGACGCGGTCTGGACCGCCGGCTATAACCGCCTGGTGGAACTGGCTCCAGCCAGCATCGCCTACCTCGCGGAACATCCCGTGATGCAACGTCCGGCGGCGCCTGATGACCTGCGGGTCATGCTGCACATATCGCTGCTGCGGCTGCTGATCCATCCAGCGGCGCGGCCGCAGGTTAGCGTCAACTGTCTGGAGACTGCCCTGGATATCCTGCACTTCAACATCAAGGTGCAAGGTCGCGAGATCGGCCCGCGGTGCTGGGGCCGCCCAACAATGCCGGACTTCTGGCACGAGCTGTTTCCCGCGGAATTTGATCATCAGTTGGCCGGCATGATTGATGCCGAGAGCGATCGGCGAACGATGCAACTTTGGTGGCAGATCCATCGAGGCGGTAGTATTCCAACGGTAAGGCATGGTCTGCGGCCACAACCCGAACATTTATGGCATGTGCTCTCACGCCGGTACGCGGATTACTGGAGCTATCAACCCACTCCGCGCGCGGTGCGATGTGGTATTCCTCCAGGTGACCAGGCCCTTTCTCGCCGGCGAACCTGCGACTACAATCTGGTCCGGGCCGTCTGCATCTGGCTGGGCTCATCAAAGCGGTCAGAGATTCGCCAGAGGTTGATCGCTCTGGTCGGCAGCCCCATACCCGTCCTGATGCACAATGCCATGCTGGCACTGCGTTATTCAGCCGATCCTCGCATCCGCGAGTTGATCGATGAGTATAATGAGAGGATGGAGGGGGCTCATCCCGTGGAGCCGGTGGAAGAAGGCCCGGCATCATTGATCACGCGGATCGATCCCCCCACGAGCGAGGTTATCCCAGGCGACGTGCAACGGAGTGCCGCGCATGAAATGGATCAATTTCACCATCGGATCGGTCGTGCTGGTGGCGGCCGCGGTCTTTACCGCCATCAAGTTCGGCAGTCTTGAAGTCCAGCAACTTCAGGCCCAGGTCAGCCAGCTTGAGCAGCAGCGCCAGCAATTGCTGGATTACGCTCAGCGGCTCAGTGCCACCCGCCGCGTCGCCCAGGTTGACGTTGTCCGCACGCGCCAGGATCGTCACGGCCGCCAGGTCAGCACGCTCCTCTGGCAGGAAATCGGCGGCGACGGCACCCTCGGTCAGCCCGTAGCCGTCGAAGCCATCGGCACACTGGTTTACTTCGAGGCGCTGGTCATCAAATTCGCCCATCATCACGTCCAGGAAGGTGATCCACAGCGCGGTACCAGCCTGGCCATGTTTCGACGAATCTTCGGTGATCATCAGGCACCAGACACCGTACCGGAACTGGATCGTGCCGCCCGGCCGCCGACAGTCGAGGATGAACAAACCGCCACGCTACACCAGGAACTCTGGAGTCTCTTCTGGGAGATGATCGACAATCCCGAACTGGCCGCGCGTTACGGCGTA
This sequence comes from Planctomycetota bacterium, assembly GCA_043820985.1. Lineage (GTDB taxonomy): Bacteria > Planctomycetota > Phycisphaerae > UBA1845 > Fen-1342 > JAAYXS01. Next base: position 6,927 of record JBDRDH010000097.1, read on the forward strand.
CGCGTAGTCCAGTGCGAAGCCCCCGCCGTACCACTACGTGCCGGACAGATTTGGGAAGTGGCGCTTGATGCCGCTGGCGGCCTCAACCTGCGGAGGATTGGCTCGCGTACGGCGCAGGTCGGCGAGATCGATAGAAGCCGTGGTCTTGAAGATCCGCCATAGCAGTCCGCCGCAAAAGTCCGTGCCGGTCTGCAAATGTAGCGGCCGGGCTCTGTCCCGGCCGTGGAACGCGGGAAAAACGCTCTTCCACGACGACGTCCAGGACAGAGCCCGGACGCCTTATGCGGCGGACTGATAGTGTGCCTCTGGGGGGAATTATCAGACGCTCGTTAGAATAGATTGGCGCAAAAAAGGTGGGCGGACGTCGGTGGGCGCCGGGGGGAAACGCCACAGCCGAGCATGCCGCCCATAAGTCTATAACATTGTCTTGCGTGTTTCGCAACAATGTCTGTCTAGGGAATATACCCTAGAGAAAAGAAAAATCAACCGAGTTAGTAGGAAAAGATGATACCAAATGGAAAATATAAATCAAGACACTGGCATAGACGGTTACAATGCTATTTCGTTGGCTTCAAAGTATATTTTTATGGGACATAAGCTACGGGATGACGTAGGGTGGTTAAGTTTTATAAACTCGAACTTTGGCGAATCCAGTATGTGGGAGTGCCCGGCCTGATAGCAAATTACGTGCTGACATCCCGGCGCACACCTCCATTACACGAGTCTGGACAGGTATAGCCGATGTTAGTATAGTTCCAAGCGATGGGCGTGTGCCCGAGTGGTTAAAGGGGACGGGCTGTAAACCCGTTGGCATTAGCCTACGCTGGTTCGAATCCAGCCGCGCCCAGTTCAATTCGTCTCTTGGGGATTCGTTTGTATGCGCTGTAGTCGTATGGGATTGCGCCCGCCAACATATCGGCGCGCGCCGCTCTGTTTCCGAGCCATGCGACGTCCAAGCGAAGGTGTTCATGGCCAGGACGAGCGTAATGTGACATGTCGGCGATTGCAGTGTTTTACACTCACGCCTGAGAGTGCATGATGAGACCAAAGCGGTTGAAGCCATGCCGAGTCTAGTACCAGAAAAACCATCACCCAGCCGCCTACGTGCCACAGGAACCGACCATGCCCACCCGGCTGACGCTGACAGCGCACAGCAGTATCCACAGCAGTTTGGCGGCGAAACAACGCAAAATAACACGAACGCATGCGGGCAAACCGTCTCTACGACTGATCAATCTCATGTGCATAGTGCGTTGCAAACCCCCATGTATAGCGGTGTTACACGAGATAGCCCAAGTTGAACACTTCTGACCGTTTTCGACTTTTCTTGCGGCCTGGATCGCGCCTTGGATGTCCTGGGCGCGGTGGCGGCGTGCGAGATGCGGTGTAGTCACGACCTACCCGGTTGCTTCAGCGTGTTTTCGTGTCACTC
>JBDRDH010000098.1:0-32712 GCA_043820985.1 Planctomycetota bacterium
AACCCACTCGCTGGCGCTCGGGGCTCTGATTAAGTGTTCGGGGCTCTGATCGGGGTGCCATGCCCAAGCTGAAAGCGCGGGCATGAGAGTGTGTATGTATAAAAAACAGGCGTCGGAAACCCATCCCAACGCCTGGCCGGTTACGGGGGGTAGGGTCCGTCACCGGCACCAAAATTATAGGCCACCCGGTCAAGCTTGTCCTGTGTCAATTCGCCAAGTTTCCCTCCTTTTCCCAACCGCCGTGTGCCATCGCTGAGCAAGCAGTTTCAGATATTTCCTTCTGTCGGAGAGGCCGATCAGCGATAATGGAAGAAAGTAAGAATCAAGCAAGAGCGAATTATTAACATAGCAGAGGTGCGGACAGAAACGTCCGGGGCAGAGCCTGGACTCTTTGGATGCTCGGAGGATGCCGATGTTGAGGTGGGTATTCGTACTGCTGACGGTGACCTGCTGCCTGGGGACAACGGCTTGCGCCAGCGGGAATGAGCCTAGCATCACCTTCGCCGACGATTTTGACGCCGGCAACTCCGCCGCGAACTGGACTTTGCATACTTACGCCGGTGATTACTCCGCCGACTTTGCCTTCGATTACAGCACGCGCGGCATTCCCCCGGCCCCGAACTCCACGGGCGGGACCACAATCGGCCTGCACTTCACCGCCAACAACAATGACGAGGTTGCCAATGTGGACGCCGTCAGCGCTTACCCGATCGGCGTCAACCTGAGCCACAATCGCACCCTCAAGCTCGACATGTGGTTGAATTACAACGGCGGCGCGGGGGGCGGTACGGGCTCGACCGAGTTCGCCACCTTCGGCCTCAACCATGCCGGCACGGATGTTACCTGGCCTTACAACCCCAACTGCGACGGCTTCTGGTTCGCGGTGGATGGTGAAGGCGGCTCGGTTGACGACTACCAGGTATACACGAGCAGAACCATGCTCTCGGTCGCCACCGGGGGCTACGCCGCCGCCAGCCGCAATCATACGGCGGACTTCTACCAGTGGTTGTTCCCCAATCCACCCTTCGAGACGGCGGGCGTCCCGGGCAAGCAATGGGTCGAAGTGGAGATCAGCCAGCGTGACGGCGTGATTGAATGGCGGCTGAACGGCATGCTGATCGCCATTCGACTGGACACCACCTTCACATCCGGCAACCTTATGCTCGGCTACATGGACACGTATATTTCCATCGCGGATCCACGCGAGGATAACTTCGTGATCTACGACAACGTCCGTGTGGAAGCTCCGGATTGCAACGAAAACGATGTGCCTGACGACATGGATTTAGACGCGGGCACCAGCCTGGACTGCAATGCCAACCAGCGGGCGGATGAATGTGAGACCATCGCCGATGGCGATTTCGACGTCGATGGCGACGTGGATTTCAATGATGTCGAGGCCCTGGCCGCGAGCCTGGGCGGTCCGGGTCTGCCAGCTAATCCCGCCGAGCCGGCGTGTGTGTCGGCCCACCTGGCGGCTTTCGACGCTGACGAGAACACCAGCCTCGATTTGAGCGATTACGCGGAACTCCAGACGATCGCGACGATCGGCCCGATTCCGCCGCGCCCGCCGGAAGTTCCCAGCGGCAGCCAGTTCATGGCTGAAGTGGCGGGATTGTCATATGCGCAGCGCGAAGATCGCATCGTCGAGGAAATCACCGGCGGTAATATCCCCGGGTTCCTGCGCACTTTCATCCCGATCAATGTAAACGCCGTAATCCTGGGTGCGCCGGTCTATGCGACTTATTACGTGATGCCGGATTACCTGTGCATCGGCCGCGATGATGACTTCGTGCGGATGCCGATGACGCCATTGATTGCACAACCAATCGCCGATGAATTCGAATGCCTGCTGACAACGCGGAAGATGGTGGACGACATTTACGATCAGGCCACGGTCAAGCTGGCCCCGGCCCCGATCAGCCCCGCGACGGTCGATATCATGCGCGCGACCACGTTCTACCGCCATCATCAGATGGTTGAGGAGCAGCGTGAAGGCCAGCCGCTCGGCGAGCTTATTGGCGGAATTAAAAAAGACGTGGTGATCACGCCGCTGCTGGCCTCGAATCCGGGCAAGGTAGCCATCTATGGCTGGCACCAGCTCAATGGCGTGCCGATCCAGCCACTGTACCTCGGCCACGTGGACTGGTACGTCGATTACAGTCACGGCATACGCCTGGTCTCCCAGTGGATGATCGTCGATGGGGTGGAAATGTCAGTCGCCGAGGTGCTGGCGGATCCGAACTTGCACGTGCTTCTGAGCGATGAAGGCCGTGTCACCAATCCCAGCTATTAAGTACGCGGCGTTTATTCCGGCTGGATCCACTTTTCGTAATTGACCGGTCCCCAGAGCTGGTCCGCTTGCTTCTCGTATGGGCCGGCGAACGTCAGCCCGTGGATGAAGCCGTTCTTCTCCACCAGTACAGTGTGCAGAATCTTGTCTTCCGGATTCAGGATGAGTGTGATATCCAGCCGGCCGTCGAGACCACGGTGACGCATGTATTCGTCACGCGGCTCGGTTTGGAGCTTCAGGTCCTGGCGGAATCTTTCCAGCATGTGCTGTGATTTGCGCCAGGTCCCACCGGTGGGTCCGACCACCAACTTACCGTTGATCCGAATGCGCCGATCGTCGTAGGCCACGACACCGAGATAATGCTCGGGCGTGCCACGCAGCCAGGCGAGAAACTTGTCGCCGTGCTGTTGCTCATCACTGTAGCCATAATTGGCGTCCAGAAAGACGATACGGCGAATCCAGGGCGGGATCTCCTCGACCTCGTTCACGTAGCCGAATATCAGGCTGCCGCCGCCACTGTGGGCGACCAGATCGACCGTGGTGTGGTTGGTGTCAAAATGGTCGCGGACGGAATCGATCAACTTGATTATCTGCTGGCCGCTCTGCTCGTGTTTGCGGCGCCAGGTTGGCCAGCTACGGCATTTGGCTTCCAGATAGGCCACGACGAGGTTTTCATTCTTGATGATTTCGCGCAGCCGCCGGGTCTGGGCGCCGATGTGCTGGATGTAGAAATGCCAGTCGCGGTCGGGCTGGCATTGCTTGCCAATGGTCTGCTCGGTCGTGTTGCCATTGGGCAGGGCATAAAAGACCAGCCGAGTCGTGCGGCGCGGATCGAATTCAGCCGCGGCAGGCGCGTTGATGTGGACTTTTACATCCGGCTCAAAAGTGTATGTCTTGATCTGCTCGTCAAAGTAGGTGCTGCACTCAAAACCGGGTAGCACGCCAGCGCTGGAGGTGGCGGTCGTCGGCCGGGATGATGCAACCTGCTTTTCCTGTGCCATGGTCTTTGTACTGGAAGCGATGCAGGCACCGAGCAGTACCAGCCCATATACCAGACGTTTCATGATTCTTCCTCCTGACGGAGAGTTTATATCCCGGTAAAGCAACCGCGTCCGCGCCGGTCACCGCGCATGTTCTACTCACAATCCTCAATATGTACCACAACAGCCCGGTAACGTGTGCAGGCTGCGCACCGTGCTCGAACCTGTTTTAACACCGGGGCCACATTTCAATATCGTTAGTGTTGGCCGGGGGATTTCGCGCGCCTGGCCGGCGGATCGACTGCCTAATTAGCCAAAGGGGTACATACCATGAGCTTCGCGAGAATGCCTGTCGCGTTTGGATTCGGATTATGACACTACGAAAGTGAGGCAAATGCCACGAATTTCGACATCGCAAACCGGCGGCCCTCGGCTAAAATGGATTCTTCGGGGACAGTATGGCCCGCAAACACCCGGAGGACGCGAAAGAATGAAACCCCATTCACCACTCAGAACGCTCATGACGACCGTCGCCGTTGCCGGTCTGGCGGTGCTCACCACACATGCACAGATTATTGAAGTATCTGACGATGGCCTGGAGACAGTGAACGTACACAAGTCATTAACCGACGGCACGGTCACCACCCGCGGCGACGCAGTGCCGTACGGCAGCGCGCCCGATTGGCAGAACAGCCTCCGCATGCAGGTCGGCGGCCTTCAGGCGGCCGACATGAACGGCGACGGCTGGATCGACGTCGTCGTCGGGTGCTACTACTCGCAGAGCTACCCGCCCTACCCGGATTGGGAGAACCTCATCTACTACAACATCGGCGGCGAGCTCGAAGCGAACCCGTCCTGGATCTCCGCTGACGAAGTCTCCACCGGCGACGTCCAGGTGGCTGACATCAACCGCGATACGTACCCGGACGTCTTTTCGGCCAACGGCGGCTACGCCATGTCACCCTCGGTGATCTACTGGGGCAGTCCGGCCGGCCCGAGCACCACGCCAGGCTGGATCAGCCAGGAGCCCGGGGCGGCCTGGAACAACTACGCCATCCTGTTCGACTTCGACCACGACAACGACATTGACGTGGTGACCGCCAACCAGGGCAATTCTCCTACTGATGCGTACCGGCCGATGTATGCCTTCTTCAACAACGCCGGCACGCTGGCGACCGTGCCGGGCTGGCAGTCCGCCGAGAGCTCGATCCAGGGCTTCCTGGCCTTCGCCGACTACGATGGCGACGACTGGGAGGATCTGGCCGTCTCGAAGTGGGTCAACTTCCAGAGCGGTGTGTACCGGAATGTCGGCGGGGCGCTCCAGACCACGCCGGTCTGGACCACCGGCGATACCGACAGCGACAAAGGCGTCGCCTGGGCGGACGTGGACGGCAACGGCTGGCCCGACCTGGCTCTGGGCCACGATCCGACGCTGCTCTATAGCAACGACGGCGGGACGCTGACGCAGACGTGGTCATCCGGCGCCACGTACTTCGGCCACAGCGACATCCGCTTCTGCGACGTGGACCGCGACGGCGATCCGGACCTGGCCGAAACGCATTTCTCCGACGGCAAGGTGCACATCTACCTGAACGTCAACGGCACGCTCGAGTCGGCCCCGTCGTGGACGTACGACTCGCCGTCCGTCGGCACCGCGATCGCGTTCGGCGACATCAACGGCGACCAGTGGCCCGACCTGATCGTCGGCAACTCCGGCGAGCCGTGCGTCAAGGTGTTCTACGCCCAGGTCCCCGAACTGCCCGGCGACATGAACTGCGACGGAACCGTGAATTCATACGACATCGATGGATTCATTTGTGCGCTAAGCCCGACCTGTGACTACGAAGGGATGTTTCCAGATTGCAACCGCATGCTGGCCGACTGCAACGCCGACGGCGAGGTGAACAGCTACGACATTGATAGCTTTATCGCCCTCGTCGGCGGTGGGTAGCAAGATAATAAGGAAGCGAGGCAACCAGGTAACATCGGTAAGCTGGTGCAAACCCTTGCACTAAACGCTGTGGCCGGCAAACGGAGAGGGCGAGATTCGAACTCGCGGTACGGTTACCCGTACACTGGTTTTCGAAACCAGCCCCTTCAGCCACTCGGGCACCTCTCCAAGACACGCTACGTACACACACCAGGCACTAGCGGGTGTGACCCGCGTCGAGATTCGTAATGTTAAGCCACCCACCCCAGAGCGGCAACCACGAAGTACATCTCAAAGACCGACAGACTGCCACAAATTAGCGTGAAAACCGCTCGCTCGGCTCACTCAGCGCTCGCATTCGGACCCAACCGGCGGACGTCGCCGACGCGTTTGGTGATGCCGACGGCATCAAGTCGCTCGGCGATCGGGACGACGAACTTGCGGGAGGAGTTCATCATGGTGCGCAGGTTACCCACCGCGACTTCGCCACGCTCACGCACGGTCGATACGACTAATTTGACTAATTCCCGCCAGCGACTTTCGTGCAGCCACATGCTGCTGGTAATCCGCACCAGCCGGCCCTGTTTGACCGCCAGTTGAACCAGCTCGCGGACGCGCTTCGCGTTTTGCCGCGTATAGCAACTCAGCTCACTCACGGCCGGGGGCTGAAAGGCCGCCACCTCAAACTCCTGGAGGATCTGCTCGAACAATTTTTGATCGGCCGGCGACATCTGCTGCTGCTGGCCGGCGGGAATGATGTGGTCGTGGTCCAGGCCAACGCGCCCGCTTTGAATATACCATTCGGACAGGACCGGTCGCAGTTTGGGCGTACAGGCGTTCGGCATCCAGCTCGGCCATTGCGTACGCGGCACGCCGGGCAAGCGCGGATTGTCCCGCATAAATTGCTTGATCCGCCGCTCCAGATCATCACCAAAGGTGGTCAGCAACTGGCTGTGCAGGCACGCGCGACTGGAAGCGACTTCCAGCATGCGCACCTGGCCGCCACCCGTCAGACGCTGGATCAGCTTGGTGGTTTCCCGCTCATCGCTCAATCCGGCCCGGACCGACAACTGCTTGTCGTTGAGAAGCTGCCATTCGGCGACACGGATGACTTCTTCGAGGCGGTCCACGGGAGCCCCGTCGCGTAAAACCTCCAGTCCGGGGATAAACGCCGGTCGGCGGGCAGTCCATGGCCGGGCCGCCAGTCGCAGAACGCCACCGCCGCCGAGCGTGCGGCTACCGCTCTCATCGCGCAGGATGAACCTTTGGCCCCAGGCAGCGACGACAGGCTCGGCCACGTGGATTTGCCCGAACACATTCCGCACCGTGTCCTCATCGGGACGTTCCAGTAAACGCAGTTCGGCCAATACCTCGCTGGTGGCGATGTGCAGGCGCAAGCGCAGGGTTTGTCGCCGCTGTTTCCCAGGCATCCGCAAGGAAGCAATCCAGACCTCGATTCGTCGGGTTGGTTCGAGATAGCCAGGGGTGGCCAGTGTGCAGCCATGGTCGACCTGCTCACGTGGGACACCCGCCAGGTTGATGGCCAGGCGCATGCGACCGGCGGCGGTGGCCCGTTGATCGTAATGCGTCTGGAGATCACGTACGCGTACCTGTTCACCGCCGGGCCAGAGTTCGAGCGTGTCCTCGCGGGTTACTTCGCCGTGCGAGCTGGAGCCAGTCACGACCGTGCCGCGGCCGGCGATGGTGAACGCGCGATCGACCGGCATACAGAACCAACGATATGACTCCTGCTGCCGTTGCGGCGCCCGGGCCAGTTTCGCCAGTGCCGTACGCACCTCGTCTAATCCGCGGCCGGTCTGGGCCGAGGTCCGGATAAATTGGATCGGCTCAATGCCAAGATTAGCCAGTAACTCGGCACTCTCCTGCTCAACCTGTTCCGCCCATTCATCATCAACCAAATCCATCTTGGTCAACACGACCAGACATTGCTGAATGCCCAGCAGACTAAGCACCTCGGCGTGCTCGCGGGTCTGGGGCATGACGGAATCGTCCGCCGCCACCACCAGGAGAGCCACATCGATACCGGTCGCCCCCGCCACCATCTTGCGAATAAAGCGCTCATGTCCGGGCACGTCCACGAATGAGATATCGCAGTCGTCAATCCGGGTATGCGCGAAACCCAGCTCGATCGTCATGCCCCGCGCCTGCTCCTCCGGCAGACGATCCGGATCCGTACCAGTCAGGGCCTTGACCAGGCGGCTCTTGCCATGATCGATGTGACCGGCGGTGCCGACAACAAGTTGGGGATTGTCGTTCATGGCGACAATTGTACGCAAAAGGGCCGCCGGCGGGAGAGGGTTGGTCGGTTTGACCAAACTTCCGGATCCAACCTATGGAATTGGGAAATGAACCTGCTTGACGATTATAAACCCCAATGGCAATTTGACGCTTGATCCTTGTAAGACAATAGTTTATACTAATCTATACAGTTTCTGATCTTGTGGGAGTATGAGTACATTAAATTCTCTCTCGGTCTGGCGTCATGCGGATGGCGAGATCAAGCGACGAGGCACTCGGGAACGGGTACTCAATCTTCGTGGTTCCCGCACTGCTTCCAACGGCACCATAATTAGTCCGTAACGACTGGCCAAGACGAAGCTCGGTTCCACACATCGCGCTGGGAAATAGAAGGTACTGGATTCTGTACCGCGGTGATGCGGTCAGGGATACCGTCAGAAGACGGCGATGACAAATCCGAGGTATCGGAGGTAAAAGCGCGAGAATCCGGGTGCTCGCATCCGGAGGGGCAAGTAGACCAAGGGAAACGCAGGGAGGCACATCAACCGAACGGAGGCGCTCCTTAGTTTTTCGGAGCTGCGTGGGAATAGTACTTTTCTAATCGACTGAGCCGTGGCTATCGGGCCGCCGGTGCGCCGCGGCCGCAGCAGTGAGGTGATGATAATGAAGACCAAACTAATCGTAGCATCAGTTGGGGCGGCACTGATCGTGTCGCTTACCGCATCGGCCAAGTCGGTGTACCTGATCGCGGACATCAACTCCAGTCCGACGCCGATCCACGCCTATGACATCCAGGGTGATCAGATTGTCTTCCAGGCCGCGTACGACGTCCCGTACTTCGGCGGCGGAGCCACCGGTCTGACCATTGACACCGACTCGAAGACGCTCTTCGTCGACTACGAGTTCAGCAACGTGATCCAGTTGCTCGACGCCGAGACCTTCGCGGACTTGGGCACGACGACCGCTCCGGGCGCCGAAGAGATGGCGGGAATCGTCTACGACCACGACAACGGTTCGTTGTACGCCATCGAGCGCTACGGGAACAAGCTGTACGGCTGGACATATGACGCGGGCACGCACGTGCTCACGCCGCACGCCGGCTCCCCGTTTACGCTGACGGATGTCGGCGAAGCCTTTGGCATCGCGCTCGATGAGGTCAACGACTTGTTGTACGTCGCGAGCTGGGGCACCACCATTCACTACTTCAACACGGGTGACTGGTCGCTGGCGGGTAGCTTCGTGCTGACCAACCCGGCCATCAGTATCGCGATCGACGTGACGCGCGGCTATGTCTACACCGGCGCCGCCTGGGATGGCGGGAACTATCTCAGCCGCTACGAGCTGGGCACCGGGACCGAGACCATTGTGAATATCGGCGAGGGTGAGGGCGCCATGGGGCTCAGCGTCGATCCCGCCACCGGCCTGACGTATGTCAGCACCGGGTACGGGGGAGATCGGCTCGTCGTTTTCGACCTGGATCTGAACGAAACCGACAGTGAATACGCCGGCGGTGACCCGACCGACGTCTGCGTGCCGGGTCGGGACATCTCCTACAACCCGCTGGGCTTCAGCAAGGACGACGGCCTGGCCGAGGGCGAGTGCGCCCTTCCCGGCGACACGGTCACCTACACCATCTGCTACGCGAATCCCAACGAGTATGAGGTGACCGGAGCCACCATCACCGACACGTTACCCGACGGCGTGGCGTTCGTCTCCGCCAGCGACGGCGGGGCTCTCCAGGCCGCGACCGGCGACGTCATCATCTGGGACATCGGCACGATTCCGGGCGGCACGCCCGAGACCTGCGTTACTCTTACCGTCACGGTCGATGTCGACATCCCTCTGGGCACGGAGTTGCTCAACGAGGCCCGTATCGAAACCGAGCAGACCCCGCCGACGACCCAGACCGAATTGACAATTGTTTGCGAGGTCATTCCGCCCACCTGTGATGCCGGCGGACCGTATGTTGTTGAGTGCCAGGGCGGAGTCACGACCGTCATGCTGGACGGCAGCGCCTCGGGCGATCCGCTCGATTCCGAGCTGACGTACCTGTGGGAGATCGATTGCCCCGCGGCCAGCTTCGACGATCCGGCTAGCCCGACACCTACCTTGAGCCTGGCGACCCCCGAGTGCGCCATGACCTGTGACGTGACCCTGACCGTCGACAGCGGCCTGAGCGACCCCGTCACCTGCACGGTCGTGATCGAGATCGTCGACACCGTAGCGCCGAATTTGAGCTGTCCGGCGGAAAGTAAGGTGGAGTGCGGGGCCCAGCCGTCCAACTGTCCGGACCAGGTCACCGCGACGGACAACTGTGATCCGAACCCGGTGATCACCTTTAGCGACGCGGCCGGCGACGGCGCCATCACGCGGACCTGGACGGCCACCGATGACTGCGGCAACGCGGCCACCTGCGTGACGGTCTATAACGCCGAGGATACCACGCCGCCGGTGCTGGTCTGTCCGGGATTGATTCAGGTCGAGGCCCCCGATGAGGGTGGCGTGGCAGTCGATAGTGTAACCTTGACGGTCACCGCCACCGATCTCTGTGACGGTGACGTCGCCCTGACGGATAATCGCCCGGCTGAGTTCTACCCGGTCGGCACCACCGAAGTGACCTTCACGGCCACGGACGCGGCGGGCAACACGGCCACCTGCACGGTGCTGGTCGAGGTGTTTTACGAAGGTCAGGCCGGTCAGCCGGCACCGACGCAGACCGTGTTCGTGGATGAGCGTACCACGCGGACGACGCCCTTCTTCCTGCCCTGCGGCCTACTGGGCTTGCTCCCGCTGGTGGGCAGCCTGCTGGGTCTGGGCGCGTTGAAGTATCGCCTGCGTCGTCAACGTTAACCGGAAGGGAACACGAGCGGGCGGCGGGTGCCGCGCGGCACCCGCCCGGCCGTGGTTCCAATCCGGTTTGGTGAGTGGAAGCAAGGCTAGCGCGCAAGTGCGCAAGGAGATTTCAAATGCGACGTAAACTGCCACGAATATTGGTAGTGCTGTTTTTGAGTGCGGTGTTGTTGATTCCGTCCGTGGGCTGCAACAAGGCCCTCGGTCTGCAGGATTGGCAACGTGACGCGTTAACGTTTGTGGGCGCGATTGCCGGCGGCTATTGGGCAGTCCAGATGTGCACCGTCACCGAGCGGGTGTGCTATCAGGACGGCCAGTTGATCGACTGCGCCCTGGTGCCCGTGGTGCCCGCTAACTGACGCGAGAAAAGCAGTTACATTAATACGAGTAGGACATGGGCCGGTATGGCCGGCCCATGTTCATTTCTTTCCGGCGAACCATCACTGCTCTTTCCGCCGGGATGATCGACTTTTTATATCCGTCAGTCGCCACTTCCGGTAAACGTTACCTGAAACGCCGCGAAGTCGGCCAGGTCGGCGTCACCGTCCTCGTCGAGGTCGGCGCAGTTACAATCGCTGGGCGGCGCCGCGCTTGGCCCGGCCATGCAGTCGGCGAACGCCTCGAAATCGTTAATGTCCACGTCCTGATCGCCGTCGCAATCGCCCGGAATTTCGCCGGGACACAGATCGAGGTGGGTCAGGAAGGCACCGCGGCCGTGGGTGAACGCGGCCAGTGTGTGGTCGTCCTTGAAGTCAAGCGTTTCGACGATCGTGTGCGCCAGACCGTCGTTGCTTGGGGACCACGTGGCACCGCCATCATCGCTGGCGAATATGCCCAGCTCGGTCCCGACGTAAAGCTGTTGGGCGTCACAAGGGCGGATCGCGATCCAGTGGCAGGGGATATCGGGGATACCGTTGTCGCCGCTGCCATCGATCGGCGTCCACTGATTGCTGCCAGCCGCTTTGCGCAGGACGTGATCCGCGCCATATGTTGAGTAAGTGCAATAAGCGATATCGGAATCTGTCGGATCGACGGCGACACTGCTCACCCACGCGCCTATCAGACCCTGGGTGTAGGTCGTCCAGGTTGGCACGGGAGCGAGCGCGTTCGTCGACCGGACGATGTAGCCGTTATCGAAGCCGAGATAAACAACGTTGCTGTCCGAGGGAGCGATCGCGATCGCGGATATTGTGCTGGGCCCGGCGAAGTCCGACCCGGCCAGTTCCCATGACGCGGCTCCATTGGTGGTACGCCACGGTCGCGAGCCGCCGGTCCACATGATGTTCGGATTGGACTGATCCATGACGTACGGCGTGATGAACAGGCCGTCGGTGTCGGTGATGCCATCCACCGCCAGCTCGAAAGTCTCGCCGCCGTCATACGAAACGCGGATAGTCGGGAAGCCTTGAATCTCGACGAACATATGCTGGCTGTCCGTCGGATCAATGGCGACATAGCCGCCGTCGCCGCCATAGACCAGCGCCCAACTGTTCGGCGTCACGTCGGACCACACCTGGGGCGTGCCGTTATCCTGCGTGCCGCCGGCGAACATGTTCACTTCCTTGGCGCTGTCACCGTGATAGAACTGTGTCACGCCATAGCCATTGTTCATGTTCTCCCAGACGATCTCGGGCGGTGGCCCTGGATCAGGGGCCATCGGGCATTCTTCCTGCGTGGTGGCGGCGCGGGCGTTGGTCGTGCGGTAAAGTCCGCCGTCGTTGCCGACGTACATGATCTGGTTCGTCGTGCCGTTGTAGTCGGGGTGGAACACGATCTCATGCTGATCGACGTGCAGTAACGTCGGCGGCGGGGGATCTTCCATATAGAAGAACCAGTACTCGGACAGGCCGAACGTCACGCCGCCATCGTCCGAGCGATAGAGGTCGATTCCGCCGACCCACACCTTGTCCGGATCGAGCGGATCGACGGCGATGATGTTGTCATACCAACCCTGCGAGTAGATCGTGGGATGCTCGTAGCAGCCGGTCGCGATCGCGACGTAGCTCAGCAGCCATTCGCTGAACTCGTGGTTGAAGTCGAGCGACGAATACCACGAGTCGCCGCCGTCATCCGAGCGGAAGACGCTGTAGAGCTTACCGAACCAGCCGCTCTGGTTCTGGGCCATCAGGATGTACATGCGATCGTTGTGGCTCGGCGCGATCGCGAGCGTCATGCGTCCCTGCTCCGGCCCCGTTTGATACTGGATCCAGGTATCTCCGCCGTCATTGCTGCGATACAAACCGTCCTGGCCAAAGCTGCCGAACGCCGCCCACAGCACGTCCGGACTGGTATCCGCGCGCACCGCCAGGTCGGTACAGCCGACGGAGCAGCCGTTGGTCTCCGGCACCTCGGGCGGCGCGGAGAAAGTCCACGGATTTGCCAAAACCACCGACCAGGTAGCGCCGGCGTCGAGACTACGCCACACGCCGGTCATCGTGGCGGCGTAGATCGTATTGCTGTCGTTGGGACTGATGACGATTTTATTGACGAAGTAAAACGCGCCCTCGGGATCGAGCGTACCGGGCAGCAGGTTCCACGTTTCACCAGCGTCGATCGATTTGAAGATCCCCAGCCCGCGATGTTTGGTCCAACTGGCGAAGAAGCCCTCGCCGGTGCCGGCGTAGAGGATGTTCGGATTCGCGGGATCGAGCGCCAGCGCACAGACCGCCAGGTTTTGCAGGAAATCGTCGGTGCTACGCCAGTTCGCGCCGGCGTCGGTGCTCTTCCAGATCCCGCCGGTCACGCCGGCCGCGTACATCATGTCCGGGTTGGACGGATCGATCACGATCGCACGTGTGCGGCCGCCGATATTGCCCGGTCCGATCGAGTTCCAACCGAGAACTCCGCCGGGGCCGGAACCCGGATCGCGTAGTGTCGCTCGGGCAGCCTCCCGTGCTCTGACCGCGAATAACTCGGCTTGCAGGTGCTCCAGTGGCAATTCCACCTCGCCCGCGGGCAGCCGCTGGCGCATGAAGAACTCCTGTGCTTCCTGGGGCTGATCAAACCGCTTGGGACCCTCTCGCCGTAGCTTGGCGTACTTCTGCTGGAGCGCGGCGCGGGCGCTGTCCAGCGCCAGCGGGGTGGGAGTCCAGGCATTCGCCGTCGCTGTTTCCCGCGGCTGGTCCACCTCACCCGAACGCAACGTCCCCCGACAACCCACAAAGAAGACCGCAACAAGAAACACCAGTCCTGATATGCACGCGATTGGTTTCATCTTCGGCCTCCCGCGCTGTCTGGATGCTTGGGGAGAGTCACCTCCGGAACAGGCTGTTGCAGCAACAGCCCACATGACCGCGAAACACGTGCACGCGGAAACGTCCCGTGGACCATAGCCTCATCACTCAGACTACCGCAATCACGACCGCGGTTGCAACCCAGATTTGCAGGTCCTGTAACCGACAGTCCCCATTCACTTGCTTTGCAATCACCACTAGGCAGGAATCCTGGATATTCGACAACGATCTCGCGCCAGAACGCTCCCCACCAACCGGCGCGGTCGAGTTGGGCCGTTTTGGTCGACCCCCGTTCTTTCATTCTGGCGAACCATCACTCTTTTTCTGCCGGGACGAACGACTTCTCATGACCGGTGTCGAGTATCATACGCGGCTATGTTTGTAATCCCGGTCGCATTTCTGGGTCACGCCGCTGGTCTGGCAACCTCGGTCTTGTGGACTGGAACTTCATTGTTTTTCACCGCCGCGGGTCGCCGCCTGGGACCAACCACCGTAAACGCCCTGCGGATACTAATGGCGATTTTGTTGCTTGGTCTGACACATTGGGTCACGGAGGATCGGTGGATTCCGGACGCTTTACCCCGGCAGGTTCTTTTCCTGGCGCTCTCGGGCATGATCGGTCTGGCACTCGGCGACCAGGCACTCTTCACGGCTTTCGTTTACATCGGCCCGCGACTATCCATGTTGATCATGACCACGGCACCGCTTTTTGCCGCGCTGTTTGGCTGGCTGCGGCTGGGCGAGGAGCTCGGCCCGAGCGCCTGGCTGGGCATCGCCCTGGTGGTTGGCGGTGTCGCCTGGGTAGTACTCGAGCGCCCCGTTCAGAATCACGGCGTCGTCAACTCGCTACGTATACGCGGGATTGTGCTGGCATTTATCGCGGCGGCTTGCCAGGCCGGTGGTCTGTTACTCAGTAAGGAGGGCCTGGGACACGGCTGGCTACCGGAAGGCGAGCACATGAACCCGCAGGCCGCGACTCTGTTACGCATGAGCTTCGCCGGCGTGGGCATGGTTCCGATCATCGCCTGGCGTCTATGGCGCGAACGACGCGCGCACGCCATCGGCGAGTACCGCCAGCCGCGCCGGTCATGGCGAATTGGCCTGCTGTTGACCGCCGGCGGTGCCGTGTTCGGGCCGTTTCTGGGAGTGTGGATGTCGCTGGAGGCGGCGGACAAGGTGCCGTTGGGTGTCGCCCAAACACTCTGCTCGCTACCGCCGGTGCTGATTCTACCAGTCGCGCGGCTGGTATATCACGAGCACATCAGCGCGCGCGCCGTCGCGGGTGCCCTTCTGGCGGTAGGTGGAGTGGCCCTCTTGTTCCTGCCCACCTGATAAGTACTATCAGTTCCGTTTCAATTACTCCGCTTCAGAGTTCGGCGTTGTCTGCCGATATGACTAATTACGACACGACAGTCGTCACATACCACGGTGCTCGCCCTCAAGGTAGTTAGTGCATAACGGGGTATGTTCCGAGCTTTCTCGATTCTTCCGTGCGCGCAGCAAATACAATGACGGGATATGCCTTACCCCTCTCAAAACGTTCAACCCGCATCACACTTGTGCTGGCCATAGTCGGTGTGCTACATGTCTTTGACCTGGCCTTCACACAAAATCAGTTGAGTTGTGATGGCTTTGTCGAGGTTAACTGTCTGGCCGCCAATTTCATCGAGACACCGGTTGGCTTGATGCTTTACAAAGCCGGGATGTTCGGCTTGGGGGCTCTGGTGCTCTGTCTGGTGCGGCGTCATTGGCAAACCGAAGTCGGCGTATGGTTCCTGCTGGCCATCTCGGTCGGCCTGATGGCCTGGTGGGGTTTATACTTCTACATGCTTGATCCTGGCAATTACGGCCTGGGTCCCGGCACCTCCGAGATTGCCGTCTACTGGCCAACCGGCGGCTGACAAATCCCTTTGGATAATATGTTTGCACACCGGCAGACACACGCTTGAAATCCCCTCCTCAGTCCGTTCAAGCTACAAACTTGTACCTGGGCCTACATCTTGGCACGCGGCAACCACGGGCTTTATTGGCATTACTCTTGCCGCGCGGCTCCCGGAACGCTAATTTGATGTGTTTCAGGCGGTCAGCGTGGCACCGGCGGGATGCCCGCGACCGTGGAAGCCGGATCCCGTCGCGAGGATTACCAATGATTACACGCGGCAGCCTATGTGGAGTTGTGATAATGACCTTGACCGCATGCCTGCTGGCAACAGCCCCGGTGGCCAGTGCTGGAGATACCCAAAAGGTTCCGGCACGAAGTGAGGTCGAAGAGCAGTACCGCTGGAACCTCGACAGTATCTTCACCAGTATGGCCGAGTGGGAAAAGGAATACGCCGCGGTCGGGCAGCAGATCGCCGACGTCGAGAAGTTCCGTGGTCGGCTGAGCGAGAGCGCGGAGACCCTGTTGGCGGCGCTGAAGCTACAGGACGATACGGAAGCACGTTTGGCACGCGTCTACGTGTACACGTCACTACTGAGCGACCAGGACACCCGCATCGGCGATAACCAGGCTCTCAAAGCCCGCGCCCGGGCCTTGGCCGTCAAGTACGGCGCCGCCACGTCATGGGCCAGCCCCGAGCTGACCTCGATCGACTTCAACATTATCGAGGGCTGGATGGCGGAGAATGAGGAACTGGCCGTCTACGCCCAGACCTTTGATGATATCTTCCGTCAGAAGAAACACATCCTCTCCGAACGCGAGGAGAAGCTCATCAGTCTGGCCGGCGAGATCTTCTCCACGCCCGGCACCACGTACAACCTCTTCGCGAATGCCGACTTACAGTACCCCACCATCAAGGACACTGATGGAAGCGACATTGAACTCAGCGACTCCGCGTTCTACATCCTCATGCGTTCACCCGACCGGCGCGTTCGCGCGGATGCCTATAAAGGCATCGTCGGATCCTACGCCAAGTTCCGTAACACGGCCGCCTCGTTGCTTAACGGCGCGGTGCAGAACCACATCTTCAGCGTCAAGGCCCGTGGCTACGACAGTTGCCTGGCGGCGGCGCTGGATGACGGAAATATTCCGGTCGGCGTCTACAACAACCTGATCAACACGGTCAACGACAACCTGCCCCTGCTGCACCGCTATCAGTCGATCCGCAAGCGCGCCCTCAAGCTGCACGACGGTGTACATGCCTATGACCTCTTCGCCCCCTTCGTCAGCGAACGGAAGCTCGAATACTCGTACGAGGAAGGCGTCGAGGCCATGTACGCGGCACTGGCGCCGCTCGGCCCGGACTATCTCAACACCGTCAAGCAGGGCGTCGAGTCTCGTTGGATCGACGTCTACCCCAACGAGGGCAAGCGCAGCGGAGCCTATTCCAGCGGCACCTACCTGACGCAGCCGTTCATCCTGCTCAACTTCCACGGCGGCTACGATGAAGTTTCAACGCTGGCGCACGAGATGGGGCACTCGATGCACTCCTATCTCTCGCGTAGCAACCAGCCGTACACCTACGCCAGCTACGACATCTTCTGTGCCGAGGTCGCTTCGGTCACGAACGAGATCCTGTTGCAGGACTACACGCTCGAGCGCATCGAGGACCCGCAACTCAAGCTCTATCTGCTGGTTGAGCTGCTGGAGGGCGTCCGGGGCACGCTCTTCCGCCAGACCATGTTCAGCGAGTTCGAGCAGCGCATTCACGAGATGGCCGAAGAGGGTATACCCCTGACTGCCGACTCCCTGGACGCCGCTTACGGCAAAATCATGAAGAAGTACTACGGTCCGGATTACACCCACGACGAGCTGGTCAACAGCTACTGGATCCGGATCCCGCACTTCTACTACAACTTCTACGTGTACAAGTACGCCACCAGCTACTGCGCTTCGGCCAATATCGCCCGACGTATCAGGGAGGGCGAGCCTGGTGCCGTCGAGGCGTACTTGCAGTTCCTCAAGAGTGGTTCGAGTCAGTACCCGATCGATTTGCTGAAGGCGGCCCGCGTCGACATGACCTCGGCCGAGCCGATCAACGACGCCATGCGGCACTTCGGCAAGCTACTCGATCAGACCGAGGAGCTGCTTGACCGCATTGAATAAGGGCGTCACCAACGGGATGGAGGGCCATGCCCAGGCCGCATGCCCTCCAATCCAAGCGGGTGCCATGCCCAAGCTGAAGGCGCGGGCATGAGTATGGGGCCTTGGCCATGGCCGCGCTTACAGCTTGGCCATGGCACCCGCAATGCCGAAGGCGCGGATTGTCACACGGTGCGTTCCGCGCGCAAAAGCGGGCACGCGGCTATCCCGGCCGCGCGCCCGGTCAGTTTATACCAGTTGAGCCGGCCATCAGCCGGCGCTGGGCCTAGGCGAGGAATTGCGGAAGCTGATCAAGAACAGCCTTAACAACCGTCGCTTGATCCTCGGCCGCATCATTGGCCAGGCCCAGGAAGAACGCCTGAAGGAACGTGGTGGCCAGTTGTGTCGCGGCCCCCTCGACACCACTCAATATCTGGGTACGTACGTTAGGGTCGCAACCTGTCAGGACAAACACGCCCCCGGACACCACGGTCAGCAACCACAGCCGGCTGCGGATCATCAATGTTCGCATCGAAATCTTCTCCTTAACCACCCGCTCACCGGGTACTCATAATCGCTATCGCTCTCCGGCCTCACGGCACTGGTATACATATCATCGGACGCTGACCTGCCAGAACTCAGCCGAGTCTGATATTAGCCGCAAAGACTACCCCCCTACCCAGCTCATTTAGCCGTCACCATCCTCGTCAGGTTCGGGTTTACCGGACGTTTCCTCACGCTTGGATTTCGGTGGAACTTTCTCGGCAGCTTCTCTTTGGGCCCGCGTGGGGATTTTCTCCAGCCGGGGTTTGAGCTGCTTGTCGAAGATATCCTCGATCGGAGCCAACAACTTTGTGCGCCGGTCGGACAGTTCAGCCAGACGAGCGGTTTTAACCTGGTCTTTGGAGCCTTTCAGCGCTGCTGCCTGTTGTTCCAGCTTTTCAATCTCTGCCTTGCGGACGCGTATGTACTTGCAACCCTGCTCCTGGCAGCTCTTCAGAATCTTTTGAGCCCGTTCCTGCTGATCCGGCGTGAGCTGATAACGGGCTATGAACTCACGCACATAGGCTTCCCAACGACTCTCGAAATCGGTTCCGGCCATGGATTTCGGGTTCCGTGAATCCCGTGGACGAGAGCCTGAATGTCGATCTTTTGGTGTGCTCTCACTCATCTTCCGTGGGCTACGTTCCGAGGGGCGTCTGGCGTTACTCTGGTTGTCAGCAGGACTCGGAGTCGGGCGGTGAGTCGTATCGGATCGTGCCGTGGGACTGCTGACGCGCGGTACGACGGGCTCCTGGAGTTGAGCACGACGAGCGTCCGCGCGCCGTTGCTCGGCCAAGCGCTGAGACTGTTTGAATTTGCGCGGGTTACGGAACTCGTCCACGCTCATCTGTCCAGTGAGCATCCGTTGGAGCTGATTCTCGGTGGTATTGAAGCTCTCATGCATAAGTTTGAGGTCTTCATCGTGGATGAGCTTCTGCTCTTCCGTGAGAATCTCACGCCACTCGCTGTTGGCTTCAACAATGACCAGCTTGGCGTCCTCATAAATAGGACGCACTTGACGACCCCACTCGATCAGTTCTTCCGGAGACATGTCTCCGCCGGTCCGCACCTCAAAGAGCTGGTCCACTACATCCTGCAAGTTTCCCTCATAACGTGCGAGAAATGAATCCACCCGTTCGCGGACCAACTCCTGCGTGAAAGCATCCTGATCCGCGGTCAGGTCGTACTTGCGCGAGAGGAAGTGGATGTAATTGTCCAGCATGGCCTCGATGTTAACGAGACTGCTGAACCCGCGGTTCGAGGGCTTATCGTTCTGAGCCGTGGCCGGCAAGACCAGACCGGCCAGGATCGTCAGAAGGATCGCCGCTCGTATTAACGTCCGGAAATCCACAGAATGCACTCCACATAGCCAAGAGTAGACGAAGTCGCTACCTTCATTGAGAATCCATGCTCACCCGGATATTATACTTCTTTTCGGTCAATTGGTTGCGTTACGTTTCATCACCTAGGTTGTTAGACACCCCGAGGCCCTGGATGTTGCCAGAAGGTAAACGTCCGAAACTGTGCATATTTGACCTCGACGGCACCCTGGTTGATTCTCTGCCAGATATCGCCGAGGCTTTGAACGATTGTCTGGAGCTACTGGGGCTCCCGACCCGCCCGGTGAATGCGTATCGCTACCTGGTCGGCGAAGGTGTGCCAACGCTGTGCCGGCGGGCGCTCGGCGAAACACATCCCCTTTTGGTTGATAGACTTACAGAGCTGGCGCGGGCCAGGTATCGCATTCGGCCCTTGAAGCACACGCAACCATATCCGGGCGTCTTTGAACTTATAGGACGTTTACATGCGGCCGGAGTTAAGCTGGCGGTGCTATCTAACAAGCCCCACGAGTTGACGATTCGTGTCGTACAGGCTTTTTGGCCCGCCAATCATTTCCACTACCTCCAGGGATATGTCGAGGAGGAGTATCGCAAACCGCATCCATATTACGTTAATCAGATCTGCCGACACCTGGGAGTTGAGCCGGCCGACACCTGGATCATTGGCGACACCCCTACCGACATCCAGACCGCCGTGCGCAGCGGTATTGTGGGTATCGGTGTAACCTGGGGCTTCCGTACCCGGGCGGATCTTGAGGCCGCCGATGCCCGGTACATCATCGACCGCCCCGAGGAACTCGGTTGAACCACGGCTGATCCCGCACCCGCGCGCGATGTTAACCAGCTTCCGCGATCCGGCTACTCATGGTACGCTCCGCACACACATGCACCGCATACCGTGTGGAATCGAGAGAATCTGAAGGAAGACCGCATGACTCAGAATGGAACCAGGTTTGAATTTGTAGGCCGCGAGAAAGCCGCCCCAATAGCCGACGTTTTGCTGGTGCCGCTGGTAACCATGCCTCAACCACCCCTGCAGTTAGTCACACAAGTGGACGCCGTCTGCCACGATGCGGTATCCGAGCTTATCGCTGTTAAGGCTCTGGGAAATAAACCTGGACACTTGGCGCATACGACCCGTAGCGGCGCCTACCGTCGCATTCTGGTAATCAGTCTGGGCGAGAAAGACAAACTTACCACCCACGAGATTCGACGGGCCGCCGCCAGCGCCGCGCATTGGCTGGTCTCGGAACGTATCAGCCGGGCGGCCCTGTGGATCGATGGACTGGCCATAGGCGGTCTTAACCGGGCCACCGCCGATTGGGCGGCCGGCATGACGCTGGCGGGCTTCCGCTTTGGGGAATTTCGCGAACCTGACAAGAACAGTGTCTCAAAGGTGCGTATTGAGATCTGCTCAAGTCAGACCGGCCATGTTCGCCGGGTACTGCCGGAAGTGCGCGATGAAGTGACCATCAGCCAGGCAACCAATTACGCGCGGCGTCTGGCGCACCTGCCGGCCAATATCATTAATCCAACCTCACTCGCCGCCGAAGCCCGTAAGCTGGCCAGGAATAGCAAGCTCAAATGCACGGTGCTGGACACGGCCCAGGTCAAACGTCTCGGCATGGGTGGATTGGTGGCGGTGGGCTCCGGCGCGGCGCATGGCCCCTGCCTGATTCAGCTCGAGTATCGTGCCGCGCCACGCACTCGGCGTACCACGGTGCTGGTTGGTAAAGCGATCACCTTTGACACGGGTGGTTATTCAATCAAGCCCTCGGCCGGACTGGAGGAGATGAAGTACGACAAGTGCGGCGGTACCACCGTGCTTGGTATCATGAAGGCGGTCGCGGATCTGAAACTCAAGTGCAACGTGATCGGGCTGGTTGCCGCCGCCGAGAACGCGGTCTCCGAACGAGCGTACCGTCCCGGCGATATTCTGAAGATGATGAGCGGTAAGACCGTGGAAGTTATCAGCACCGACGCTGAAGGTCGTTTGGTGCTGGCGGACGCCCTATGGTATGCCCAAAAACGGCTTAAGCCGACCGAGATCATCGATCTGGCCACGCTGACCGGGGGCGCCAACATCGCACTCGGCAAGGCGGCCGCCGCCCTGATGGCCAACAATGACGAACTGGCCGGTGAACTGGGTGAGTGTGGCCGGCGGACATACGAACGGCTCTGGCGGCTGCCCCTTTGGGATGATTACCGCGAGTTGATCAAGGCCAAGGATGCCGATCTCAGGAACTCGGCCAGCAAGCGCGACGCGCACACGATCGTGGGCGGAATGTTTCTCCAGGAATTCATCCAGAAGGGCATTGCCTGGGCACACATCGACATTGCGGCGGTGGCCACGTCGGACAACGACAAGAACTCCAATGGAAAAGGTGCCACCGGCTTTGGCGTGCGCTTGCTGGTTGATTACCTGCGGCGTTAGAGCGCCGGCATTTTGTGCCATAATCCAAACAAACTGATAGAAGGTACAGATGGCGAAGACCAGGCCTGACAGCAATCCGGTTGATCTGGACCGCATCGCGCATGCCGTGCGCGAGATCCTGCTGGCGGTTGGGGAGGATCCGGATCGCGAGGGACTGCGCCGCACGCCGCTGCGGGTCGCCAATATGTACGCGGAGCTGTTCGCCGGTCTACATCAGGACGCCGAAGCGCATCTGGAAGCCATGTTTGACGAGGATCACCACGAAATGGTGGCGCTGCGCGGTATCCCGTTTAACAGCGTATGCGAGCATCACCTAATGCCCTTCGAGGGTCAGGCCCATATCGCCTACATCCCGGGCGGCAAGATCCTGGGATTGTCCAAGCTGGCTCGCATAGTCGATGTATATTCACGCCGGCCACAAGTACAAGAGCGCCTCACCTCACAGATCGCCGACCTGTTGGCTCAGCGGGTTAACGTCCGTGGTTGTGCCGTGGTGCTGGAGGCGGTCCACACCTGCATGACGTGCCGGGGAGTCAGGAAATCCGGCAGTGAAGTGGTCACGTCGGCGCTGCGCGGCCTGATGCAAACCAACCAGAGCACCCGCGCTGAAGCCCTGGGGCTGCTGCATAAGTGACCGGGCTGGCATCCGTAGCGCGAATGAGTAAATACAACACGACCGCTGGCGATCCCAGCGGTCGTGTGTTTATAACATCCCGGTTGTATCAGTTTCAATGTCGCGTCCGGGCTATGTTCCAGACGTGATATATGCTGCTATTTGTCGGGATCGCTGGGCTCCTCGGCCGTGGCCGCGTCTTCCTGTGGTTCAGTCGTGGGTTCGGTTGTTGGCGGCGGGGGTGGCTCGCGATAATTGGTGATGGTTTTGGTATACATCTTCTGACCGTCAAAGGTGGTCTGCGAGCAACGCGACTGGAAGAAGTTCAACTCCTCGACCACGTTGCCAACCTTGCTGGCCGCCGTCAACATGGCGCGACCAAAGGGATTCTGAGCCAGTTCAGGTACGAACATGCCGATCATCGGCACCATTTTGAAAACCTGACCCAGCTCTTCGCCCAACTTCGTGAGATCGGTGAACTCCAGCATGCTGACTTCCGACTCGACCTTGAGCCCTTCCGCGATGAAGCGCTTGTTGGTGGAGAAGTTCGGTGTCTCGCCCGCGGCCGTGTTCAACGCCGCCTCGACCGCGGCCGTGTTTGAACCTATCAAGAGTTGGCCATGAGCCACTCCCAAGGTAGGCTGGCCGAGCATGGCCAGCATGGGATGCACAATAACACTGAAGCCTTCGGCCCCCTCGATCTTGGCGTCACGGACCATGCCACTCTGCTGTTCGAGGAATGGTGCGATTTCGAGCATCAGCCGGTCGATCATGGCGCGGGCTTTGTCCTCATCCTTGACACTCAGCATAAAGACCGAGGATGACGGGCTGTAAGCCGACTTGCCGGGAATGGTGAAGGTGCCCAGGCCACCGCCGATCCAGCCCAGGATGTCCTCTTCAAAGTTGATGCCCGCGGTTTCCTTCAGGTCGGCCTTGGCCGCCTCCCACTCGAGCAACATCTGCTCGCCCTCCGGCACGCTCTTACCAATGAATGCAATCACGCCGTCATACAGCGCGCGGATGTTGACACCGCTCCAGACGCTGAAGTTCTGGGCATTCTCGGGGATGAATTTGAGCGGCTCGGTCAAAACACCATTGCCGCACAACGTTTTGTATAGCGCCTTGTTTTTGGCGTCGTCCTTGAATACGGCGCTGGCATCGGCAGTCGTCTTCATGCCATCAGTAGTCGCCACGGCCGCGATGTAGTCAAAGATGTCAACTTCCTCGAGGATCTTGGCGGGCAGCGCCTTAATCTCCGGTTCGAGTTCCTCGCCGGTCGGATCGGCCATGGAAATCGCCCCATCCATCACGGCTCGGACCTGTCCCAGGAAGCGCGCGGTATCTATGAAGAACAGATTGTCCGTTGGCGCGGGCAACTGCTTGAAGGCCGTCTGAAAGCGCTCCGTCTTAATCAGGGCCTGACCTTCCTCGCCATGCAGTAAGGCCAAGGTCTGTTCCGGCAGGGTCTGGCCGAAGGCAATCATGATCGTGCCTTGCTCGCGCGCCAGCATGAGGCCCAGCGGGAAGGGACTCTCGGCCACGCCCAGGGTATGGACGAGAGAGTCACCTTCGCCCTGGGTGCTGAGGACCAATTCGCCTTCGCCGGCAAAACTCCGTAAGTTGGTCAGAATCGCGACCAGTCCCTCATAGTTGCTGGCGGCCTTGTCCGGGGATGATTTGAAGAGTGTTACGATCTCCGGCGTGGGGAATGAGAGCTTCATGGCGAAGGCGAATTCTTCTTCTGCCAGCCCACCCCACTCGACACCCAGCAACAGATCGTTGAACTGCTGCCATTGCTGCTCGAATTCCTCGATCTCACCACCATTCTGCTGCCACAATCCCTTAAAGAAGGTGCGCAGATCTTTCTCGAAATGCTGCTCCTCGATCTTCTTCCACACGCGGGCGTGTTGTTCCTTAATGAACGCCAGCCCGTCATGGTCGCGGGTTTGCCACACGATGGTGGCGTCAGCCGGAATAGCTCCCGCAAGCTTGAAGTCCTTGATTCCCGCCACGGCGGGTAAGGCCAGTGCGAGCACTCCCAGCGCTAGTATCAGACACTTGGATAGCCGTGTAGCTGCATTTCTCATGAGCATTTTCTCCTTCCAGGTTTAACTGCCCGGACCGCAACCGGCCCGGGCGCAGCTTGCGCGTCTTTGTAAAGATCCCACAAGCCGTGATATGTTATCGCAAGAAGCCCCTTGTGAAAGTAGAACCGCGCGGGGAAACACGTCTTTCCACAAAAACCGACAGTTAGTGCTTCTAGCCCCTCTCCAAAACGCCACTCTCGACACGATGTACGATGACCGTGTCAGTTCCGCCGGGGGTGTGCGGGCGGGTGGACGTAACCACCACGACCAGATCGCCCGGCACGGCCAGCTCACGCTCCAGCAGGTGGCTATCAAGGGACGCCGCCATCGCCGCTGGATTGTCCAACGGTTGCACGCGTACCGGTTCGACGCCGAAGAGCAGATTCAATTGCTGATAAACTCGCTGGCTATAGGTCAGACCGACGACCGGCATCGACAGCCGATGCCGGGCAACCTGTTTTACCGTTTGACCGGTGGCGGTCCACACTGCCACCAGCCGCGCGTTGATATCCCGGGCCGCCTGTACCGCGGCATGCGCGATCGCCGCCGATGATGACTGTTGCGCGGATGTGTCGAGGGGCAAAACGTAAGGTGGCTGGTCGGCCAGAAAAGCTTCGGTAGCCTGAGCAATACGGTTCATCATATCGACCGCCATGCCGGGATGCTGTCCCACCGCCGTCTCCGCCGAGAGCATGACGGCATCCACGCGCTCGAGAATGGCATTGGCCACATCGCTGACCTCGGCCCGCGTGGGCATCGGGCTGTGCACCATGCTCTGCAACATCTGTGTGGCGACGATCACCGGTACACCGGCCCGCTGGCAACGTGCCACGATGTCCTTCTGGATTAAGGGCACGCGCCAGATGTCGGTCTCCACACCCAGATCACCCCGCGCTACCAGGACGGCATCCGTATGCGCGATCAACTCGTCAAGGTGCTCGAGCGCCTCGGTTTTCTCGATCTTGATGATGACGCGCGGCCCGGATGTGTGCGGCTCGACGAGTTGCTTCAATTCATACAGATCAGCCGGCTGGCGGACAAAAGAGAGCGCGACGTAATCAAGTCCATGCTCGATAGCCCATTCCAGGTCATCGCGATCCTTGGCCGTCAGGGCAGGCGTGGTCAGTCGAGTGTCCGGCAAGTTGACCCCCTTGTGGCTGTTGACCTGGCCACCATAGGTACAAGTGCACACGAGCGCATCAGCAGTACGCTCGACAACCAGCAGGCGAACCATTCCGTCGTCTATATAGATCCGCTGGCCTTCGCGTACCTCATCGATAAAGGTCGGAAACGACACCGTCAGTAGCTCGGCAGTGCATGGCGCCGTGCCACGCACAAAACGGACGGTTTTTCCGCGTTCCAACTCAACCGCGCCGGCCGCGAAGGTGCCCAGCCGGATCTTCGGTCCACACAGGTCGCCAATCACGCAGATGGGCTGTTGCCGTTCGCTGGCCAGTGAGCGCACCAGTTCCAATGTCTGCCGGTGGGTGTCGTGGTCGCCATGACTGAAATTCAGCCGGCAGACATCCAAACCCACATCAAACATATCCCGCAGACAATCCTGATTCGCACTGGCCGGACCAAGCGTGGCAATCAGCTTAGTCTTGATCATGCCTTGCTCCTTGACAGTAATTCGGCGGACGGCGTGTGTGCCAGTCTGTCTCGCGCTCATACAATCGCGCCGCTTGCAAAAGTAGCTGTTCGCTGAAAACCGGACCCATTAGTTGTAGTCCTATCGGCAAGCCACTACTGGCCAGACCACAGGGAATAGAGATCCCGGGTATGCCGGCCAGATTCGCCGACACAGTATAGATATCCGCCAGGTACATCTGGAGCGGATTTCCAAGCTTCTCCCCTCGGCGGAACGCGGGGGTTGGCGTGGTGGGACAGATCAGCAGATCGGCCTGGGTAAAAGCGCGCTCGAAGTCCTGCTTGATCAGTCGGCGAACGCGCAGGGCCTTGAGATAGTAGGCGTCGTAATAGCCGCTGGACAGCACGTAGTTACCCAGCATCAGATGGCGTTTGACCTCCGAACCGAAACCCTCATCACGCGAGCTGCAATACAAATCGAGCAGATTGTCCGGCGAACTGCCGCGCCGGCCGTAGTGCACGCCATCGAAGCGCGCCAGATTGCTGGAGCACTCCGCCATGGCCACGACATAGTAAACCGCGATACAGGCTGGCGTATGCGGCAATGAGACCTCGATGATACGCGCCCCCAGGCGGCGATAGACCGCGATAGCTTCCTCGACCGCGGCACGCACCTCGTCATCCAGTCCAGCAGCGAAGTACTCACGCGGTACACCGATAGTGAGCCGCGCGGCACATGCCGCCAATTCCTCGGTACTCAGTGCCGCCGGGTAATCCGGCACTGGCCGATCAACGCAAGTTGAATCGTGTGGGTCGTACCCGCTGATGACATGCAATAGCAGCGCCACGTCTTCGACATTCCGCGCCAGTGGTCCGATTTGTTCGAGGCTGGAACCATAAGCCACCAAGCCATAGCGCGAGACGCGCCCATAGGTTGGCTTCAGGCCGACGATACCACAGAAGGCCGCTGGTTGGCGAATTGATCCGCCGGTATCCGAGCCCAGGGCCAGGGGCACCATGCCGCTGGCCACCGCCGCCGCCGAACCACCCGATGAACCACCCGGAACATGATCCGGGTTCCAGGGATTGCCGGTCGGGAAAAAGCTGCTGTTCTCGTTTGAGGACCCCATGGCAAACTCGTCGAGATTGGTTTTCCCGACGATGACGCCACCCGCGGCGCTGATGCGCTCAATCACCGTGGCGTTATAGGGTGAGACGTAACCTTGGAGGCTTTGTGACGCGCAGGTGGTATGACCAAAGGTAGTGCAGATATTGTCCTTGATGGCCAGTGGCACACCGGCCAACTCTCCCGGTGACTGCCTGTCAGCCAAAGCCACATCCACGTTTTGAGCCTGTTGCTGAGCTTCCTGCGCGGTGACTTCCAGAAAAGCCCGTAGGTCGGGGTTTATCCGTGTGATCCGCGCCAATGCCGCCGCACATATATCAGTGGCCGTGCAATTACCCGCTTTCACGGCGGCTACAATTTCTCTTGCCGGTAAGTCCATGTGTATCGCTGACATGCGCTCTAATCCGAATCCGCCTGGAACTGTCTCGACAGTCTGCGCTGGGCAGGCGCAGGTCGCAAGGCGTCTGCCAACGGCAATTAGTCGTCTATGGCTGGATCGAGAACCGCCGGCACCTTGAAGAGCTGGCCGGCGCTATCCGGAGCGTTGGCGAGGGCCTGCGTGGCTGAAAGCGTGCCACCCGGCTGGTCATCGCGCAACACGTTGGTAATGGATACCGGATGGGCCAGCGGCTCAACCTTTTCAGTGTCAATCGCCTGAATCTGCTGGAGATATCCGACAATCTCAGTCAACTGGCTGGCGTATAGGCGGGCTTCATCCGAATTGAGGTGCAGTCGCGAAAGCCTGGCGATGTGATGAACCAGGGCCTGATCAATGCCAGCGGGCATCGGGAAGCGACCTGTGGAAGAGAGTGTTACTCCGCGACGGCTGGTTCGGGCTTCTGCCAGTCACGCCGGGGAGGTTTAACCACCAGGCCCATGCGAATGGCCTTGGCACTGACCTTTATGCGTACCACCTTGCCATCCACCAGGGCGCGTACCTTCTGGATGTTGGGCTTGAATTTGCGCTTGGTAACACCGGTGACCTTGCGGCCGACACCGCCCAGGTACTTGGCCTTGCCACGACGGGCGATGGATCGTCCGAAGATGGTTTTCTTGCCGGTAAAATGACACTTGCGGGCCATTTCGATTCCTTTGTTGCCATATCGAGTGAGCGACTAGCGCTCGTATACCAGCGCAGGCCTTTTTTGACTCACGCCCAGAGAATATCGAGTCAGGTAGTGTACTGTCTCCGGGTGGCGGGGTCAAACCGGTCCGGCACATTACCGCTCCGGGTGACTGGTCAGGCGGCATCAGGCCGGGTAAAGTTATGGTTTCGAGAGTGGAATTGCCGCTCAGGCGGCTACCAGGCGCGAGTGGACAGATAAGGGAGTACCTAGGATATGAGCAGGAAAACGGCCGTGGCCCCTACCCCTTATAATGAGCGCATCTCCCAGATCCGAGCAGAACTCACCCGCCGTAAGCTGGACGGCTACCTGGTCCAGAACCGCATGGACCAAATCTGGCTAACCGGCTTTACCGGCGAGGACGGACTGGTGCTCGTCACTCAGCGGGCGCTCGTGCTGCTGACCGACGGACGGTTCGATGAGGCTGCCGATCGGGAAGCACCGTTCGCGAAAAAAGTGTTGCGCAAATTGCGCACGGCAGAGGTAAATGCTGGTATTATAAAACGTTACAAGATCAACCGCCTGGGATTTGATCCCAGCCAGATGAACGTCGCCGAGCACAAACAACTCAGCAAATTCGCACGTCCCACGCGCTTGGTCCCGGCGGCGGGTGTGATGGTGGCACAGCGCCTGATCAAGGACGAGACCGAGATCGCGGGCATTCGGGTGGCTATCGACGTCGCTGAGAAAGCCTTTACCCGGATGTGTAGGTGGATCAAGCCGGGGCGTACCGAGCAGGAAATCGCGGCACGGCTCGAATATGAGATGAAGGTTCTCGGAGCCCAGGAGCCGTCCTTTCCGACGATCGTGGCCATCGGGACCAACGCCTCACTACCTCATTACGAACCGGGTCAGGGGGTAGTGACCGATAAAGATCCGATTTTGATCGACTGGGGTGCCCGGGTCGGCTGGTATTGCAGCGACCTGACGCGCATGATCTGGCCAGCCAGAACCCCGCGCAAGATGGCCCAGATCAACCAAGTAGTGCACGAGGCCCACGATCGAGCTATCGCGGCGGTCCGCCCAGGAATGACCGCTCACAACCTCGACAAAGTCGCGCGTAGCCGCATAACCAAGGCCGGCTACGGCGCCAGGTTCAATCACGCCCTGGGCCATGGTATGGGCCTGGACGTACACGAGTCGCCCAGAATTGGCAAAGGCACCGCCGACATCCTCAAGCCGGGCATGGTTTTCACGATCGAGCCGGGCATATACGTACCGGGTGTCGGCGGCGTACGGATTGAGGATGATGTGCTGGTCACCGACGATGGCTGTGAGGTTTTGACGTCGCTGGTGATCGATTGCCCCAAGTAGCAAACCACGGCTGGCGATACTCCGCGGCCAGCCAGAGAGCACGAGACTATCATGGACCTCAAGCAACTTAAAAGCCTGGTGCAGCTCATGGTCGAGAATGATTTGAGCCGGCTGGAACTGCATGAAGGCGAAACCCGTGTTTTGTTACGACGGGGACAACCACCCGTCACGACGGCCAACCCGGCTGTCCACCCAGTCAACCCAACCAGTGCCAATGCTCCCGCGCCGGCGGCCGAGGCGCCCGGCCAACCCGCCGCCCCGGATAGCACCGAACATATGATTCGCTCGCCGATGGTAGGCACTTTCTACACCGCCACCGATCCCGAAACACCACCTTTTGTCAACGTCGGAGATCAGGTACACCCGGACACCCCGGTATGTCTGGTTGAAGCCATGAAGGTGTTCAACGAGATCAAGGCCGAGGTGTCGGGACGTATCACCAAGATTCTGGTGAAGAACGCCCAGGCCGTTGAGTTTGACCAACCGCTATTCGCCGTCACTCCGGCGTAGCATCCCCGTCCAGGCATTGACGAGGCCCAGATGTTCAGGCGAATTCTGGTGGCAAATCGTGGTGAGATCGCGTTGCGGATCATACGCGCCTGTCGCGACATGGGTATCGAAGCTGTCGCGGTCTACAGCCGCGCTGATCGCGACGCGGCCTATCTGAACCTGGCCCACGACGCGATCTGCATCGGCCCCGAGTCACCGCAATTATCCTACCTCAATGCCGCGGCAATCATCTCGGCGGCCGAAGTGGCGGACGTGCAGGCTATTCACCCCGGCTATGGTTTTCTGGCCGAGAATGCGACTTTTGCTCAAATGTGCCGCGATTGCCGGATCGAATTCATTGGTCCCAGCGCCGAGTCCATGCGCATGCTGGGCAACAAGGTCGAGGCCCGCAAGCTGGCCCGACGTGCCAAGGTCCCAACCGTACCCGGCAGTAACAATTCCGTGGCTGACGAGGATGAAGCTGTCGCCGTGGCCGAGAGGATCGGTTTCCCGGTAATGATCAAGGCGGCGGCCGGCGGCGGCGGACGCGGGATGCGCCCCGCGCACAATGAAGCCACCCTGCGCACCAATTTCCGCAACGCCCGCGCTGAAGCCGAAGCCGCTTTCAAGGACGGTAGCCTCTACATCGAAAAGCTCATCGAACGGCCACGCCATGTCGAGGTTCAGTTCCTGGCGGACGGCCAAGGCAACACGGTCCATTTGTGGGAACGCGATTGCTCGATCCAGCGCCGGCATCAGAAGCTGGTGGAAGAATCACCATCGCCGCATATCACCGCCCGGACGCGCCAGAAACTGTGCGCGGCGGCGGTGCGCCTGAGCCGCGCGGCGGAATACCGCTCGGCGGGGACTTGCGAGTTCCTGGTCGATCATGAAGGCAATTTCTACTTCATGGAAGTCAACACGCGTATCCAGGTCGAGCACCCCGTCACCGAGTTGGTCACCGGGGTGGACCTGGTGCAATGGCAAATTCGTATCGCGGCCGGAGAAACACTCAAGCTGCGTCAGGATCACATCCGGCAAAAGGGCAGTGCTATCGAGTGCCGCATAAACGCCGAGTCGCCCGAAGATAATTTCCGCCCATGCCCAGGCCGGGTGAATGATTTCATCCTGCCCGGCGGCCCGGGAGTTCGTGTGGACACGCATATACACGCCGGCTACAACGTGAGCCCACACTATGACTCGCTGATAGCCAAGCTGCTGGTACATCGACCGACACGCGGCGAAGCAATCAACGCCATGCGCCGGGCCTTGGAGGAATTTATAATCCAGCCGCTGAAAACCACGATTCCGCTCCATCAAGCGATCATGGAGCACGCTGACTACGTCGAGGGGAATGTGGACACAGACTTTATCGAGCGCGCCTTTGCCCCCAGCAACCGCGGCAGCTCCTCAAGCCACGGCAAAAAGGCACGAAAGTCTACTTGAAGGTCGGCAAGTTCAATCGTGGGGGCACCGCCACCGTGGGCGGCATATCAGACTGGCCGGCATCAAAAGGGCAATCAGGAATTGTTGAATGACAGGCTTACCATTCTAATATTGACCTGGACGTGAGCGCGGGTGGTTGCTGACCACCCTGTGAGGAAACAGCCATGAAAATCCTCGTCGCATGTGCGTTGCCGGACTTCGCTCTCGAACGGCTGCGTACTCTTGGATCCGAGGTGGGCTATGAGCCCGATCTGCGTTCCGAGCAATTTCGCGAGGCCATCACTGGCGTCGGAATCCTGATCGTTGACGCGAAACGCGTATCACCGGAAGTCATCGCACGGGGCGACATGCTCCAGATGATCGTCCGCGCGGGTCCCGGCCCTGGTGATATCGCCCTGGAAACCGCCTCGGCCCAGGGAATTTTTGTCTCGCATTGCCCGGACCAGCACGCCATCGCGGTCGCCGAGCTGACGATCGGGCTGATGATCGCACTCGACCGCGGAATCGTGGAAAATACCAATGCCCTCCACGAGCAACGCTGGATTCGTCATGAGTTCGGTGACGCGAAGGGCTTATATGGGCGAACTCTCGGTATTCTGGGTTTCAATTCGATCGGCCAACGGGTTGCCGAACGAGCGGTAGCTCTTGGTATGCAAGTGGCAGTTTGGTGTCCCGTAGCCGCCAGTGATACGCCGACATGCGGTAATTTACGCTTCGTCAACGGGCCGCGCGAACTGGCCCGCCAGAGCGATATCGTTGCCGTTCAGCCACTCGAGGAATGCGGCGAACACCAGGCGCTCGTGGATACAGAGTTCCTCGAGAATATGCGCCCAGGCGCGGCCTTGGTGCATGTGGGTCATCCAACCGTGCTGGAAGAAGCGGCCCTGGCCGAAGCAGTCAAACAACGCGGTTTACGAGTCGCATTGGACGTCTTCGGCTCACAACCCACCGGCGACGCTGGTCGGTTCCGCTGTAAGCTAGCCGGTCTGCCCGGAGTTATCGGAACACAGCATCTCGGACCACTGACTGAGCAGGCCCGC
>JBDRDH010000099.1:0-14703 GCA_043820985.1 Planctomycetota bacterium
CTTGTTGACGTGCGGGACGGTACAGGCTTTGGACTGGGTTGAATTGGGCCCGGCGCCAATAGTCAACGGCCACCACACCGGCCGCGTATCCGCGATTGCCTGTAGTCCGACTGATCCCGCCCTCTACTTTGTGGCCGGGGCAGATGGCGGAGTCTGGCGAACCGTCGATGGCGGGACCTCGTGGACACCAGTTACCCAGTTCCTGCCGACGACGGCGATTGGCGCGCTGGCCGTTGATCCGACGAACGAAGCGATAATCTACGCCGGCACGGGCGAGGCGAATTACGCCAATCACAGTCGCTTCGGAGAGGGCGTTTATAAATCCAGCGATGGCGGAGATACGTGGGAAGTGCTGGCCAGCGATGTATTTGCCGGGCGCTGTTTCTCGAAGCTTATAATTGATCCGACCAATCCACTAAGGTTGTATGCCTCGATCACGCGGGCGGGTGGTTTTCCGGAGTTGGCGGCGGCCAAAGGTCACCCCAACGCCACCGGTTCGCTGGGCGTTTTCCGCTCCGAGGATGGGGGGGTGAGCTGGACACACTTGACGAACGGTTTGCCGGCGTTGTCGGCGACTGACCTGAGCATCGACGTCAACACACCGGCAACACTGTTCGCCGGTATCGGGCGCATCTTTGGTTCACCAGATAACGGGATTTACCGCAGTACCGACGGGGGCGACAGTTGGACCAAGCTGGCCGGTGGTCTGCCGGATACGGAGTTGGGGCGCATCAGCGTGGCAGTGGCCCCGTCATTGTCCACGCGCGTGTATGCCATGCTCACGCATCAATCCAACGAGTCGGGGGGAGAGGCATATTTGATTGGGGCTTACCGCAGCGATGACGGTGGCGACACCTGGACCGAGATCCCCCTGAGCAGCAGCATCCAAGCGACTTATGGTTGGTACCTGTCGGTGATCGGAGTTCATCCGAGTAATGCCGACCTGGTTTTCATGGGCGGTGTCACGCTGTGGCGCTCGACCAATGCCGGCGCCAATTGGAGCAACGTCACGACGCCACACGTCGATATGCACGCAGTGACCTGGGATGCCAGTGGTCGGCTGGTGGTTGGTGACGACGGCGGGGTACACCGTTCAACCGATTCGGGTAGCAGTTGGACCACGCATAACGAGGGTCTGGGCGTGATTCAGTGTTACGCCGGCCTCTCGACTCACCCGACAGACGACAAGATAATGTTCGTCGGTGTACAGGATAACGGCACCTGCCGGCGCATACCGACGGAATACTGGATTCTGGCACTGGGTGGCGACGGCGGTTGGACACAGTTGGATCAAAACAACCCGGCCTATGTCTTCGCCGAGTTCCAAGGCACCGGGAACCTGTATCGCTCGACCATCGGCGGCGGCAGTTTCACGCAGTCCAGTACGGGCATTGACGTGAACGATCGCAACTGCTTCCTACCGCCGTATCTGATCGATCCGGCCAACTCCAACCGCATGCTGTATGCCACGCACCGCATCTACATCAGCAACAATCGCGGCTCGAGCTGGACCCCCTATAGTGATGATCTGACCGGGGGCGGCAGCGCGGCGATTCGAGCGCTGGCCATAGCGCCATCCGACTCGAACATCGTATATGCCGCGACGAACGATGGCCGTATTCTGCGTTCGGACGATGGCGGGCAGAACTTCGTATTGATCGCCGAGAACGTGCCCGGCTGGCCACGGGTCACGCGTGAGCTGTTCGTGCACCCGACCGATCCGCTGACGGTTTACCAGGCCGTCGCCAGCTTTGGAGAGACGCAGATCCGCCGGACAAGCGACGGTGGCCAGAGCTGGGAAGCGCTGGACGCGAACTTCCCCGATATGCCGGTCAATGTATTGGCGGTGGATGTACGTGGACGTCATCCAGTGATCTACGTCGGCGCCGAAGTGGGGCTATATCGTTCGATCGACGATGGTGAATCCTGGCACCGCCTGGGAACGGGATTGCCCAACACGCCCGTGATCGACCTGCGACTGCAACCCGCGCGCGGCCGGTTGATCGCCTGCACGCAAGGGCGCGGCGTGTGGACGCTGGCGGTCGGCATGCTCGGCGACATGAACGGCGACGGTTACCCGAATGCGTACGATATTGATCCGTTCCTCCTGGCGATTGGTGATCCCGACGCATATGACGAGCAATATCCCGAGCTCGATCGAGTCGTGCAGGGCGACATGAATGGCGACGGCCTGGTCAACTCGTATGATATTGACGGTTTCATCAGAATCATTGGTTACTGATAGAATACCATGGGAGGCACGCTTGGCCGCGGAAGATCAGCGGCATACCCCGCAACCTGACGAAGCGGTTGAGGCCGCGGGCCGGCGCAGGCGACAAACTCGCTGGCGACGATTCAAGTGGACCGTGCGTCTGACGGTCCTGGCAATCCTGATCGGATATCCATTGCTAGTGGGATTCGACGGCTGGTTCTACTATCCGAACAACACGATATACCAGCTTCCGCAGACCTACGGGCTGGAGCATGAAGCGGTGCGCTTCAGCACCTCGGACAGCCTGACGCTGAATGGCTGGTTTCTGCCGGCGGCCCGACCGGCGCGCGGGACGATCATTCATTTTCATGGCAATGCCGCCAATATCAGCGGGCACTTGTTGCTCGTGGAATGGCTGCCACATCGTGGCTACAACGTGCTGATGTTTGACTATCGCGGCTACGGCGAGTCGGAAGGCAAGGTGACGCGCGCCGGCACGATTCTTGATGGGCACGCGGCGGTGGATTACGCCCTGAGCCGCGCGGATGTTCGGGGCCAGCCCCTGTTCGTTTACGGGCAATCACTGGGCGGGGCGGTGGCGGCCGTGGTCGCCGCCGAGCGGCCCGAGATCGATGCCGTGGTCTTGGAGTCGCCTTTCAGCGGGTATCGACGGATCGCGGCCCGGGTTGTGCGACAGTTGGTCTTCTCGCAATGGGTGGCTAATGGCCTCGCGGCGCTGACGGTCTCCGCCGGGTATGATCCGGTCAATGTGATCGCGGAGATAGCACCGCGGCCGCTGCTGGTGATCGTGGCGGGGGCGGATGAAGTCTGTTTTCCGGAGCTGGGGCGCGAGCTCTACGAGGCCGCCGCCGAACCCAAGGAGTTCTGGTCGGCCCCCGGCGCGGGGCACCTCAACATTCGTGAAGATCACGACCAGGAGTTGATGGAGCGCATCACGGATTTCCTCGAGCGCTCACCAACGCGCGCCACGGTGGGAACACTGGAGTCGCGACCAGCGAACGAGCGCCAGCCTTAAGTGCGTTGAAAAGCAAACGAACACAAGACTAATGTGGGGAGATGATCAAGGGTAGTGGGCAACCTCAGAACGAGAATTTGTCATCGGATGAGACGGCGGTCTCCGGCCTGGTCCCGAGGATGGGGGCCAGGATATCGCGTAGCTGCTCGGGATGGAAGGGCTTGCGGATGTAAGCACGGGCACCGGCTTCCATTAATTGGGCAATACGGGTCTCACTGCCTTCCGTGGATGCAATTATTATGGGCACTTCCTTCAGACGCGGATCGTCATGGATGCGCTCCACCAGCTTGACCCCGCCCATAACCGGCATGTTGATGTCAAGCAGCACGGCATGAATGGCATGTTCATCCATCCGTGCCAGAGCTTCGATACCGTTCGAGGCTTCATGGACTTCGGCGATGTCCAGCCCACACATGCCGAGCGTACGCTTGATCATGCGCCGCATGGTGGCCGAGTCGTCAACTATCAGGATATTGGCAGCCATATCCATTGTCCTACTTGTTGGCGGCGAACATGTCACGAATCGACTTGAGTTCAACGATCA
This sequence comes from Planctomycetota bacterium, assembly GCA_043820985.1. Taxonomy (GTDB): domain Bacteria; phylum Planctomycetota; class Phycisphaerae; order UBA1845; family Fen-1342; genus JAAYXS01. The sequence goes on from JBDRDH010000099.1 coordinate 3,793, forward strand.
CATCGGCACCAATCAATTCCAGATCCACGCGAGTTAATCCCCGACGATTGATCACATCCGGATAAGCCCGATATGCCAGGCCGTCGGCAGTGCCATTGCCGACACCGATAGTCAAACAGATGGCATCCGCCAGATAAACTATATCGAGGGCCAGATCGGGTTCTTCAAAATGGTTGGGATCGTGGTGGTAACAAATACAGCGCGTGATACTCTCCGGCAGACTCCAGGCTTCGGCCAGCCGCGCGCCGACTTGCGGATGCGAGAATCCCAGAATGTCCTGCTCGGCCTCGAGGAAAGAGGCCCCCTCCTCCGTCACCCGGCGGATAATCTCGGAATACGCGAGTGCAACATGTTCACTGAGCACCAGCTTGCCAATGTCATGCAGCAAACCCGTGGTAAACAAGAGCCCCTGTTGGGCGGGCGCCATCTGTTCGGATAACAAGCGACAGGCCAGGGCCACCATTATCGAGTGATCCCAGAGGTCGCCTTTTGCCAGACCATAGCCGGCCTGGGGCTGGGAGAGGGTGTCCTGCACATAGACCGACATAACCAGTTGCATCACCTTGGAGGTTCCCAGCAGACACACGGCGTCGTCGATCGAATCCACCTGACGAGCGAGGCCGTAATACGCTGAATTGCACAGGCGTAACGCTTCCGCGGTCACCGTATGGTCATAGCGGATGGTGTCAACCACCGTTTGCATCGAGCTGTCGGGATCATTGATGACGTTGACGAGCCGCAGAGCCGTATCCGGCAAGCGCGGCAGTTTGTTGACCTTTTCAATGATGCGATCAATGGTGCAAGTACTCATAGTACCGCCTCCCCGCTACGTGTCTTGATCGTGAGTTTCCCGGTTCCAACATTGAGACGCAGTGTCCGGCTGATGGATCCGCCAACGTCCTCGCTATCAATCATCACGCCATTCTTCCAGAAGATCTTCCGCAGCGCGATGTAATTACGCTTGCCGATGTTAAATATGTCGGCGTTATCCAGCAGTTGCGAGCCGCCGGCGACCTTGACAATCAGACGATTTTTCGTGCCACCCAGCTCATAGACTGCCCGGAAAAGCCGGGGTACACCGGTGTCACAAAACATCGCCGGATTGCTTTTAGCTTTTTCCGGTGACAAAGCGGCTTCGGGCAGCATGTAATGCAGCATGCCTCCCACTTTGGTGACCGGATCCCAGATCGCCAGTCCGATACAGCTTCCGAGTGAATACGTCACCAGCTCGCACGCGGGATCCTTGGAGGCCGCCATGTCGGCGATATCAACGATAACCGCGGCCATCGATATCCTTTGAAGTTATGGTCGCCCGTCAAGGCGGCCATCGATAACGAGATCAGCCCAGCAATTCAGGTGACCATAGTCCCGATCGGACCAGGGCGGCCGCCAGCACATTACACTACAGAATCCAGTGACTCCCGTACCCGCTGGAGTTCATCGGTGTTCATCACTTTTATGATGTCGAGCAGGATCTTGACGTCATCCTTGACCTTGCCCATACCCAGGACGAAACTGGTATCGACGTCGGCTCCCAACGGGGGCGGGGGATCTATCTGGTTACCGTCGATGTCCAGCACTTCCTGCACCGTATCGACGATGATGCCCATCAGCGTGCCAACGTCGACCACCACAATACAAGTTTCTTCGGTGTACTCCGCGGGATCCAAACCAAACTTCAGCCGCAGATCAATTACCGGGATCACCTTGCCACGCAAATTGATGACGCCCTTGACGAAGTTAGGCATCTGGGGCACGGCGGTAATGTCCATGATTCCAATGATCTCGCGAACTTTTAGAATCTCCAGGCCGTACTCTTCGTCGGCCAGGCTGAAGGTCAGGTACTTGTCGCCGCGAATATCAACACGGTTTTCACTCACGTTTACCGTAGTCTCCATCGCACTCGCTCCTAAACTACTGTCTCAACAACAGCCACTCGGTCCCCAGAGGCGCGCTCACCACGTAATCCACCTTTATCCGACAAAGATGGCTCCCCACTTACAGAGGTCTTGTCACCACGGTTGGCATCCTTGGGGGAGCCAGACCGATGCCGATTATGCATCATCAGCAAACCGGCGGGTTCCAGAATCAGGCCAACCCGCCCATCCCCCAGGATGGCGGCACCGGAGATTCCACCGACACACTTAAAACTCTCGGCCAACGACTTGATGACTACCTGCTGCTGGCCAATCAACTCATCGACCACCAGGCCAACCTTTTGGCCTCCGCAGTGCACGATGACGACGAGAGTCGCACAAGGATCGATGCGGCTTGAATAGCCGAATAGCTCGCCGAGCTGGATAAGTGGACACAGCTCGCCGCGCACCTGCAACAACTCGCCCCGCTGCTGCACCGTGGCGATCTGCTTGGGCGAGGGTTGCAGGGATTGCTCGATGAGGATGGTGGGGACAATCAGGCGCTCAGAGCCCACTCGTACCAGCATGCCATCGATGATGGCCAAGGTTAGCGGCAGGCTGATTGTAAAAGTCGTACCGGCGCCCTTTTCCGACTGAATCTCGATCGTGCCACGCAACTGCTCGATGTTGCGCTTGACCACGTCCATGCCGACGCCCCGGCCGGAGATGTCGGTGATCTGGGCGGCAGTGGAAAAACCGGGCTGAATAATCAGGGCATAGGCCTGGGCATCCGTCAATTGGTCGTGCGGCTGGATCAGGCCCCGCTCGATACCCTTGGCGATCAGCACTTCACGATCGAGTCCCTGGCCATCGTCACAAATTTCAATCACGATGCAATCACCCTGGTGACGGGCATCCAGGTAAACGTGGCCAATCTCCGGCTTGCCCGCCCGGCGGCGTTGTTCGGGTGATTCAATACCGTGGTCGATCGCGTTGCGGATCATATGGACCAGCGGATCCGACATCTGCTGGATGACCGTCTTATCGAGTTCGGTGTCTTCGCCATTGATGTGCAGTTCCACGTTTTTGTCGGCTTTGCGGGCGACGTCGCGGACGAGGCGCTTCATCCGCTGGAAAGTAGCACCGATTGGCACCATGCGCATGTTCATGACTGTTTCCTGGACATCGCGCACGATCTTGGTGACCTGCGAAATGTCCCGAGACAGCTTGGTGTTGTTATCAACACCATCGCTCAGGCTGACCATGGTCTGGGCAATGACCAGTTCCCCGACCGCGTCCACCAGCAGGTCCAGGCGGCTGGTGTCGACCCGGATCGTCTGCTCGGCCACTTTGCCCATAGTCTGTTGTACCAGGGCGCTGTCGACCTGTTTGTTGGAAACCGCGCCTTCCCGCACCAGGATCTCGCCGACCTTACGTCCGGGCGGCGGCTCTTTGGACTGGATCTCCAGGGCCTGCTCGATCTCCCGGCGTGTAGCCGCCTCGTTAGCCACCAGGATGGAACCCACCATGGGAGTCACGGAGTCCGCTGGTGAACCGCACTGCTGAACCGGCTGTAGAGGTTTACCACGCGCGATAGCGCGCAGTTGTTCCATGATAATAACGATGTCAGGTTGCGGGCAGACATCATCCCGCGGATTGGCCAGGTAAGCCTGGATGGCACTAATCTGGTTCTTAACCACGTCGACAGCGGTAAAGATACGGTCAATCGTACTCGAGGTAATGGCCAGCTCGTTTTTGCGCCCCATGTCCAGAATCGTCTCGACTTCGTGGGTCAGCCGATTGATATCGCGCAGATTCAAAAAGCCCGCGATGCCCTTGATCGTGTGGAACGGTCGAAACAGCTCGTTGATCTTGCTGGTGTCGGCGGGCGCCTGTTCCACCTCGAGCAGGGCCGCTTCAATCGCGTCCATGTGCTCGGTGCTTTCCTCGATAAAGCCCTGCAGATGTTCGCATTCGTCCAGATCGATCCGTAAGGGCTCACTCTGATAGGACTCATCATTGGCGGTCTCCGCCGCCGGTGCATCCAGAGTAGCCAATGTTTCAGTCACTTGGCGTAACTCTAGGGGGGCAATTGTCGGTTCAGCGGCAATGGCTGGTGGCTGGTCACGGATTATTTCGGATGGTGTTGTTGATGGCTCGGTTGAAGCTGTGTCAGAGATCTCGGATTCAATGTTACCGGCGGGCCGGGTCGTCCCCGAATCACCCGCGCCAGTCACATATTCCCTGATCCGCCGCTCCAGATCAGTGGCGTCCATCTGCTGGCCTTGATACGCGGTCCGCAGCAGGGCCACACCATCAGGAATCAGTGCGAGGGCTTCATCAGGGTATACTGCCTCGGCCAGGATCAAACCTTCCAGCGCCATCGTCAGCACATCCGCCAGACTCCGGAGTGCTTGACGGACAGCGGGGTCGGCTGGCTGTTCGGATTCAGACAGGATCTGGCATAAGGAATGCATGCGTGCCAACCGCCCGAGATCGTCGCGATCCAGGGTGACAGCAATGGCCTCTACCAGTCCATCAATCGCCTGGGCTGTTTCCTGAGCTGACATATGACACTCTGGCCGTTTGTTGAACCAACTCATCCGCATCTCAAAGATTGACAAGTTAGCTGGTATGTCCACGCTCCATTGAGCAGCGTACCTATCTGTTTTCCCTGCAATATCCGCTCAGAAGTAACTCATCAGGGACTATGCGGGTTGTGAACACATGGCGTTTCAATCCGAGGACGCATTCACCCTTCCATGACCGCCGGGCCGGGCTGCTGACTAACTCGGCCAGCCATCTCGGAAGGGTGTCCTGGGGTTAGTATCTAGTCTGGTTATCGTGCCATGACAGGTCGTAATTAAGTTGCGACCTGTAAACCTGAGCACTCCTGCGGGTAAATGACCCGGAGATGGCTACAAGCGCGCCACGAGATCGTTGCCGGCCTGGGCGTCGTCCTATAACCCGAGATCCTGTTCGCCGTCAGTGATCTGGCCACGGGCTCGCACCCGTGCGACCCATAACCTTCCCGTCGCGACCTGTCATTCTGGGCAGCAGTAGCCATGCATCCCGGATGACGCTAGACTCCCGCCAACCTATGGAGAGCAATTCTATGAAGAGAACCCTCGCAGTCCTCATGTTGTGCACTTGTCTGCCAGCAGGTGTCATCTCCGGCAATCCCACGGAAGACACGGAACACCTCTGGTCACAATGGCGTGGTCCCGCCGCCACCGGTGTGGCGCCGCACGGCGATCCGCCGAGCAAGTGGAATGAAGAGTTAAATATCCGCTGGAAGACACGGATACCGGGCAAGGGACATGCCACGCCAATTGTCTGGGGTAAGTACATCTACGTGCAGACCGCGGTCGAAACCGATCAGCGCCCCTCTGGGATAACTGAGCAGGCGACGGCAGAGCCACCAGCCCCGGAGCGGCGTGAAGGACCACCGGGACGCCGAAGAGAAGGACGCCCGGGAGGACCTCCGGAACCCCAGCGCGTGCCTACTAACATCCATGAGTTCCGCGTGCTGGCACTCGACCGGGACACGGGGGCAGTGGCCTGGGAGCGCACACTTTGCCAGGGGGTACCACACGAAGCCGGCCATCGCGACGCCAGTCAGGCCTCGAACTCCGCGATCACCGACGGTGAGCACCTGTACGCTTATTACGGCTCGCGCGGGCTCTATTGTCTCGATATGCAGGGTGAGTTGAAGTGGCAGAAGGACTTCGGTGAGATGCAGACCCGGCGCGGCTTCGGCGAAGGCAGTTCGCCGGCGCTATACGGCGACACCATCGTCATCAACTGGGATCACGAGGGTGACTCGTTTATCGTGGCCCTCGACAAGAACACGGGCAAGGAACTCTGGAAAGTGGCGCGGGATGAAATTACCAGTTGGGCCACTCCGCTGGTGGTCGAAGTTGATGGCCAGCCGCAGGTGATCACCAGCGCGGCCAGGTTCATCCAGAGTTACGAGTTGGCCACGGGCAAATCGCTCTGGCGTTGTAGTGGCATGACGCAGAACGTGATCCCGTCACCGGTATACGCTGATGGCGTGCTTTATGCGATGAGCGGCTTCCGCGGAAGCGCTGTACTGGCGATCAAGTTGGCCGGGGCGCGCGGTGATATCACTGACACTGAAGCAGTGTTGTGGAAACACGACAAGGGCACGCCGTACGTGCCGTCGCCACTGCTGTACGATAACGCGCTGTATTTTCTCTCGGTCAACAAGGGCATCATCACGTGCCTTGACGCGCGTAATGGCCAGGAGCATTACGGCCGGGAGCGGCTGCCCGAAATTAGCGAGGTATATGCTTCCCCGGTCGGCGCGGCGGGGCGCGTGTATGTTGTCGGCCGTGATGGGACCACTGTGGTACTCAAGCATGGTCCCAAGTTCGAAGTGCTGGCCAACAATAAGCTGGATGATACCTTCGACGCTTCACCGGTGATCGTCGGTAAGGAACTGTACTTGCGCGGACACGAGTACCTGTACTGCATTGCTTCCGACTAGCGGGCTGGCAATTCTCGTCGCGCGGTCGGTGTTTGCGTTATGGCCGAGCTTTCGCCGGCCGGGTTGTGGGTTTTACGCTGGGACGCTGATCAGCCGGATGCTCCACAGCTTGGCGCTGGGCACGCGTGGGGATTTTCATCAAGCCGGGTTTCAACCGTTTCTCGAAAATCTCCGTCACTGGCTCGTAGAGTTTGGCAAGCTGCTGGGCATTGAGTTTGGCCGGGTTCTGAGCTTTGATTTTACGCAGGTGCTTGTCGCGCGCGGTCTTGCAGCGCAGCAACAGCCGATACGCCTTGTGCTGCTGATCGTTATTGAGGCCGTACCTGAGTATGAAGTCCTGCGTGTACTTGTCCCACGCATCCAGAGCGAGTTCGCGCTCCGCGAGCGTCGGGGCCGGTTCGACCGTGCCGAGTGGAACCGGCTGATGCGCTCTCTCCGCCGGAGCCTCCGGCGGACCCATGCGAGCCGCCTCGTTCTCGGCCCGCCCAATGTCGTATATCTCTCGTAACTTCGGGTCTATGTGTACGTTGCGAATCTCAGCCGTACTCACCAGCGTTTGGCGGTCCGCGTCCCAGATTGTCCTTTCAAGCTTCGTGCCGTCGGTAACTACAACCTCCATACCGCCAACCAATCCGATGATCTCCGGCGACAGGCTCTCGGGGATTTGTGGAGAGTTGATGGTGGCCTCGAGTACGCGCACCGATCCGTTGATTTTTCCGGTGCTACTGGTATACAAGCAGTGGGATGGGAACCACACTCCATCGTACTCCTGGTACGCCGATGTGCAGGCGGACACCACCCGGCCATCTCGCAGGCTCTCACAACGGGTAGCGTTCCAGCCGATGCGGGGATCGATGTACCAGACCTCGGCTCTCATGACTCCGTTCTCAGTTGTGCGCGCCTCGACCCGGTAGGTCCCATCGTCCAGCGCCTCCTGCGTGTATTCGCGTGGCGAGCGTGTGCCGTCAGAGAGCACCTGGTCCGGTGAAGAGAACAAGGCGACGCGGGCACGCATCCCTATACATCGATAATCCAGATACGTTCCCTTGAGACTCTCGTGTGCCTCCCCAATGGTCTTGCCCATTTGCGGAAGGCCCACATGGTATCCCCAGTCGCCCTCATCAGTGCGCAAGCGTCGCAGGTGACGGCCATGAACAGGACGTCCATCCTCGGTATAACTCGTCACGCCATCGGCGGTGCCCTCAAAGAAGTTGGCTACGTCGTTGTTGGAAATGATAGCCCGCTGGAAATTAGGGGCTGCCCGCACGTCCGAGAACACCTCGCACAATATGTCCGCATTATAGATCTGGCACCGGGCGCGCTCAAAAGCCAACAAGGCCGGTGGTTTGTGGGGTGAGGCCTGCCCGGACAACAGCAGCACGGTCAACACAGGAAGCAACATGATGTCCTCCTGAAGTGGGGCAATCGCCCAGCGATATGGCCAGCTGAGACCCCTCACCGCTCCAAGCTAGCCTAATACCTGCCCCGATAACCATACTTTGGCGTTCCCCAAAATCAATAGGGTAAACACCCTACTTACACTAGATTGTGGACATTCCGATTTCTCCCGTCGTTTGAAATTTCGTCCCTAGGTGCTGGTTCACGTTGACGTCCGGTCCAGCGCCCGGACGCTGCAATTCGCACTCCTCTCGGTGCCCAGCTAATATGCGGGCTGTCGAATGAGAGAGTGTATGCCGCCCGATACGGATAAACGCGCTTTGGCGATCAAGCCCCTCCAGTGTTCCGCCGTGCTGACACATCATTGGCTGGTGCGCCCGCGTGGGGGCGAGAAGGTGCTGGAGGCGCTCTGCGAGCTGCTGCCGGACTGCCCATTGTATACCCTGGTCCATGATCCGGCGGGCTTCAACGAGTTGGACAACGAAGCCTTGCGCTGGTGGGGCCAGAACTCGGCGCGAATCGTAACTTCGTTTTTGCAAAAGATCCCCGGTGGTCGGCGACATTATCCGAAGCTGCTGCCGTTGATGCCCATGGCGGCTCGGCGGATGAAGCTGCCGCCCGCGGATCTGGTGGTCTGCTCGGATGCCGCCATTGCCAAGGCGATGACGCCCCATGCCCACAGCAAGGTGGTTTGTTACTGTCATTCGCCGGTGCGTTATGCCTGGGAACCGGAGATCGCCCGCGAGTATCGGGCAACACTGCCGCTACCGTTGCGCCCACTATGGGGGATCACAACGGCGCGTATTCGGCGGGCGGATTACCGGGCCGCGCAGCGCGTCGATCAGTTCGTGGCCAACTCCAGGCACGTCGCCGAACGCATTCGGCGGCACTATGGTCGCGAGTCCGTGGTCGTTCATCCGCCGGTGGAGATACCCACCGAGCCAACGAGTGAGCCGCGTGGGGACTATTACCTGTGTGTCGGCTATCACGTGCCGTATAAGCGCTTAGATCTGGCCATCGCCGCTTGCGCGAAGCTGGGGCGGCGCCTGGTGGTTATTGGCGAGGGACCGGATGTCGCGCGCTTGCGATCCGTAGCCGGGCCGTTAGTGGAATGGTGCGGCTGGCAGCAGGCCGAGGCGATCAGCGCGCATTATCGTCGGGCGCGGGCATTGCTGTTTCCAGGGGAAGAGGATTTCGGGATCGTGCCGGTGGAGGCCATGGCGCATGGTTGCCCGGTGGTGGCGTATGCCGTCGGCGGGGCGACGGAGACCGTTACCGACCGGCGAACCGGGGTGCTCTTCAAAGAGCAAATTCCTGCTGCACTGGCCGCGGCAATGGAGCAGGTAGAATCGTTGACCTTCGATCCGGCGGCGATGCACGCCGACATGCAAAAATTCAGCCGCGCGCGTTTTTTGGGACAGATGCGGGATGTGCTCGTCGCAGCATTGGGCGACACGGATACACGATCCGAGTAGGATCTCCGCGGACTTGCGGCGTGGCGCGGCGTGCGATATGAGGGGGGTCAGAGAGTGAATCACGCCGAGGTTTATTGAGGAAGAGGCTGATGGGCAGCGCACGAGTTGTACTGACGCGCCGAATGCCGTCCGTGGCGGCCGAGTTGTTGAAAGAAGCCGGGTATACGACGGAAATCCACGACCATGACGATCCGCCAGATCGTGAAGAGTTTCTGCGGTTGATCCACGGGGCCGCCGGTCTGATCACAATGTTGAGCGATCGCATTGACGATGAAGCGCTGAAGGCGGCCGGGCCGACGCTGAAGGTCGTGGCCAACTACGCGGTCGGTTATGACAATGTCGATCTGCAAGCTTGTCAGCAGCGCGGTATTCGGGTGACTAACACACCCGGAGTGCTGACTGACGCGACCGCGGATCTGGCCTGGACTTTGATCCTGGCGACCGCCCGGCATGTCGTGCCGGGTGATCAGATGGTGCGAAATGGTCGCTGGCGAGGCTGGTCACCAATGCAGTTGCTCGGATTGCAATTGTCAGGGGCCACTTTGGGCATCCTGGGAGCCGGGCGGATCGGGTCCGCCGTGGCCCGGCGTTCGCTCGGTTTTGACATGCGAGTGCTGTATACGGATTCGAATGCGAACTTGCCCCTTGAGGAACAAGTCGATGCCACACGGGTAGACCTGGAGCGTCTGTTGGCCGAGTCGGATGTATTGTCATTACATATCCCGATGGCGCCCGAGCACCATCATTTGATCGGCGCCGCACAACTACAGACGATGAAACCGACCGCGATCTTGATTAATACCGCCCGCGGTCAGATTGTGGATGAAGCGGCCTTGGTGGAAGCATTGCGAGACGGGCAGATTGCCGGCGCCGGATTCGACGTCTATGAGCACGAGCCGCGCCTGGCGCCCGGGCTGGCGGAATTGCCAAACGTCGTGTTGCTACCACACCTGGGCAGCGCCACGACCAGCACACGCCAGCAGATGGCCCGCATGGCGACGGAGAATGTTATCGCGGTACTGGCCGGCCGGTCGCCGGAGAATCCGGTTATTTAGTGGCAAGATTGCTGCAAGGTGAGACGGGGAGCATGGTTTGAAGGGTCACATTCACTACGAAGCTGCGTTTGAGCACTATCTGCGGGCACGGCAGATTCCCTTTATCCTGGTGGATGAAGCCAAGAAGGCCAGCTTTCGTGATGCCAAGCTCAAGAGCTTCGACTTCATCGTTTATTCCAGCGGCCAGACCAACTGGCTGGTGGACATCAAGGGGCGGCGTTGGATCAAACGCAAGCATCACAGCCGGCCGGCCTGGGAAAATTGGGTTACGCAAGAGGATTTAGACGGCCTGCTGCAATGGCAGGAAGTTTTCGGCACGGGTTTCGGTGGGCTGCTGGTTTTCGCCTATTGGCTGGACCCGGTCGCCGAGCCGCCGCCGGAAGTCATGCACGAACACCGCGAGCAGCGTTACGTCTTCGCTGGGGTGCCAGTGGATGAGTACCGGCTGCACGCGCGCGTGCGCTCACCCAAGTGGGGCACGGTGAACATGCCGACGTCAGAGTTCGCCAAACATGTGCGGCCGATCCATGACTGGTTATGACGACGTTGCGTGCCATGCCCAAGCGCCAGCGCGGGCATGCCTTGACGCCTAATTGTACTTATCCCCATTTCTTCTC
>JBDRDH010000100.1:0-4577 GCA_043820985.1 Planctomycetota bacterium
AAGTCAAACACTAATCCAACGGCTCGAAACAGCGCGTGCTGTGGGTGCCACTGGTAGCTTGCCTACCAGTGCCATCCATACATGAGCTCAGTCGCGCGCGATCCGCCTCACTTGGGCCCAATCACCACCGGCGGTTCGCCACACGCTTTTTCATACTCTTCCATGAAGCACTTTAGTTCCGTGGAGAATGTCGGTTCCTTGAGAAACTCCACACGCCCGTCAATGTACAGGATATTTGCCCCCGCGCCGTTGTGATAGACCGGGTCGGAGTACGCGACTATCCAGTCTGTGGACGCCTCGTCGTTCCAAGGGCCGACAACATAGTAGTAGTCACACGCTGGTATAACGTTCCCTGACGATGGATTGATGAGTTGCTCGGGCGCCAGAGTTCCCTGCGCCACGAGCATTGGCAGATCGGATGGATACGTCCCGCCATTGTCATAGGCGTAGATCCGCGTTGCCCGCCCCACGGCACGTAAGTTCGAAGCGTCGACTGCCCGCTTGGCCAACTCGCTGGTGCGGTCCAAAAACGGCAGTATGAACGCCAGAAACAGTATGGGTGCGATCAGCAGTCCAAAAATGGAACTGATTATTCCGCCGATTGCCATTCCCTTGCCGCCGTAGCGCTGCGGCTCAAGGCTGATTCTGGTCAATGCGATGATCCCGAGAATCAAGCCTGCCAGTCCTAACCCGAACCCCGTTGCAACGCGCCACCATACAAACACACACGCCAAAATCCCCAGCACCAGCGCCGCAATCGCCAGCCCCCGCCGCGGCGGACGCGTAACGACCGCATAATCCAGCGGCACAACCTCCGGCGGCGACTCTGATGGCGGCTCAGACATGGCTTTCTCCCAAGGTGATTACCTCAAACATGCTAGGCGGCTCATCTGGCGCGTACAACCGCGGGGATGAACCACTCCCCCGCCCCCTCGGGGCGGAATCATAGGGTGCTGCGTATCCTTTCCACGGGTTGCGCTGTGCTCCACCCGTGGCCATGTGCCTGCGCCCTTTCAGGGCGGATTCATCGCTTGGAATCAGAACCAACCAATCAGAGCCGCAACTGTAAAGAAGCGGTAATCCTCATAATCACAGTCCCGCCAGGGACGCCTGATCGTAGCCCGGTACGGAGTGCCGGGTAAGCGTGCTCTGCATTAAATCCAGTCCCGCCAGGGACGCCTGATCGTAGCCCAGTACGGAGTGCTGGGTAAGTGCGCCCTAAACAAATCCCAGTCCCGTCAGGGACGGCTGAAATCCTACTCGTGCCATTAGGGCATTCACCCCGCTAGCAACTCCGCCAGCTTCTTCTTCGAGTCCGCCTGCACCTTCTTGTGCAAACTCTGGCCGTGCGAATCCATTGTTACCACGCAGGGGAAATCCTCGACGCGGATCTGCCAGAGCGCCTCCGGCACGCCGAAGTCGAGTTTGTGCACGTCGAGGACTTCCTTGCAGCTCTCGGCGATCAGCGTGGCGGCCCCGCCGATGGCGTGCAGGTACACCGCCCCACATTCCTGGCAGGCCTTCAGCGTCTTCTCGCGCATGCCGCCCTTGCCGATCACGGCCCGCAAGCCGAAGTGCCGGATCACGTCACCCTGGTAGGGCTCCTCGCGGATACTGGTGGTCGGACCAGCGGCGACGAACTCGTATTTGACCTCGTCTGACCGGTTGGAAACCGGTCCCACAATTTTCTTGACCACCGGTCCGCAATGGTAGATCACCCCGCCGGCCAGCCCCTGCTTGAGAAGCTCGTACATCCCCTGCTCGGAATCCGGGCAGTTGCCCTTCACGAAGTTATCAATCATGTACTTATGGGCGGCGTCGCGCCCGGTAAAAATCACGCCATCGAGCAGAACCTGGTCGCCAATCTTCAGGGCACGGATTTGTTCTTCGGTAATGGGGACGGTGAGTTTGGTGGGCATGTTGGCATTTCTCCGTAAATTGTCGGGCTTAACGGCCCGGCGCTGACGCTTAGGGTTCTGATTACTGGCCCGGCGCTGACGCTTTGGGTTCTGATTACTGGCCCGGCGCTGACGCTTTGGGCTCTGATTCTTGCGCTCCGGGCTCGGATAATTCACCCGTTTAGGGGGCGCTGATTTCTACCTTTCCATTCTTGATCGTCATCATCTTCCGCCGATCCGCCCAGCACATGTAGGCGATCGACACGAAGAACGACGCCGGCAGGCGGTGCAACTCCGCCAGCTTGACACCCAGCACGGTCGTCTTCCCGCCGAAGCCCATCGGACCGATGCCCAGCTCGTTGATCTCGCGGTATAGCTGTTTCTCCAGCTTGTCCAACTCCGGATCGGGATTGCTGTCACCCAGCGGGCGGAAGAGCTGCTCCTTGCCCTTGATCATGCTGGTGCCGCGATCGCCACCGATCCCCACGCCCAGGATGCCGGGCGCGCAACCGAAACCCTGCGCCTTGTACGCCGCGTCGAGCACGGCCTTCCGCACACCCTTAATGTCCCGGCTAGCGGCAAACTCAGCCGATGGAATGCTGTACTGGGCCCCGCAATTCTCCGAGCCGCCGCCTTTGAGCATCAGGCCGACCCGGATGTAGTCGCGCTCCCACTCATGAAAATGAAGCGTGGGGAAGTCGACACCCGTGTTGTCACCGGAGTTTTTACCCGACAGGGCCGCGACCGCATTGGGTCGTAGATAAGCCTGCTCGGTCGCGATACGTAGCGCGCCTTTGATCTGCGCGGTAAGCGCGCGATGTGAAACGCCTTCCGGATGCCAGATATGGAAGTTCGGCGTGCCCGTGTCCTGGCAGATCGGCCGGCCGGTCTCCCGCGAAAGGTGTGTGTTCTCCAGAATCGTCTTAAGCGCCCCTTCCGCCGCGGAACCTTTCGTTTCCCGCGCCAGGGCGGATTGCAGCGCACTTTCAACATCAGGTGAGAGATCCGTCGAGGTTGACTTGATCAACTCGACAAACTGTTCCGTGAAATCCGGCATAACAACCTCTCGGCTAACAGTTACATATTATCCATAACCCCACAGCGGCCATTATCCGACCGTGCGCCAATGGGTCAACTCCCGATCGGCCAGTGGCACTTTCCATCGCCGACGAGCCCGCGTCAAGGAGCCGCGGGCTGGGCATCTCGCGGCCCCCTCATCAGCAAGGGTGAAAGTACTATGTGCACGAACTCTGGCGAGGTCGCATCAGTGTGCATCCCGCGATAACCGTATTGGCGATAACGTTTGTGGTACGGCCGGTTTACCAGCCGCTCGGCGTACAGGGCGTGCGTCGCGGCATCCGCCTCCGCCGGCAATTCAAAACCAAACAAGCCCGCGATGTTCCGCCCGCGGGTTTCCCGGTCGACAGAGCCGGCCAGCGGCAGGGCATAGCGTAACACCGGATCGTCGGGGGAATAATAGTTATACAGGCGCTCATCGATCCGTTGTAATGCCCTGGACAAATCATACTCGCGCGACAGGCTGCTGCCCAGGAAGATCACCGTCCCGACGCGGCATTCCTCCGGCAGAGCTTCCAGCGCCCACGTGGCCACGCCCGTACCAGCCGACAAGGCGATGATGTTTACCGGGCAACCGGGATACTGCCGCAGGTAATCCGCGATACGCCCGGCCAGCCGCCGGGCCTGCTGTCTGTTCCGATTGCTGTCCACCTGATCGCGCACCGTGCTGGGCAGCGTCCCTTGCCAGCCGAATACTTCGATGGAGCCTCGGTAACCACTCCGCCGCAAGCCGGTCGGCACGTCGATGGTGCCCACGTGCCCAAACGGCCCCGCGCCGCCCACATAATATGTCCGACCACCTTCGCTCCCGCGCGGATCCGTCCCCAGGTAGGTAACCCATGTGCAGCCGGGCACTACCCAGACACTGACCGCCAGCAGCCAGAACGTCCACCGCGCTAAAAACCGATGTGCAATGGCCCTGGCCGACATTGCGTGTCCTATGTGCATGGATGACCCCAAGGCCGCCGTCACAGGTCGCGCCGTCAAGACTCCACTTCGTTCAGGACGTGCTCGTCAACGTAAATCGGCACCTCCGTGGCGACGCCCAACGCAATCGCGTCCGAGGGCCGGCTGTCGACCTCCACCAGTTCGCCGTGCGAGCGGATGACCAGTTTGGCGTAGAACGTGTGGTCTTGCAGGTTGTTGATGACGATTTTTTCCAGTTCCGCCGAGAGGGCCTCGATCGCGTTGGCCAGTAAATCATGCGTCATGGGCCGCATGAGCTGCATGCCCTTCACGCGGCGATCGATCGCCAGCGCTTCGGTCAGGCCAATCACGATCGGCAGCGTGCGCGGACCGTTCCGTTCACGCAGGATGATCAGTTGCTGATCGCGTGTTTCGGAGATAATGATCTTCGCCAAGTCCATCCGGACTTCCATCGCGCACCTCGCTACCAAGCCTGTCGCAAGCTATCCTTCTTTGCCGGCTGTTGTCAAGCAGCAGTTGCCGATACCGACATGCTCGGGTGCGTGACACTTTAGGCGGCCTTTGTGTAGGCGGGGCGGGTGTCCCAGTAACGGGTCCAGCGGCCGTCCTGGGAGAGCCACAGGGCACGCAAGGCCAGAATCGTTTCCACGCCGGACAGGCTCCAGAACTGTTCTG